>JBNGDM010000270.1:0-4513 GCA_049975105.1 Rhodovulum sp. | reverse complement strand
CACCACGCCCGCCGCGGCCGCGAAACCCGCGCGCCGGACGGCCAGCGCCACGGTGGTGCATCGGGCCATGGCGCCCCGTGATCCGCTGACGCCCGTGGCCATTCACGTTCCGCGCGGCTACCGCGCGATCTGGACCGATGACCGGCTGAATCCCCGGCGCGGGCCCCGCACCGCGCAGGGCGATGCGCAGATGGCGCAGGTCTGGACCGACACCGTGCCGCGCCGCCAGGTCGCCGCGCGCGCGCCGCGCTTCCTGCGCGTGGGCATTTTCGACGACGCGGGGGCGGCGAAACCGACGGTGCGCAGGATCCGGTCGCTGGGCCTGCCGGCCAGCCGCGCCGAGGGCCGGCGCGGGCGGCACCCGGTCGAGGTGATCTATGCCGGCCCCTTCGCCGATGCCGAGGACCTGGCGCGGGCCGAGACCCGGCTTCGGCGCGCGGGGTTCCGCGACCTGATGCGACGCAAATAGGAAGAGCAGGGCAAGCAACCCTTTCGAGCAGCAAGACTTCAACGCCCCGTCCCCGGATGGGGCGTCTTTCTGCCTGCGCGGGTCACGGCATGGCCTAGCCGCCGCAGATCGCCTGCAACTGCACCCAATCCCCATCGGACAAGAGCGGCGCAGCTATCTTGCCGCGCAGCGGGTCGGCCTCGATCAGCCCCAGCACGCTTTCGCCCGAGACATCCAGCGCATAGGCATAGGGCGTCGAGGGCACGCCCGCCGCGGCGAAGCGTGCCAGCAGCGCGGCGTCGGGCAGGGGCGCGGGGGGGGCGGCCAGCACGGTGCGGGCATGGTCGGCCAGCGCGCCATCGGGCAGGCTGCCGCTGGTCAAGAGCCGCAGCGTGGCCAGCACCCCCGCCTCGTCCAGCAGAACCGCCAGCGGATCGGTCCGGTCGGCGCGGGCGGCCTCGGCCAGGATAAAGCCCGCGACCGCGCTGGCATCCTCGTGATCCTCGACCAGCGCGCGGTGCAGCAGGATGATCCCGCCCGGCAGATGCGCCGCCCGCGGCATGCCCGAGGGCATCACCAGCACCCGCGTGCCGGTGCCCGGCAACAGCCGCGCGGTCAGACGGTCCAGCGCGCGTGCGCCGCCCGGCCGCGCGCAGGGCTGGCCCGCCACCCGCGTCACGCGGCTCAGCAGGTCGCGCCCGATCTCGGCCCGCACCTGCGCCGGCACGACCGACACGGTGTGCCGGACCAGCGCGCCGGGCAGCCAGAATACCCCCAGCGCCATGATCCCCGCGGCGATGGCGGCGAACAGCGCCAGTCGCAGCCGGCCCGGGTGGGGGCGGCTGCGGGCCACCGCGCTGCGCACGGTTTCCAGCGCCTCGATCATCAGCGCGTCGTCCACCTCGAGCGTTTCGTCGCTGTCGGCGCCCGGGGCATACAGCGCCGGCGTCTCGCCGGGGTTCTGCCGGTCCAGCGCGGCCAGCGACCAATGCGTCAGCACCCGCTCGGCGGTGTCGGACACCACCAGCGAGGCATCCCCGAAGGACAGGATCACGTTGCGCCGCTGGGCCTCGGCATGTTCGCGCCAGACGCCGGGGCTTTCCAGCCGTTGAAACCGCTTGAGCGCCGTCATCGGCGGCGGCCCTCGCCCGCTTTCCACCGTGCCTGCCCGTCGCCGCTCGCCGCGCGGTCCGCCCCTTTCACGCTCACATCTCCTTCGCGATCTTGCGCAGTTCGAACTTCTGGATCTTTCCGGTCGAGGTCTTGGGCAGTTCCTGGAACATCACCGCCTTTGGCGTCTTGAAGCCCGCCAGCCGTTCGCGGGCAAAGGCGATCAGCGTGTCGGCATCGACGCTGTGCCCGTCCTTCAGCTCGACGAAGGCGCAGGGCACCTCGCCCCATTTCTCGTCCGGTTTCGCCACCACGGCGCACAGCAGAACGTCGGGATGGCGCATCAGAACGCCCTCGACCTCGACGGAACTGACATTCTCGCCGCCCGAGATGATGATGTCCTTGGCCCGGTCGGCGATCTGCAGGTAGGTGTCGGGATGCTGCACGGCCAGGTCGCCGGAATGGAAATAGCCGCCCTGGAACGCCTCGCGCGTGGCGCGGGGGTTCTTCAGATAGCCCTTCATCACCCCGTTGCCGCGGAACACGATCTCCCCTTGGGTCTTGCCGTCCAGCGGCACCGGGGCATGTGCGTCGTCCCAGACCTGCACCGGCTCCATGAAGGGCATGGCGACCCCCTGGCGGGCCTTCTGCGCGGCGCGGTCGTCGCCCTCCAGCGGGTCCCATTTCGCGTCCCAGGTGCATTCGGTGGCCGGGCCATAGGTTTCCGTCAGCCCGTAGACATGGGTGATGTTGAAGCCCATCGGCTCGATCCGGGCCAGCGTGACCGGGGCCGGGGGGGCGCCCGCGGTAAAGACCTCGACCACGTGGCCGAAGTCGCGACGCTCGTCATCCGAGGCATTGACCAGCATATTCAGAACGATGGGCGCGCCGCCGAAATGGGTCACGCCCTCGTCCGCGATGGCGTCGAAGATGTTCCTGGCGGTGATGTCGCGGCAGCACACGACCGTGCCGCCCACCAGCGGCATCATCCAGGTGTGGCACCAGCCGTTGCAGTGGAACAGCGGCACGATGGTCAGGTATTTCGGGTAAAGCACCATGCGCCAGGAAATCACCTGGCCCATCGCGTTCAGATAGGCCCCGCGGTGGTGATAGACCACGCCCTTGGGCCGCCCCGTGGTGCCCGAGGTATAGTTCAGCGCGATGCTTTCCCACTCGTCCTCGGGCATGATCCAGTCGAAATTCGGATCGGCCTGGGCCAGGATGTCCTCGTATTCGGGGTAATCGCCGAAATCATGCACGCCGGCGGCGTCGTCGGCGACCTCGATGATGGTGGGCGGCTCGCCCTCCATGTCCTCGATGGCCGAAACGGCCAGCGGGATGAATTGCGGGTCGCAGAGGAGGACCCTGGCGCCGCCATGGTCCAGGATATAGCTGACCGTGTTGGCATCCAGCCGGATGTTGATCGTGTTCAGCACCGCGCCGCAGGCCGGCACGCCGAAATGTGCCTCGGCATGGGCCGGCACGTTGGGCAGCAGCGTCGCCACCACGTCGCCCGGTTTCACCCCCATCGCCGCCAGCGCCGAGGCCAGCCGCGTCACCCGGTCGTGATACTGGGCATAGGTGAAGCGGCGCGCGCCGTAGACGACGGCTTCGCGGTCGGGATAGATCTGGACGGCGCGGTGCAGGAAGGACAGCGGCGTCAGCGGAACGTAATTCGCCGCACATTTTTCCAGACCCGTTTCGTCGGACAGCCAGCCCATCGACATCTCCTCCCGGTGTTGTTTTCCGGCGCGGAGTTTGGCCCCGGCGCGCCGCTTTGAAAAGGGGCCGTCGCGCATTGCGGGCCTTGCGCGGCGACGGGGCGCGGGTAGCTTGGCCCCCATGATCGTCTCGCATGCGCGCCGCTACATCTTCGTCCATATCCCCAAGACGGGGGGCACGGCGCTGACGCTGGCGCTGGAGGGGCGGGCGGCGGCCGACGATATCCTGATCGGCGACACGCCCAAGGCCCGCAAGCGGCGGCGGCGGCTGCGCGGCGTCCGCACCGCGGGCCGGTTGTGGAAGCACGCGCGGCTTGCCGATATCGAGGGGCTGGTCCCCCGCGCGGCGTTCTCGGGGCTGTTCTGCTTCACGCTCGTGCGCAATCCGTGGGACCGGGCGCTCAGCTATTACCATTGGCTTCGGGTCCAGGGCTTCGACCACCCGGCGGTGCATCTCGCGCGGCGGCTGGACTTCGGCGCTTTCCTGGCCCAGCCATCCATCGCCGAGGGGCTGCGTGCCGCGCCCTATGCCAGCTACATGACCGACGGGGCCGGGGTCGAGCATTGCGATGCCTGGGTGCGGCTGGAGCATCTGGACGAGGATCTGCCCCCGGTCGAGGCGCATCTGGGCTTCGGCCTGCGCCCGCTGGCGCGGGTGAACCCCTCGGACCGGGTGTCCGATTACCGCGTCTATTACGACGACGAATCGGCCGAGAGGGTGGGGCGGCTGGCCGCCGCCGACATCGCGCGCTTCGGCTATCGGTTCTGAAAACATGGTTAATTGTTCCTGAGCGCGGGGCAGTCCCTCCGCCCGCCGCGGCATTGCCCCCGATCGCGCCGGGGCTGCCCCAAAGCCATCCCAATCGGGCCGAATTGGCGTCCGCCTGCCCGCGTTAAGGTGCCGTTAGCAAAGGTGCCGGACCGGCCCCGGCCTTCAGGACAAACCACAACCGACCGCGGCAGGGACCGGACAAGAGCCGCGGCACGATCTGGGGATCGAAGAATGGAATTCAGGATCGATTTCGAGGGATGCGAAGCGATCGCCGTGGGGCGCGACACGGACGAGGCCGGGCCGGGCCGGACCATGACCGGCGTCGCCGGGATCGCCTCGGGCTTTGCCGCGGGCACCGAGATCGCGACCACGCTGGGCTGGCGCACGGTCGAGACCCTGCAGCCGGGCGACCGGGTGCTGACCTTCGACCACGGTTCGCAACCCGTGCGCGCGGTCCAGCGC
>JBNGDM010000269.1:0-4521 GCA_049975105.1 Rhodovulum sp. | reverse complement strand
GTCCCATAGGCGCTGACGTCAGACAATCCCGCCGAGTCCGAGGAGGACGAGCGCGAGCCCGGCCCCCGCCCATCCCCAAAGCCCCGCCGGCAAGAGCGGCAGCCCGCCGAAATGCGCTCGGATGAGGTGGGTTCCGACAATCCCCAGCCACAGCGCGGCATAAACCCAAGGCAGCCACCAGACCGGCAGCGCCCATTGCGCCACCCGCGACAGCGCGAACAGGAACGCGGCGATGCCCGCGGCCTGAAGCGCGAAGCCCGATGCGCTGCCCAGTGGCGCGAGGGCGAGCCAGAGGAGCAAGCCCAGAGGCAACGCAACCTGGAAGGCGAGGACGCTTGCGATCAAACCGGCCCTCCGAAGGCGAGCCCCCAGCGCAGGAGCAGCCCACCGAACCCGGCGAGGCAGAGCGCGAAGGCGGTCTGGTGCAGCCTGCGCCCCACGCTCCATCCTGGCGCGCGCCAGACCAAGGCGAGCGACAACACCACGAGCGCCGCCGCCAAGACTAACCCGTCGGCAAGTACCAGCACCGCCTGAAGCGACGGCTGCGGCTGATCGAAGATGTACTCCGACCCCAGCCGCACCGCGGTCAGGGCCGCCGCCACGGCGGCCCCGAAGAAGAGCCAGACCGACACTGCCCCGGCCACGCCGAGCCAGGCCGCCAACGCTCCGCTGCGCGACCCGCCCCGGATCCCGTGTCGCCAGATCAGACCCACCAGTGTGGTGAGCGACAGCAAAGCTGCCGCACCGAAGGCGGCGAAAAGCCAGATCGGATCCGCAAGCCCTCGCAGCCGCTCATGGGTGTGTGCGCCGGTCCCGTCGGCAAGGCGGAGGATGCGCCCCTCGGCGTCCCGGATCAGCACGATCCGGTCCCCTTGCGCATTCTGCCAGAGGTCGGGGCCGATGAGCTCGAACCGCGACGGAGCGGGCAGCTTGCCAGTTTGCAGCATCAGCGCGCCATCCGGCGTCGCCGTCACCGGCAGCACCGACAGGGCCCCGAACAACTGCGCCCAACCCGAAAGGGTCCGCCGGTTGTTCAGATAGCGCCCGGCCGCCTCGGACGCCCGCGCGGCGGCGTCCGGCACCGCGTCCGGCGCAGGCGGCTCCAGCCCGGCCTCCGCGGCAAGCTCGGCCAGGATCAGGTCGGGCGCCAGCAGCGGAGGGCTCGCGCCGGCACCGCCGTTCTGCGAGATGAAGACGCCGGCCTCGATCTCCGGGATGAACACGAGATTGGACAGAAACTCGTTCAGGCCACCGCCATGGCCGTAGACCGTGGTGCCGAAAAGCGGCCGGGATTGCAGGCCGTGGGCCATGTCCGCCGCCTGCGGCCGATCGTCAAAAGGCCGCGTGCGCATGGCCTCCATCGTCTCTGGCCGCAGGAGGCGCACGCCCTCCAGCGCCCCGTCGCCGATCAGGAAGCGGAGGAACCGCGCCATGTCGGCGGCGGTGCTGGCGATGCCACCCGCCGGCGCGAAGGCGCCGATGTCGATGCGGAAGGCCGGATGCGCGATGCCGCCCTGCACCCGGTAGCTGCGTGACAGGGGCGGCTGATCCTCGCGGCGCGCGCCTTCGCCCAAAGTCGTGTCCGCCATGCCGAGCGGGGCGAGGATCCGCGTCTGCACCACCTCTTCCCAAGTTTGCCCGGTAATCTCCTCGACCACAAGGCCCGCCAGCGCGACGCCCCAGTTCGAATAGGACGTCACCTCGCCCCGCGGAAACACCTGCTCCGGCGCGGCGGCGGCCAGCGCCTCGGCCCGCGGTAGGGCGGCGATGGCGGGATCGAAGATCGCGTAGCTCTCTTCGAAGCCGGGCCGGTGGCTCATCAGCTGGGCCATGGTCAGCGGCGTGTCGCCCGGAACGAGGCCCATGGGCAGGTAGGGCGCAAGATCCTCCCGCAGGTCGAGCGCGCCCTCCTCGACGAGCTGCATCACCGCCACCCAGGTGAAGAGCTTGGTGATCGACCCGATCTCGAACCGCGTCGCCTCGGGGTTAACGGGGGTGCCCTCTTCGACATCGGCCAGACCGTAGCCACGCAGGATGACCGTGTCGCCCGACACGAGCGCCGCAACCGCGCCGGGAACCTGTTCGCGCAGCATGAACCCTTCCGCCAGCCCGTCCAGCCGGGCCGCGAGGGCGGCGGCGTCCTCCTGAGCCCGCGCGCCCGGCGCGGCGACGAGGCCGAGCATGACGACACCAAGCGCCCCGAGAAGCGCAGCGAATCTGCGACGGATGAAGGCGCAGGCGCTCATCCCCCGGCCTCCGGGAAGCGGATCTCGCGCACATCAGCGAGGAAGAAGGGGAAATAGTCCTCGGTGCCGAACATGTTGCCCGCCTCCACCCGGAACGGCAGGCGGTAGCCGTCCACCTCACGGAAATCGGACATGACGGCGCCGAACGGCTGCAGCCTGTGGACCTTATCGGGGTTGGCGTCGCTCCATCGCTGGAAGGAGACCTCCACCGGGCGACCTTGCGCGTCGACCGTGATGTCGACCGCCTGTTCCAGCTCGCCGCGCGAGATGGTAACGCGGGCGGTATCGGCGTCCACGGCGGACCACCGGACGCCCGGCCCAGGCATCAGGGCCGCGGGCGCCCATATCGACGCCTCCGCCACGTAACGGCCGAAGGCGGATCGCGTGTGATCGAGGTCGCCACCCAGCCGGCCCACGGGGATCAGTCCGAAGATGCGAAACCGCGTCCAGCTCCCCGAATCCGAGCCGGAGACGGGCATGCCGCCCCGCGTGCGCATCGACCACACGAACCCCTCCGGCACCGCGAGAATCTGGCGCGCCTCCATCGGCTGGTAGCGCGGATCGTCCTTCGTCCCGAGACTGAACTCGCCCGTCATCTCGATGATTGCGACCGGCAGAAGCGGCGTACCGGGCTGGATCGTGTAGCCGAAATACCGTCGGGCCGGTTCGGGCAGGTCCGCCACCATCTCCGGGTCGAAGAGCTCCGGGCTCGAAGGCTGAAGCGCGGCCAGCCTTTCCCACTCCGCCCGGTCGGCACGCAGGTCCAGAAGCCTCAAGGCATAAAGTGCAATGAGGACAAGCAGGATTGCGACGACAATTCCGATGATGAATTTCATGCGAGCAGTTCTTCTTTTGTGTCGCCCTTATAATACCAACCTATCGATTGTGCGATGATTTCGATCTAGGCCGTCGGGCAGTGGAGCCCGTCGAATCCAGCCTTCAGTGACGCGATCACACTGCTACGCGGTTTTGCACATGCTGCCGCCACATAGCTTGGTCGGCGGGAAGGCGGTCGCGAGCCGATCCATGGACCTGACGGTTGCACGCGGGGACAGGAGTACCGACGCCGAACGCGGGCACCGCGGTAGCCTCACGCCGAGCCGCCAAGGCGGCTTTCTTGGCGCTTGCGGGTATCATCGTTCAAAGCCAACCTGCCGCTTTGAGGTCCGGGCGGAATGACCGGCCGACAGGCACGTGGCGGCCATCGTTCAGCCGCAGGAGGGTTCGCTGGCCCTCACGCTCGACGGCGTCGACGGCATCGGCGGCCACCCACCAGGAGCGGTGCACGCGGCGACCGAGGCCACCCAGTTCGCGCGCGGCATCCTCCATGCGGCACAGGATCATCTCGGACCCGCGAGAATGGTGTACCTTGAGATAGTGGTCCTGCATCTCGAGGCAGAGGAGCTGCCCCTCTAGCGGCGCGGACAGGCGCGCCGTGAAGAGCGACAGGCCGTCCTCGCCCGGTTGCCGGGCCTCGATCTCCTCAGACTGGCTTCCTGACGACGCACCTTCGGGCGGTGTGGGATCGGGCATGGCCGCGATCCGCTCCTGCATGTCTTCCCACGTGTAGACCGGCAGGGCGATCGCGGCGAGCAGCAGCAGCACCCGCCCGCCCAGGACCGCGACATTATCGGGCCAGCCGATGCCCGAGAGGCCGTTAGCCAGTGCAACGACCCCTGTCGCCGGCACGGCGGCGAGACAAGCGCCGGCAAGCGGCACCGTGAGCCTCGGCACCGGCAGCCGGTCGCCCGCCACCGTATCCACCCGCCGCAGGACGGCATCGGCCAGAAGCCAGTTGACGGAGATGACCGCGAGCCAATAGGCCAGCCTTGGCGCTGTCGGCATGAGGTCGAACGTCCCGAACGGCCCGATGAGTCCCAGCACAAGGCCGACGCCGATCGGCGGGCTTAGTCGCAGGGAAAGGCGGGCAAGTCGTTCGCGCATCGTGAACGGATCCTAGCATGCCGTTCGCGCAATTTCCCAACCGTTTCCGCAACTTCACTAGCCCGGTCCGGTGCGGCTTCGCTACCGCCGCCGCATCACGAAGCCAGCTCATCCCCGCATCGGAGGTATCGACCCATGATCCAGACGATCCTGTTCCTGCACATCC
Organism: Rhodovulum sp.; assembly: GCA_049975105.1. Taxonomy (GTDB): domain Bacteria; phylum Pseudomonadota; class Alphaproteobacteria; order Rhodobacterales; family Rhodobacteraceae; genus Rhodovulum. The sequence continues at coordinate 165 of JBNGDM010000269.1, read as the reverse complement.
TGGCCGGCGTCGCGGCGCTCGCCGCGGCCGGCATTGCCGTCGGCAGCGCCAGTGGCGGCCGGCTGCACCGGCGCTCGGGCAATGTCTACACGCTCGCCATGCTGTTCGTTGGCGTCAGCGCGCTGGTGCTGGCGGTCGTGCACCCGAACCCGTTCCTCTTCGCGG
>JBNGDM010000268.1:0-4551 GCA_049975105.1 Rhodovulum sp. | reverse complement strand
GTATCTGGGGCACCTTCGCCGTGGTCCTGACCAACCCCGACGCCAGCGTCTTCGGCCAGGTGATCTCGATCATCATCGTGGGCGTGTTCGTCTTCGTGGTCTCGGCCATCGTGTGGTTCATTCTCAAGGCCACGATGGGCATCCGGGTCAGCGAAGAGGAAGAGGTCAACGGCCTCGACGTTGGCGAGCTGGGCATGGAAGCCTATCCGGAATTCGCCAAGGGCTGATCGCCCGGCGAGGCGTGACACAAGGAAAGGCCCGGGGGGGTCCCCGGGCCTTTTCCTTTTGGCGCTGGGATCAGAGCCCGGCGGCCAGCATCGCGCGGGCCACGCGGGGGATGATCTCCTGGGTCAGGCCGGCCACGTTCATCCGCCCGTCGCCGATGACGTAGACGCCGTGATCGTCGCGCATGGTGGCGACCTGGGCGGGCGTCGCGCCGATCAGCGAGAACATGCCCTTTTGCGCGGCGAGGAAGCCGAAGCGGTCGGACCCGCTGAGTTCGCGTAGGGTATCCGACAACGCGCCGCGCAGGCCCTCCATCCGGGTGCGCATGGCGTCGAGTTCGCTCCGCCAATCGGCGCGCAGGGCGGGATCGGCAAGGATGTCGGTCACCACGCGGGCGCCGTGATCGGGCGGGAACGCATAGGTCTGCCGGTTCAGGTTCGACAGGTTGCCGCGCGCCAGCATCGCGGTGGCGGCATCGTCCGCCAGCGCCAGGATCGCGCCGACGCGTTCGCGGTAGAGGCCGAAATTCTTGGACCCGCTGACCGCGATCAGCATCTCGGGCAAGTGCCGGGCCAGCAGGCGCAGGCCCACGGCGTCGGCCTCGACGCCTGCGCCGAAGCCCAGATAGGCCAGGTCGACCAGCGGCAGCGCGCCGGTCTTTTCCAGCACGGCGGCCACGTCGGCCCAGTCGGCGGGCGAGAGGTCGGCGCCGGTGGGGTTGTGGCAGCAGCCGTGCAGGATCACCACGTCGCCGGGGCCCGCCCGTTCCAGATCGGCCAGCATGCCCCCAGCGTCCAGCGCGTGGGTTGCGGCGTCGTAATAGCGGTAGGCGACCTGTTCCAGCCCGAGGAAGCCCGCGATGGCGGCGTGGTTGGGCCAGCTGGGATCGGGGATGAACACCCGCGCGGCCGGGTTGGCCAGCCGCATGAGATCCAGCGCAATGCGCACCGCGCCGGTGCCGCCCGGCGTCGCCACGGCGGCGACCCGGTCGGGGGGCGCGGCATCGTCCAGCACCAGCGTGCGGATCGCATCCAGAAAGGCGGGGTCGCCCTCGATCCCGACATAGCCCTTGGTCGCCTGCGCCTGCCAGAGGCGTTCCTCGGCGGTCTTGACGGCGCGCATGACCGGCGTGCCGCCGGCCGCGTCGCGGTAGACGCCCACGCCCAGGTCGATCTTGTCCGCGCGCGGATCGGCGCGGAACTGTTGCATCAGGCCGATGATCTTGTCGGGCGCCTGCGGCGACAGACGGGTCAGCATCACGCGGGCCCGGTCGCCACGGGCAGGTCGTTATACATGCCCCATTCGGTCCAGGCGCCGTCATAGACCGCGTGGTTGCGGTGGCCGATCAGTTCCAGCGCAAGCGCCAGCATCGCCGCGTTCACCCCCGACCCGCAGGTGGTGATGGCGGGTTTCTTGAGGTCGACGCCGGCCGCTTCGAACACCGCGCGCAGGTCGTCGGGCGATTTCATCGTGCCGTCGGCGTTCAGAAGCGTGGCGAAATGCACGTTCTTGGAGCCGGGGATATGGCCCGAGCGCAGGTTGGGGCGCGGTTCGGGTTCGTCGCCGACGAAGCGGCCGGGGCTGCGGGCGTCGATGATCTCGTAATCCGCCAGCTTGGAGGCGGCGGCGACCTGGGTGACGTCCTTGACCAGGTGGGCCTGGCGCTGGACCGTGATGTGCCGGTCGCGCACCACGGGGGGCAGATCCTCGACCGGGCGGCCCTCGGCCAGCCACTTGGGCAGGCCGCCGTCCAGCACGGCGATGTCGGTCTTGCCCATCAGCCGGAAGGTCCACCACACGCGCGGCGCCGAAAAGATGCCGGCCCCGTCATAGACCACCACCTGGTGGCCGTCGCCGATGCCCATGGCGCGCATCCGGGCGATGAATTTTTCCACCGGGGGCGCCATGTGGGGGATGGCGGACCGCTGATCGGAAATCTCGTCGATATCGAAAAAGCGCGCGCCGGGAATGTGGGCGGCGTCGTATTCCGAGCGCCCGTCGCGCCCCATCGTCGGCAGGTACCACGACCCGTCCAGGAGGCGCAGGTCGGGATCTTTCAGATGGGCTGCCAGCCACTCGGTCGAGACCAGCGTCTTCGGATCGTCATAGGCCATGAACCCCTCCGCCTCGCGCAGCACCGTTCCCACTTAAAACGGCACCGCGCGGCTGGCAAGGCGATCAGCCGTGGTCCTTGAGCAGGCGCTGCTTTTGCCGTTGCCAGTCGCGCTTGGCCTCGGTGGCGCGCTTGTCCTGGGTCTTCTTGCCCTTGGCGATGCCGATCTTCAGCTTGGCGATGCCCTTGTGGTTGAAATACAGAACAAGGGGCACGAGCGTGTAGCCCTTGCGCCGCGTGTCGGACCACAGCCGCGCCAGTTCGCGGCGCGAGACCAGGAGCTTGCGGCGGCGGCGTTCCTCGTGGCCCCAGGTCTTGGCCTGTTCGTAGGGCGGGATATAGCCGTTGACCAGCCACAGTTCGCCGTCTTCGACGCTGGCATAGCTTTCGGCGATGTTGGCGCCGTTCTCGCGCAGCGACTTCACCTCGGAGCCTTGCAGCATGATCCCGCATTCGAGGTCGTCCTCGATCGCGTAATCGTAGCGCGCCCGCCGATTTTCGGCGATCACCTTGTAGTTGGGGTCTGTCTTCGGTTTGGCCATGGTGGGCCGCATATAGGCCAAACCGGCGCGCGGGGGAAGCGGTGCCGCGGCCCGGCCGCGGCGAATCGGTTGGGGGCGATTCGCGCCGCGGTTGGGCGGATTCGATGCGAATTCGCCTAAGAGATGATGAAAAATCGCGGAAAAACGATGTGTTCCCGTTTCGGGAACGGTCGAAAGATGGCCGAACCGCCATGTTCGATTGTCCCGCCGGGCGAAACCGAAACCGGGGGACGGCGGGGGCGACCTGATCTTTCGGGCAGGTTTGCGCGCGCCACTGTCGCCGCTTCGTGGACGGGGCCGCGCAGCGGCGCGGGCGCGTTGTCGGCGGGGCGTCACCAAAGCACCACAAACCCGCGAGACTCCACCTGACTCTTGACCCATTCGAGGTCTTAAGTCGCTATCGGGCCGGTTGCGACCGGTCCAGCGTAAGGGCCCTGCGGGGTCCGTAACCAGTGGTGTGGTTGCTTGGGGTGCGCGGGCCTTCGGGGTAGTTCCGGTCCGATGCACCCCAACGCACCCCTTGCCTGCCGGTGCAGGTGAACGGGGCGTGCGATCGCGGCCACGCAGGGAGGACGGGTGATGTCCGACGCCTATGCCGATACCGCGCAGAATGCAGCCCATGCCGTACCGCGGGGCGCGGGCCCCGCGCCCGGCTGGACGCTGCCCGGGTTCGGGCCGATGACGCGGATCACCACCCAGCTGGGCGATTTCCCGGCCCAGACCTTGCGGGTGGGCGACCGCGTGCGCACCCGGCGGGGGCCGTTCAAGCGGATCGTCTGGCTGGACCGGGTGGTGCTGGACGAGGCGTTCCTGGCGCATCATCCCGAGGCGCTGCCGATCCTGATCCGGCCAGGGGCGCTGGGGCCGGGGCTGCCGATGCGCGACGTGGTGCTTTCGCCCGCCCAGCGGCTGCACGGCCCGCGGATGCAGCCGGGGGCCCGGCCGCGGCCGGCGGGCGCGCTGACCTCGGGGCCGCGGGTGATGCGCAAGCCCGAGACCGTGTTCACCTACACGCTGTTCCACTGCGACGAGCTGGTGGACGTGCATGTCGAGGGGCTGTGGGTGCCGATCCCGCCGCGCGCCCCGATCGCGCCCGCCGAGGATTGATCGCGGGCCGCACCGGCCTATCATTTCGACGAGACGCGCCCCGCAAGAGGGCGGCGAGGGACAGGCATCGCCAGACAGTGAGGAGTCTGCCCATGAGGATCCGTGAATCGTTGCCATATGCCGCCACCGCCGCGCTGTGCGCCGCGCTGGCCCTGCCCGCCTGGGCGCAGGACCGCACCCCCGCCCCCGAGGACGCGCGGGCCTATATCATCAGCCCCGAGGACGGTGCCACGGTGTCGGGGCCGGTGACGGTGCGCTTCGGGCTGGAGGGGATGGGTGTGGCCCCTGCCGGGACCGAGGCCGCCAATACCGGCCATCACCACCTGATCGTCGACGTGCCGCAGGAGGGGTACGACTTCTCGGTGGCGGTGCCCGCGGATGACAATCACATCCATTTCGGCGGCGGCCAGACCGAGGTGGTGCTGGACCTGCCTGCGGGCACGCATCGAATGTGGTTGCTGTTGGGGGATGCCATGCACCTGCCGCACGAGCCGCCGGTGATGTCCGAACCGATCACCGTGACCGTGGAGTGAGCGGTTTCGCCTTGGCTGCGCCAAGGCGACC
>JBNGDM010000267.1:0-4569 GCA_049975105.1 Rhodovulum sp. | reverse complement strand
CCACGGTGGGTCTGCCAATGCCATGGTAGCGATGCGCAAGCGCACGCGCCACGGTGGGTCTGCCAATGCCATGGTAGCGATGCGCAAGCGCACGCGCCACGGTGGGTCTGCCATTGCCAACTCAAGCATTTATGAATACACCACGTGAACACATCCGGGAACTGATCGCCGGCCGTCCGGTAAAGGCCTGCGGGTTCTGGCTGGGCAAGCCGCATCCGGACACGCTCAAGCTGCTGAATGCCCGGTTGGGCACCCATTCGCTGGAGGAGATTCAAATCCGGCTGCACGACGACGTGCGCTGGATCACGCCGCAGTACGTGGCCTCCAGCTACCGTCATCCCGAGGGCAAGACGATGCGCCCGTGGCGCAACGCCAACCCGCACGGGCTTTCCGGCATGGGCCTGCTCTCCGACGCGGAATCGGTCGCCGACCTGGAACGGGTGGACTTTCCCGACCCGCAGTATCTTGATTTCACCGAGACTCTGGCGCTGCTCGAAGCCGCCGGCCCGTACTACCGGCTGAGCGGCTTCTGGGCGCCGTTCTTCCACGACCTCTGCTACCTGTTCGGCACCGAGGAACTGCTCGCCTTCCTGATCGAGGAACCGGAGCTGGTCAAGGCCGCCACGGAGCGCATCTGCACATTCTATTACGAGGCCAACGAGCGCTTCTACGCGGAGGCCGGCGACCGCGTCGACGCGTTCTTTTTCGGCAACGACTTTGGCACCCAGCAGGGGCTGTTCATGTCGCCCGCGTTGTTCCGCGAGCACTTTCTGCCGTGGATCGGGAAGTTCGCCGCCCAGGCGCACCGTCATGGCCACGCCTGCGCGCTGCACTGCTGCGGCGCCATCGCGGAGATCATCGACGACCTGATCGGCGCCGGGGTCGACTGCCTGCACCCGATGCAGACGGCCGCCCGCGGCATGGATCCCGAATCGCTGGCCGCGCGCTTCCGCGGCCGCATCACGTTCATGGGCGGCGTCGACACCCAGGACCTGCTGCAGAACGGCACTCCCGCCGACGTCGAGCGCGAGGTAGCCCGCCTGCTGCGCTGCTTCGGCTCCCGCATCATCATCGGCCCGAGCCACGAGGCGCTGCTGCCATCCGTCAACATCGACAATGTCCTCCAGATCGCCCGGGCGGTGAAACTGGCCCCGCAGGCATCGCCGTGAGGCGATGGACGGGTCTGCCGCAGGCTGACCCCTTCACTTACCCTTCACTTACCCCTTCACTTACCCTTACCCCTGGAAGCCGGCGGGTGAATCCTGATACAGGTTCTACGTTCAGTTGCCTGGATATGGAAATCGAAATCGGTTATTCGCTATTTCGAACGGAACGGGCCTTGGGACTCTTGCGTGGGACCTCCGCTTGCGGATGGTCTGCCGGCCTGATTCAAGCGGCGCGCAAGCGCACGCACCACGACTGTGCACGCTTATTTGATCAAAACCTGTCTGAATAAGGTATGACAAGTCGTCAGATCATGCCCGCATGCGGCGGCGCAGGAGGATCAGGCCAAGAGCGCAGAAGCCCGCGTAAAGGGCGAAAGTGGACGGCTCCGGAACGGCCGCAAACGCGATGCCCTCCATGACGAAAGTTCCGGTGGCCAGCACTTCCGGGGAATCGGCCTTGGGCGCATTCAAATCCGGCGCCAGGCCGGCGCGGATCTTGTCGACGCTCTGCCAGCCGTTGAATCCGGTGTCGATTCTTGTGTAGGTACCCGTCATGGAGGCGGTGCCGACGGCCACGTTATTGACGGTGATGTCTCCTGTGAAGACGGTGGTCGCGTCGATCGTCCAGCCAATCGTGTCGTCGCCGGAGATGGTAATGGTGGACTCCCAGGCAATATCCCCCGCAAGGACGAGATTGCCGGCCTGCCCGCCGGTGCCACCCCAGAAACGAACGGCGAGGTTCTGGCCGAAACTGAACTGGCCGGGATTGTTCCAACCGCCCACCCCGAGGGTGTAGAGGCTGCCGGTGCCGTCGAAGGAGCTCTTGTTGCCGCTGCTGACACCGATCTCCGCGAAGGTGCGCTTGTCGAAGTCGCTGGTGCCGAAGGTCACCCCGTCGAGGTTGACCACCCCGCTCAGCTTCAGCGTGCCGGTCTCCGGAAGCGTGCTCAGGTCGACCGCCTTCTGGACCCAGCTCTTGTCATTGGCCGCCGCCCAGCCGTAGGTCAGCTGGTCGCTTCCCCCGAGCTGGCTGTTCGGGTCGGTCTCGCTGTCGAAATTCCACGGCGCGGCGCCGCTGAAGTCGCTGCTGAAAATCTGGGCGTGAAGGTTGCCGGCGGATACCAGCAGGGCGGGCAGAATAACGGGGAGAAGGAGGTGCTTGTTCATATTAAAAGCATCACTCCGACACGCATCCATTGACAATTCGCCAATTTATGTAACCGTTGATGCCTGATGGTGGAAGTCTGGCTGAAAGACGTTGCGAAGGCGGCCGGGGTATCGGTATCGGCGGCCTCGCACGCGGTGAACGGGACGGGGACGCTGTCGCAGAAACGCCGCACGGCGATTCTTGAAGTGGCGGCGCGGCTGGGTTACCAACGCAATCCGCTGTTGTCGAGGCTGGCGGCGCGGCGATTTCGTCCGTCCGGCAGTCCGCGGTACGTGCCGGTGGGCTACGTTGGATTTGTCGGGGAAAACCCGCGACTGGAAAAGCAATCGGAGGTTCCGGTGGAGGCTTTGCAGGCGCAGGGGGAGCGGTATGGATTCGCGTTTGACCGGCATCATGTTGTACGGACGCGAAAAGCGGCGGAAAAGTTGCTGGACAACCTGCACCGGCGGGGGGTGGAGGCCCTGCTGATCGGGGGCACGGACCTGATGGACCTTGTGCGGGCCCTTGACTTAAGCCGTTTTTGTGTGCTCGGGGTGGGGGATATTGACAGCGAATTCCCGTACAACAAGGTCGAGCGTGACTGGAGCGACGCGGTGCGGGTGTGCTTCAGCAAGTTGCGCGAGGCGGGTTGCCGGCGGATCGGCGGGCAGTTTATGGGCGAGGAGGGGCAGACCTACCAGGATCGGCTGCGGATGGGCGCTTATCTTTCCGAGCAGGCGGCGCACGGGGATGTTGAGGCCATTCCGCCGTTGTTGCTCAAAAGCGGCGGTTACGCGATGCGCGAGGTTTTCCATGAGTGGTACCGGAGGGAGCTTCCGGACGGCATTGTCGCGTGGTCGCTGGATCCCATTTACGGGCTGCTGGAGCGGGGAATCCGGATCCCGGAGGATGTGCAGGTGGCCCTGATTTACCGGCTTCTCGATGATCCGTGGTATGAGCCCTTTGCCGGGGTCGCGCGCAACCTTGAGATCGGGGTACGGCAATGCCTGCGCATCCTGTTCGACCAGCTGACGCATGGGGAACGCGGGCGCCCGGAGGTCCCCATGACCCACCGCGTCCGGTATCCCTGGATCGACGCCCCCAGCGTGCGGATGCGCTGATCCTTATCCCCTCCGCCGCGCTCCGAACTGATATTTCCCTTGGTAGCGGCCATAAAGGCAATATTCCTTGTCCGCGCTTTCCTGGCGCCTGCGTTCGCGCGGTATCAGCGTACCGTGGATGGATGTGCTGGTCGCCGCAATCGCCATTGCGGACGGAACACGCTGGAGAAGGATGTGTGTTTCGGGACCGCGCGCTACGCGCGTAGCAAAAACGCGGGCTTTCCGGGCGGGATGTACGGGGCGAGGATGGCGGGCATGATGAGACGGATCAGAGGTATAATGGCTGCTGCGATGGCGGCCCTGACGGTGGGCCTGGCGCAGGGCGGAGTGATCGGCTACGAGGGATTTGACGGTTACCCGGAGAATTACCCGGACGGAACGATGCCGGCGAAGGCTGGCAGCGTGTTCGTGGACTGGCGGCCGCAGAACGCGGGCCGGATGAACGTGCAGTCGGCGGGCGGGTTGGAGTATGGGGCGTTGCCAGTGACGGCAGGGTATCTGAACATGTCGTCGGGCGGCACGAGCATGGCGGTGGCGCTGGATGCGTCCGCAGTGGGCCCGTTTGCGGACTACCTCGATGGAAATGGCCGGATCGGGCGGGACGGCACGACCCTGTATGTGAGTTTTCTCTATCACATCACGGAGCCGTCTTCGGAGCAGGGGTATTTCCAGTTTTACGATGCGACGGTGGAGACGGCGCCGTATGACGGCGCGCGCTTTGGGGTGGGGCATGGCTGGGGTGTGACTACTCCGGTCAAGTTCTACGGGGTGACCGGCAATCCGCTCATTCACAACAAGGACGGGCAGACACACTTCGTGGTAATCCGCATCGACTACAAGGCGGGCAACGACGAGATCCGGGTGTGGCTGGATCCGAACCTGAGCGCGGCCGAGGCGGACCTCACACCGGTGGTCGGGCCGGTGACGCGCGATGCCGCCTTCAATTCCTTCTTCTTCCAGAGCCAGGGCCGCGACGCTGACGGCGATACCTACTACTTCGACGAGCTGCGCTTCGCGACCGACTGGAACAGCGCCCTCGGGGGCGTGCCATTGATGCCGCCAGCGCCGCCGCAGGAGCTGACCGCGCGCGCGATCAGCGGCGAGGCGGTTTTGCTGGAATGGCAGGACACCAACC
>JBNGDM010000266.1:0-4583 GCA_049975105.1 Rhodovulum sp. | reverse complement strand
GGCTGTAGGGCCCGGTCGAACGCGCGTGGATCTTGTCGTCCACCAGGTGGTGCAGCTTGAGCAGGTACTTGACGCCCACGGTCACGGGCCGGGCGAACTGCTCGCCCGTGCGGCCGTCGAAGACGATGGATTGCCCCGACTGGTTGAAGCCCGCGCGCACCAGCGCGTCGTTGACATCCGCCTCCTTGGCCCCGTCGAAGACCGGCGTCGCGATCGGCACACCGCGGGTGACGGTCGAGGCGGACTCGACAAGTGCCTGCTCGTCCATGTCCTTGATGCCCTCGTCATAGACATCGTCGCCATAAGCAAGCCGCATCGCCTCGCGCACCGGGGTCGGGTCGCCCGAGCGCCGGTATTCGTCCAGCGCATCGTCGATCTTGAGCCCAAGGCCACGCGCGGCCCAGCCCATATGGGTTTCGAGGATCTGGCCCACGTTCATCCGGCTGGGCACGCCCAGCGGGTTCAGCACCAGGTCGACGGGCGTACCATCCGCGAGGAACGGCATGTCCTCCATCGGCACCACCTTGGACACGACGCCCTTGTTGCCGTGGCGGCCGGCCATCTTGTCGCCGGGCTGCAGCTTGCGCTTCACCGCGATGAAGACCTTGACCATCTTCATCACCCCCGGGGGCAGGTCGTCGCCGCGCCGCACCTTCTCGACCTTGTCCTCGAACCGGTGTTCCAGCGCGCGCTTCTGCGCCTCGAACTGGGCGTTCAGCGCCTCGACCTGGGCGGCGTCCTCTTCGCCCTCAAGGGCGAGTTGCCACCACTGGCCACGGCTCAGACCGTCCAGCAATTCCTCGGTGATCTGGGAATTCGGCGCAACGCCCCGGGGTCCCTTCACCGCGGTCTTGCCCAGGATCATCGACTTCAGGCGCGCATAGATGTTGCGCTCCAGGATCGCCTGCTCGTCGTCGCGGTCGCGGGCCAGGCTCTCGACCTCTTCCCGCTCGATCTGCAGGGCGCGCTCGTCCTTCTCGACGCCGTGCCGGTTGAACACGCGCACCTCGACCACGGTGCCGTAATCGCCGGGCGGCAGGCGCAGCGAGGTGTCGCGCACGTCCGACGCCTTTTCGCCGAAGATCGCGCGGAGCAGTTTCTCCTCCGGCGTCATCGGGCTTTCACCCTTGGGCGTGATCTTGCCCACCAGGATGTCGCCCGGCCCCACCTCGGCGCCGATATAGACGATGCCCGCCTCGTCGAGGTTGCGCAGCGCTTCCTCGCCGACGTTCGGGATGTCGCGGGTGATCTCTTCCGGGCCCAGCTTGGTGTCGCGGGCTGCGACCTCGAATTCCTCGATATGGATCGAGGTGAACACGTCATCGCGCGCGATGCGCTCCGAGATCAGGATCGAGTCCTCGTAGTTGTAGCCGTTCCACGGCATGAACGCGACGATCACGTTCTTGCCCAGCGCGAGTTCCCCCATATCCGTCGACGGGCCGTCGGCGATCACCTCGTTCTTGGTCACGGTGTCGCCCACCTTCACCAACGGCTTCTGGTTGATGCAGGTGTTCTGGTTCGACCGCTGGAACTTGCGCAGGCGGTAGATGTCGACGCCCGGGTCGCCCGGTTCCAGGTCCGCGGTGGCGCGCACGACGATCCGGGTGGCGTCCACCTGGTCGATGATGCCCGCCCGTTTCGCCATGATCGCGGCGCCCGAATCGCGGGCCACCACGCTTTCGATGCCGGTGCCCACGAAGGGCGCGTCGGCCTGCAACAGAGGCACCGCCTGCCGCTGCATGTTCGAGCCCATCAGCGCGCGGTTGGCGTCGTCGTTTTCGAGGAACGGGATCAGCGAGGCCGCGACCGACACCAGCTGTTTCGGCGACACGTCGATCAGGTCGACATTCTCGCGCGGGGCCATGGTGTATTCGCCGGCCTGGCGCGTGTTCACCAGGTCGTTGATGAAATGCCCGTTCTCGTCGAGATTCGCGTTCGCCTGGGCCACGGTGTGCCGCATCTCCTCGGTGGCGGACATGTAGTGGACCTCGTCGGTCACCTGCCCGTCCTTCACCACGCGATAGGGCGTCTCGATGAAGCCGTACTTGTTCACGCGCGCAAAGGTCGCGAGGCTGTTGATGAGACCGATGTTCGGGCCTTCCGGCGTCTCGATCGGGCACATCCGGCCGTAATGCGTCGGGTGCACGTCGCGCACCTCGAAACCTGCTCGCTCGCGGGTCAGACCGCCCGGGCCAAGCGCCGACAGGCGGCGTTTGTGCGTGACTTCCGACAGCGGGTTGGTCTGGTCCATGAACTGCGACAGCTGCGAGGAGCCGAAGAATTCGCGCACCGCGGCCGCGGCCGGTTTCGCGTTGATCAGGTCCTGCGGCATGACCGTGTCGATCTCGACCGACGACATCCGTTCCTTGATCGCGCGCTCCATCCGCAACAGGCCCACGCGGTACTGGTTCTCCATCAGCTCGCCGACAGAGCGCACCCGGCGGTTGCCCAGGTGGTCGATATCGTCCACCTCGCCCTTGCCGTCGCGCAGTTCGACGAGCGCCTTGATGCAGGAGATGATGTCTTCCTTGCGCAGCGTGCGTTGGGTGTCCGGCGCGTCCAAAGCCAGGCGCATGTTCATCTTGACCCGGCCCACGGCCGACAGGTCATAGCGCTCGGAGTCGAAAAACAGTGAATCGAACAGCGTGGTCGCCGCCTCGACGGTGGGGGGCTCGCCCGGGCGCATGACGCGGTAAATGTCCATGAGCGCGGTTTCCCGGTTCATGTTCTTGTCCTGCGCCATGGTGTTCCGGATATACGGACCCACGTTGACGTTATCGATGTCCAGCACGGGTATCTCGGTGATCCCGGCATCCAGCAGCGCCTTGAGCGTGCCGCCCGTGACTTCGCCGTCCTTGTCGACTTCCCAGGTCAACTCGTCCCCGGCCTCGACATAGATCGCGCCGGTTTCCTCGTTGATGATGTCCTTGGCGACGTAACGGCCGACGATATGGTCGAAGGGCACCAGCAGTTCGGTGATCTTGCCCTCGTCGATGATCTTCTTGACCGCGCGCGGCGTGACCTTGTCGCCGGCCTTGCAGATCACCTCTCCGGTGGCGGCATCCACGAGGTCGTAGCTCGGGCGCGTGCCGCGCACCCGTTCGGGGAAGAACTTGGTGACCCAGCCCTTGTTCTTTTCCAGCTTGAAGCTGACCGTGTCGTAATAGGCATCCATGATGCCTTCCTGGTCCAGCCCCAGCGCGTAAAGCAGCGTGGTCACCGGCAGTTTGCGGCGCCGGTCGATGCGCGAGAAGACGATGTCCTTGGCGTCGAATTCGAAATCCAGCCACGAGCCGCGATAGGGGATGATCCGGCAGGCGAACAGCAGCTTGCCCGAGCTGTGCGTCTTGCCCTTGTCATGGTCGAAGAACACGCCGGGGGACCGGTGCATCTGGCTGACAATCACCCGCTCGGTGCCGTTCACGATGAACGTCCCGTTCTGGGTCATGAGCGGCATGTCGCCCATGAACACGTCCTGTTCCTTGATGTCCTTCACCGACTTGGCGCCGGTATCCTCGTCGACATCGAACACGATCAGGCGCAGCGTAACCTTCAGCGGCGCCGAATAGGTCATGTCGCGCTGCTGGCATTCCTCGACGTCGTATTTCGGTCGCTCGAGTTCGTAGCGGACGAATTCCAGCACGGCGGTCTCGTTGAAATCCTTGATCGGGAAAACCGACTGGAACACGCCCTGGATACCCTCGCCATCGGCCGGGGCCGGGCCATCGCCCGAATTCAGGAAAAGGTCGTACGAGGATTTCTGAACCTCGATGAGGTTCGGCATGTCCAGAACTTCACGGATCTTGCCGTAGTATTTGCGGAGTCGTTTCTGGCCAACGTAGGTCTGCGCCATGAGTGGTCTCACCTTTCGTCTGTCGCGCGCGCTTGCCACCGTCGGGCCCCGGTGGCGCGCCGCTCACGAATGAAGGGGGCGAGGTTCCATTCCTGCAGACCGTCCCACCGGTCGCTCCCGAACCTCGAACCGCACCTTGAAAAGAGCTCGGGCCGCCCAAGCCCTTTTCAAGACAGGTTCGGCCGGGCCCGGAAAACCCCGGACCCAGCCTTGTCGATGGGAACGCGGGCAGCCGCCCGCGCCCGGATCACTTGAGCTCGACTTCGGCGCCAGCCGCTTCGAGCTTGCCTTTGATCTCTTCGGCCTCTTCCTTCGAGACCTGCTCCTTGACGGCCTTGCCGCCGGCTTCGACCAGTTCCTTGGCTTCTTTCAGGCCAAGACCGGTGATGCCGCGGACTTCCTTGATCACGTTGATCTTGGAGGCGCCGGCCGACTTCAGGATGACGTCGAACTCGGTCTGCTCTTCGGCGGCGGCAGCTTCGCCACCGGCGGCCGGGCCGGCCATCATCACGGCGCCGCCGGCGGCGGGCTCGATGCCGTATTCGTCTTTCAGGATGGTTTTCAGTTCCTGGGCCTCGAGCAGGGTCAGACCCACGATCTCTTCGGCGAGTTTCTTCAGATCAGCCATTTTCTGTTCCGTTCTTTCACTTTGTCTGTTCCAACGCGGGGCGGGTTTCGCCGCACGCGGGGATCACGAAGTTGCTCAAGCGGCTTCCGCACGCTCCTCGAT
>JBNGDM010000265.1:0-4602 GCA_049975105.1 Rhodovulum sp. | reverse complement strand
TTGGACTGGATCGACCGGTTTGGCCGCGGCCGCGGCCCGGGCTGGACGCCCGATCTGACCGCACGGCGGTTGATCCGCTGGCTGCACCATGCGCTGATGCTACTGAACGGGCTGGAGCCCGCGCAGTCCGATGCGATTTTCCGCTCGCTCGCGCAGCAGGCGGCATTCCTTGGCCGTCGCTGGAAAAGCGCCCCGCCGGGCCTGCCACGCTTCGAGGCGCTGACCGGGCTGATCTATGCCGGGCTGTCGCTGAACGGGATGGCGCGCCATCTTGCGCCTGCGCTCAAGGCGCTGGAACGCGAATGTGACCGCGAGATCGACCCGGGCGGGGGCCTGCCCTCGCGCAACCCAGAGGAACTTCTGGAAGTGTTCACGCTGCTGACCTGGGCCGAGGCCGCGCTGGCCGATGCCGGGCAGGAACCGGCCGCCGCGCATCGCGCCGCGATCCAGCGCATCGCGCCGACGCTCAGGGCGCTGCGCCATGCCGATGGCGGGCTGGCGCGGTTCCATGGTGGCGGGCGCGGCCCCGAGGGGCGGCTGGACCAGGCGCTGGCGGAATCGGGGGTCAAGCCGCGCCCGGTGCGCGGGCTGGCGATGGGGTATGCCCGGCTTGCCTCCGGGCGGACGACGGTGGTCGTGGATGCGGGGGCGCCGCCCATTTCGCGAAACGCCCATGCCTCGACACTGGCCTTCGAACTGACCTCGGGGCGGCGACCGGTGATCGTCAACTGCGGCGCTGGCTCCGGTTTCGGGACCGAGTGGCGCCGGGCGGGGCGGGCCACGCAATCGCATTCGACGCTGGCGATCCGTGGTTTTTCCTCGTCGCGCTTTGCGCCGGGGCACAAGGGGTCGGCGTCGGCGCCTTTGGTCGAGTTGCCGAAATCCGTCGAATCGCGCACGGAATCGGGGCTGGCGGGGCACAGCCTCACCGCCTGGCATGACGGCTATGGGCCGACGCACGGTCTGACCCATGTCCGGCAATTGATGCTGGCCTATGACGGGCGCGCGCTGTCGGGCGAGGATACCCTCGCGGCCTTTACCGACGAGGAACGCGCCACCTTCGACAAGACGATGCACCGAAGCGCTTTGCAGGGCGTGGGTTTCGACATCCGGTTCCACATCCATCCCGATGTCGATGCCGAAATCGACATGGGCGGCGCCGCGGTGTCGCTGGCGCTGAAAAGCGGCGAGATCTGGGTGTTCCGCCATGACGGCGCGGCCGAGATGGACCTGGCGCCCAGCGTCTACCTTGAAAAGGGCCGGGTGACGCCACGCGCGACGAAACAAATCGTTCTATCCGCCCGCGTGATGGATTATGCGAGCCTCATCACATGGACCCTGGCCAAGGCCCAGGACACGCCGCGCGCGCTGCGCGACCTCGAACACGAGGACGTGCAAGAGCCGTGGGTGTTGCCCTGGACACGGCGGGACCGACCTGAACACGAAGGATAAACCATGACCGATCTCGTGCCCCTGCGCCGCGCCCTGATTTCCGTGTCCGACAAGGAGGGCCTTGTCGATCTGGGCAAGGCGCTGGCTGCGCGCGGGGTGGAACTTCTGTCTACCGGGGGCACGGCGCGGGCCCTGCGCGAGGCGGGGCTGGGCGTCGTCGACGTGGCCGAGGTGACCGGCTTCCCCGAGATGATGGACGGGCGGGTCAAGACGCTGCATCCGATGGTGCATGGCGGGCTGCTGGCGCTGCGCGACAACCCCGACCACGTCGCGGCGATGGAAACGCACGGAATCGGGGCGATCGACCTTCTTGTGGTGAACCTTTACCCGTTCGAGGAGACGGTGGCCGCGGGCGCCGGGTATGACGACTGCATCGAGAATATCGACATTGGCGGCCCGGCGATGATCCGGGCGGCGGCCAAGAACCACGCCTTCGTGAACGTGGTCGTCGACACCGAGGATTACGCCGCGCTTCTGGTCGAACTGGAAAAGAACGGTGGGGCGACGACGCTTGCTTTCCGGCAGGGGCTGGCGCAGCGCGCCTATGCGCGCACCGCGGCCTATGACGCGGCGGTCTCCACCTGGATGGCCGGTGCGCTGGGCGAAACCGCGCCGCGGCGCCGCGCCTTCGCTGGCACTTTGGCGCAAACCCTGCGCTATGGCGAAAACCCGCACCAGGCCGCGGCCTTCTATGTCGACGGGTCCGAACGCCCGGGCGTGGCCACCGCCACGCAATGGCAGGGCAAGGAACTGTCCTACAACAACATCAACGACACCGACGCCGCGTTCGAACTGGTCTCGGAATTCCTGCCCGCCGACGGCCCGGCCTGCGCGATCATCAAGCACGCCAACCCCTGCGGCGTGGCCCGCGGCGAGACGCTGGAAGCGGCCTATCGGCGCGCGTTCGACTGCGACCGGACCTCGGCCTTCGGGGGGATCGTGGCGCTGAACATGAAGCTGGACGCGCCGACCGCGGCGGCGATCTGCGAGATCTTCACCGAGGTGGTGATCGCGCCCGCCGCCGACGATGCGGCCAAGGAAATCTTCGCCGCCAAGAAGAACCTGCGCCTTCTGACCACCGGCGGGCTGGCGAACCCGGCCGAACCCGGGCTGGCGGTCCGGCAGGTCTCGGGCGGCTTCCTGGTGCAGGATCGTGACAACGGCCGGCTGCGGCGCTACGACCTGAGGGTCGTGACGAAGCGCGCCCCCTCGGACGCCGAGATCGCCGACATGATGTTCGCCTGGACCGTCGCCAAGCACGTCAAGTCGAACGCTATCGTCTATGTGCAGGACGGCGCGACCGTGGGCGTCGGCGCGGGCCAGATGAGCCGGGTCGATTCCACACGGATCGCGGCGCGGAAGTCGATGGACATGGCAGAGGTGCTGGAGTTGCCGGCGCCGCTGACCAAGGGCTCGGTCGTGGCCTCGGATGCGTTCTTCCCGTTCCCCGACGGTTTGCTGGCGGCGGCCGAGGCGGGGGCCACGGCGGTGATCCAGCCGGGCGGCAGCATGCGCGACGACGAGGTGATCGCCGCCGCCGACGAGGCGGGGCTGGCGATGGTCTTCACCGGCATGCGCCACTTCCGCCACTAACGCATGCGGCTGTTCGGCATCACCGCGCTTCTGGTCTTCGCGCTGGACCAGGCGTCGAAGCTGTACATCGTGCAGGGGCTTGGCCTGGCCGAGCGTCTTCGGCTGGATGTCTGGCCGCCCTATCTGAACCTGCGCATGGCGTGGAACCGGGGTGTCAATTTCGGGCTGTTGTCGAACGATACCGATCTTGGGCGCTGGATCCTGATCGGGGTCGCACTTGCGATCTCGGTCGGGGTCACGGTTTGGCTGATGCGGGGGGCGCACCGGCCGGTGGCGCTGGTTGCGGGGGGGCTTTTGGTGGGCGGCGCGCTGGGCAATGTCGTCGACCGGCTGGTTTACGGCGCGGTGGCGGATTTCCTGAACATGTCCTGCTGCGGCATCGACAACCCTTATGCGTTCAACGTGGCCGACATCGCGATCTTTGCCGGCGCGCTGGGCCTGGTGGTGTTCACCGGGCGCGAGAACACCCCGTGACGGCGCCAAAGCCATGCGCTAAAGAGAGCGGGACCGGACGGAGGACGAAGGCGATGCGATCCGCGCGGATACTGGTTCTTGGGGTTGCGGTGGCCGCCACGCTGGCCGGCTGCAGCCGCGACAAGACGCCGGAACTGATGAACCTGCGGTCGCAAAACCGCGGGCCGGACGAGTTCGCGGTCTTGCCCGGCAAGCCGCTGGAAATGCCCGAGGATCTGGCGCAGCTGCCCCCGCCCACGCCGGGCGCACCCTCGCGCACCGACCCCACCCCCGAAGCCGATGCCGTCGCCGCGCTGGGCGGGAACACGGCGCGCGCGGGGGCGGGCGACCGCGGGCTGATGGCCCATGTCACGCGCTTCGGCGTCAGCCCGACGATCCGCCAGACGCTGGCTGCCGAGGACCTGGAATACCGCCGCCAGAACGATGGCCGGCTGCTGGAACGCTGGTTCAACGTGAACGTCTATTTCAAGGCATATCGCAAACAGTCGCTCGACCAGCATGCGGAACTGGAGCGCTGGCGCCGCGCGGGGGCGCGCAACGTGGGCGCCCCGCCCGAGGGTATCGAGTAACTTCCCCGCCCTCACATCTCCGTGGCGGCTGCTTGAAAAAGCCCGGTTCTGGCGTAGCTTGAACGGAACCGGCCCCGGTAAGGAGATGTTCCCGATGCGCCCGATCCGCCTCGCGCTTGCCGCCCTCATGATGCTGGCCTTGCCGGCCCGGGCGGAAACCGTCACGGGATTCACCCTGGACAACGGGCTCGACGTCGTGGTGATCGAGGATCATCGCGCCCCCGTCGTGGTGCACATGGTCTGGTACCGCGTCGGCGCCGCGGACGAACCGCCGGGCAAGTCGGGGATTGCGCATTTCCTGGAACACCTGATGTTCAAGGGCACCGACGACCTGGGTCCGGGCGAGTTTTCCGCCATCGTGCAGGCCAACGGGGGGTCGGACAACGCGTTCACCTCTTGGGATTACACCGCCTATTTCCAACGCGTGGCCGCGGACCGGCTGGGCCTGATGATGCAGATCGAGGCGGACCGGATGACCGACCTGCGGCTGGCCGAGGAAGACGTCGCGACCGAG
>JBNGDM010000264.1:0-4618 GCA_049975105.1 Rhodovulum sp. | reverse complement strand
GCCTCGCGTTCGTCCAGGCCGGGGCGGGCCAACGCCAGCATGTCGTAAAAGCTTTGGCCCAACAGCATGCTGCGCTGGGGCAGATAGGTCATCTCGGCCCGAAGCTGGCTTTCGGACAGGTCGGACACCGGGCGGCCCGCGATGCGAATCTCGCCGCGGTCGGGCGCGATCAGCCCCGCGGCCAGCGCCAGCACGGTGCTTTTGCCCCGGCCAGACGCGCCGACCAGCGCCACGCTTTCGCCCGGCGCCACGCTCAGGCCGAAATCGGCGATCACCGGGCGTTCGGCCCCGGGGTGGCGATAGCTGATCACGGTCATCTCAAGCGCCGCGGCGCTCTCGCTGGGCGCGGGGGCGGCGGGCGCCGCCGGCACCGGCGCGGCGCCGTTCTCGGGCATCAGCCGGCGCACCCGGCGCGCGGCGTCCAGCATCCGGCCCAGGTCGGCCAGACCCCGGCGCAGCGGCTGCACCGTCTCGGCCAGCGCCAGCGCCGCGAAAAAGCCCAGCGCCGCCTGCGCCGGACCGATCTCGCCCCGCTCGACCAGCGCGCCGCCCAGCCACAGCGCCACACCGGCCGAAAACGTCGTGCTCAGCGCCAGCAGCAGGCCCGCCCGCCGCTCCAGCCGGTCGACCGCGTCCAGGTTCTCGCGCAAGCGCGCCTCGGCCGCGCCCACCGCGCCGGTCTGGTCGGGCAGCCGGCCATAGACCACCAGGTCGTCGCGCGCCCGCAACAGGTCGATCAGCCGGATGCGGAACGCCTGCAACGCCTTTTCCGACCGGCGCGAGGGGGCCAGCGCATGCCGCCCCGTCCAGATCAGCACCAGCCCGGTGCCGAACGCAAAGCTCAGCACGATCCAGGCCGCAAGCACCAGGTCGGTCAGCCACCACAGGATCAGGAATGACCCAAGGTAGACCACCGCCGCCGACACCGCGGGGATGAACAGCCTGAGCGCGATGCCGTCCAGCGCGTCGACATCGGCAACCAGCCGGTTCATCGTCTCGGCGCCGCGCAGTTGCGACAGCCGCCGGAACGGCAGGTCCAGCACCCCGCGCAGCAGCCCCACCCGGATATCGGTCAGGCTTTTCAGCGTGGCGTCATGGGTCAGGAGCCGCTCGCCATAGCGCGCCGCGGTCCGGCCCAGCGCCAGGAACCGTACCGCCGCCGAGGGCTGGAACACGTTGAAGGCAATGCCGATCCCCGCAAGCCCCGCCGCGCCCGCCGCCGTGATGAACCACCCCGACAGGCCCAGAAGCGCGACGCCCATGGCCACCACCGCCACGGCCAGCGCCGTGCCCCGGATCAGCGAGGCCCGCTGCGCCCGCCAGATCAGCCGCAGGATATGGAGGATGTTGCTCATGCCGCCGCCTCCGCCTGCATCGCGATCTGGCGGTCCATCCGCGCGGCCAGCGCCGGGTCATGGGTCGCCACGATCAGCGCGGCGCCCCCCGCCACCAGGCCAAGCAGCCCCTCGGTCACCATGCCTGCGGTTTCCTCGTCCAGATCGGCGGTCGGTTCGTCGGCCAGCAGCAGGTCGGGATGGGCGTGCGCCGCGCGCGCCACGATCAGCCGCCGCGCCTCGCCGCCCGACACGCCCATGCCGAACTCGCCCAGCTGGGTGTTCAGCCCGCGCGGCAGGGTCGACACCACCCGGTCGGCCGCCGCCAGTTCCAGCGCGGCATCCAGCGGAAGCGACCTGCCCGGCCGCACCGCCAACGTCAGGTTCCTTTTCAGGCTGCCCGACACGAACCGCGGCTGCTGCGGCAGCCAGCCCAGGCGCGCGCGCCAGGCATCGGCGTTCTCGGGAGCCAGCACCGTCTCGCCCAGCCGGATCTCGCCCTCGGTCGGCACCGCCATCCCCGCGATCAGCCGCAGAAGCGAGGATTTGCCGATGCCGCTGGGCCCGGTGATCGCCAGCGTCTCGCCGGGGGCGAGGTCGAAATCGGGAAACCGGATCAGCCGCCCGCCCGGCGGTTGATAGGCCAGCCCCCGCACCGACAGCGTGTCGGCGCTGTCGATCGGTTGCGCCGCGGCCCCCACGCCCAGGAAGGAGCTTTCGCCCTTGGCCTCGATCTCGGCCAGCTCGCGGGCCACCGCGCTGGCGTCCGCCTTGTCGTGCCAGGCCGAGGCCAGATCGCGCAGCGGCTGGAAATAATCCGGCGCCAACAGCAGCAGGAAGACCCCTTCGGCCACCGTCAGCGGCGTGGCCCAGGCCCCGAACGAGATCTCGCCCAGCAGCGAAAAACCCACAAAGACCGCGACCATCGCCACCCCGATCGCGGCGAACAACTCCAGCACGGTGGAGGACAGGAAGGCGATGCGCAGAACCTCCATCGTGCGCCGGCGCAGCCGGTCGGCGGCATCGCGGAACCCCGTGACCGTGCGCTCGGAGGCATCGAGCAGCCGGATATCCACCAGCGCCGTCAGACGTTCCAGCAGCAGCACGTTCATGTTCGACAGCTCTTCCATCTGCCGTTCGCTGGCCTGCTTGGCGGCGATGCCGACCAGCGCCATGAAGACCGGGATCAACGGCCCCGCGACCAGCAGCACCAGCCCCACGGCCCAGGAAAACCAGAACGACACGGCCAGGATCACAAGCGGCACCACATAGGCGCGGCGCCGCGCGATGTAATACCGGGTCAGGAAGGGCGTCATCGCCGCCATCTTCTCGGCCGCCAGCGTCGCGGTGCGGGCCGCGGGGGGCCGCGCCGCATCATCGGTGGCGCGGCGCGATTCGCGCGTCACCAGCTTGGCCCGTTCCAGCGCCAGCACCGTGTCGGCCGCCCGGAACGCCATCGCGCCCGCCCGGTCGTCCAGCAGCGCGCGCCCCAGCCCGACCCCGACGAAGATCAGCGCGTAGATCGCGACATGGCCGCCCACGCGTTCGGGTTCCAGCATGTGGCCGATGGCCAGCGACACCGCGCCCGCCTGGATCAGCCACAACAGCGACGCCCCCGTCGCCAGCGCGCCGGCGCGTTCCAGCTTGCTCATCACCGGGGCGGTCATCTGGGCCAGCCGCTTGCCCGCGGGATCGTCCTTCTTCGCGCGTTTCCGGCTCAAACCCTGCCCCGCTCGTCGTTTTCGCACCTGCCCCGCCGATCTTTGCTAGGGGCTTGCCTGATCTTTAACAGGCTCTATGCTCGGGAGAACCCGTATGTGAGATAAATCATTATCCGCGACGGTTGGCAAAGAGAACCGCCGATGAGGTTGACGACACGCACCAATATCGCGATGCGCGCCTTGATGTACTGCGCCGTCAATGGCGGGCGCACGGTGCGCAAGTCCGACATCGCGACGGCCTGCAACACCTCGGAAAACCACATGGCGCAGGTCATCAACACGCTGGCCCATCACGGGCTGGTGCAGACCACGCGCGGGCGCAATGGCGGGCTGACGCTGAACCGCGCGCCCGAGGAGATCACCGTGGGCGAGGTGTTCCGCCACCTCGAATCCGGCGTTCCCTTCGCCGAGTGTTTCGATCCCCAGACGAACACCTGCCCGATCACCTGCTGCTGCCGCCTGAAAGGTGCGCTGCACAGCGCCATCGACGCCTTCTACAAGACGCTGGACGCCATCACGCTGGCCGATCTGGTCGCCGGAAACCGTGAGCTGGAAAACGCCCTTCTGCTGACCGAGCCCGGCTAGGCAGCCGCGCGCCGCACCGCTAGAACGGGGAAAACGTCCCAGCGAGAGGCGCCCCCGTGACCGACCCCGTTCCTTCGCCCGGCCAGGCCCCGCAGGACCTCCTGCGCCATCTCTTCGCCGTGGCCGTCGCCGCCGCCGACCCGATGCGCGCGGTGCCCGCCGCGCTGCCGCCGAAACCGGCCGGCCGCGTTGTGGTGATCGGCGCGGGCAAGGCGTCGGCGCGGATGGCCGAGGCGGTGGAATCGGCCTGGGGCCCGTGCGAGGGGCTGGTCATCACGCGCTATGGCTATGCCCGGCCCACGCAGGGCATCGAGATCGTCGAGGCCGCCCACCCCGTGCCCGATGCCGCGGGCGTGGCCGCGACCGACCGGATGCTGGCGCTGCTGGAGGGGCTGGGAGAGGTCGATTTCGTGCTGGCGCTGATCTCGGGCGGGGGGTCGGCGCTGTTGATCCGGCCCGCGGGCGACATCACGCTGGCCGAGAAACAGAAGGTCAACGCCGACCTGCTGGCCTCGGGCGCGCCGATCGGCCAGATGAACCGCCTGCGCAAGCATCTGAGCCGCGTCAAGGGCGGCCAGTTGGCCGCCGCGGCCTTTCCCGCGCGGATGCTGGCGCTGATGATTTCCGATGTGCCGGGCGACGACCCCGCCGCCATCGCCTCGGGGCCCACGGTGGGCGATGCCAGCACGCCGGCCGAGGCCCGCGCGATCCTGGACCGCTGGCAGATCGT
Organism: Rhodovulum sp.; assembly: GCA_049975105.1. GTDB lineage: Bacteria > Pseudomonadota > Alphaproteobacteria > Rhodobacterales > Rhodobacteraceae > Rhodovulum. The sequence goes on along the minus strand of JBNGDM010000264.1, from coordinate 248 downwards.
CCCGCCCGCCTCGGTCGCCGCGGTTCTGGCGGGGGACACCGGCGTGCTGCGCCCCGACGACCCGCGGCTGGCCCGCGTCGAGAACCGGGTGATCGCCGCGCCCTCGCAATCGCTGGCGGCCGCCGCCGAGATCGCCCGCGCCGCCGGCTGCCGGGTGGAAATCCTGGGCGACGCGCTGGAGGGCGAGGCGCGCGACCTGGCCGCCGAACATGCCGCGCTGGCGCGGACCCGGCAGGCGGCACTGGCGC
>JBNGDM010000263.1:0-4621 GCA_049975105.1 Rhodovulum sp. | reverse complement strand
CATCGAGACCAACTTCAAGGAAGAGTGCGAGACCGACCTTTTCGGCGAACAGGCGGTTCTGTGTGGCGGCTTGGTGGAACTGATCCGCATGGGCTTCGAGACGCTGGTCGAGGCGGGCTATGCCCCCGAGATGGCCTATTTCGAATGCCTGCACGAGGTGAAGCTGATCGTGGACCTGATCTACGAAGGCGGCATTGCCAACATGAACTACTCGATCTCGAACACCGCCGAGTATGGCGAGTATGTCTCGGGCCCGCGCATCCTGCCCTATGACGAGACCAAGGCACGGATGAAGGCGGTTCTGACCGACATCCAGCAGGGCCGCTTCGTGCGCGACTGGATGCAGGAATGCGCAGTCGGCCAGCCCAGCTTCAAGGCGACCCGCCGCAACAACGACGCCCACCAGATCGAACAGGTCGGCGAGAAGCTGCGCGCGATGATGCCCTGGATCACCGCCGGCAAGATGGTGGACAAGTCCAAGAACTGATCCCGCCTGTCCGGATCACGAAAGGGCGCCCCGCGGGGCGCCCTTTTGCGTCACGGCTGGCCCTTGCCGCTGGGGGTGGTGCTGGGTGCATCGACCGCCAGCGTGTTTTTCGGCGCATCGGGGTCGGCCTTGCGTTCCTCGGTCCTGCGCTTGTCGAAAAGCGCATAGATCGCAGCCGCGCCCAGCGTTCCGAGGGCCAGGATAACGATCAGGTTGGTCGCGGTCATGTCGGTCCTCCTTTCATGTCAGGGCGGCACCGATTGCACCGCCTGTCGTGAAAGGAACGGCCTGCCCCGGATCTTTGTTCCGGGAATGCGGGTCACGTGCCCGTGATACCGCGCCTCAGCCCGCCTCGACGGGGGTACCGGCGGCCCGGGTGACGGCGGCGACGACGGCGGCGACCACCTCGGCCAGAAGCGCCTCGTCCTCGCATTCGGCCATTACCCGGATCAGGGGTTCGGTTCCCGATTTGCGGATCAGCAGACGCCCGCAGCCGGCAAGGCGCGCCTCGGCCTCGGCGATGGCGGACGCGACGGGCGGCAGGGCCAGCGGGTCGGTCCCGGCGGCGTACCGGACATTCTGCAACAGTTGCGGCACCCGGTCGAACCGCTGCGCCAGCGCCGAGGCGGGCTGGCCGCTCTCGACCATCGCGGCGAGGAATTGCAGCCCCGCCAGCAACCCGTCGCCGGTGGTGCAAAAATCGGTCATCACGATATGGCCCGACTGTTCACCGCCCAGGTTCCAGCCGCCCCGGCGCATCGCCTCGACCACGTAGCGGTCGCCGACGGCGGTGCGTTCCAGCCGGATCCCATGTCCTGCAAGGTGCTTTTCCAGCCCGAGATTGGACATCACGGTGGCCACCAGTGTTCCCGCCCGCAACCGCCCGGCCTTGGCCCAACGCTCGGCGAACAGCGCCATGATCTGGTCGCCATCCGCCACCGTTCCGGTTTCGTCGATGATCATCACCCGGTCGGCATCGCCATCGAGACAGATCCCCAGATGCGCGCCATGGGCCACCACCGCCGCGGCCGCCGCATCGGGATGGGTGGAACCGCATTTATCGTTGATGTTCAGGCCGTTGGGCTTCACCCCCAGGGGCACGACCTCGGCCCCCAACTCCCACAGCACCTCGGGCGCCACCTTGTAGGCCGCGCCATTGGCACAATCGACGACCACCTTCAGCCCGTCCAGCCGGCGGCCCGCCGGAAAGGTCGTCTTGGCGAATTCGGCATAGCGCCACAGCCCGTCATCGATGCGCCGCGCGCTGCCGATATTCTCGGGCTGGGCGGGGTCGATCTCGCCCGCCAGAATGGCTTCGATCTCCGCCTCGGCCTCGTCGGACAGCTTGAACCCCTCGGGGCCGAAGAACTTGATGCCGTTGTCATGGTGCGGGTTGTGGCTGGCCGAGATCATGATGCCCAGGTCGGCCCGCATCGACCGGGTCAGGAATCCCACCGCGGGCGTCGGCACCGGCCCCAGCAGCAGCACGTTCATCCCCGTCGAGGTCAGCCCCGCGGTCAGCGCGTTTTCCAGCATGTAGCCCGACCGGCGGGTATCCTTGCCGATCACCACGCGGTGCTTGTCGGTGCCGTCGCGGCGGAAATAGCGGCCCGCCGCCGCACCCAGTTTCAGCGCCATACCTGCGGTCATCGGGTAGCTGTTCGCCCTGCCCCGCACGCCGTCGGTGCCGAAGATCGTCCTGCCACTCATTCCGCCTCTCCGTATCCTTTGAGCGCCCCGTCAAGGCGGAGCGCCTGCCGCGTTTCGGCCACGTCGTGGATGCGCACGATCTGAACGCCCTGCGCGATCCCGGCCAGCGCCACCGCGATAGAACCGGGACCCCGCGCGTCCGCCCGATCCTCCCGGCCCAGCGCCCCGATGAACCGCTTGCGCGAGGCGCCCAGCAGCACCGGGCAGCCAAGACCGTGGAACAGGCTGAGGCCCCGCAGAAGGGCCAGGTTATGCGCAACCGTCTTGCCGAACCCGATGCCGGGATCGACGACGATTTGCGTACGCGGGATGCCCACCGCCTCGGCCGCCGCGACCCGTCGCGCGAGGAAATCATAGACGTCCAACAGCACGTCGTCATAGTGAGGGTCGTTCTGCATGGTTTCCGGGTTACCCCGGGCATGCATGAGGCAAACCGGCACATGCGCCGCGGCGGCGACCTCGGCCAATGCCGGATCATGGGTCAGGGCGGCGACGTCGTTCACCATGTCGGCCCCGGCGGAAAGCGCCGCCTTGGCCACCTCGGCCTTGCGGGTGTCGATGGAAATCGGGCAGGCGCACCCCGCCTCGCGCAGCGCGGCGATCACCGGCGCGGTGCGGGCGGCTTCCTCGTCAACCGGCACCGCGCGCGCACCGGGGCGGGTGGATTCGCCACCGATATCGAGGATGTCCGCCACCTTGGCCAGCACGCTGCCATGGGCCAGTGCGGCTGCGGGCGCATCGAACCGGCCGCCATCGGAAAAGCTGTCGGGTGTGACGTTCAGGATGCCCATGAGCCGCGGCCGGTCCATGGTCAGCCCGGCCAGCGCCGGCCGCGGACGGGTCAGGGCGGCGCGCACGTCGTCGGGCAAGGCGCCTGCCGGCACCAGCCGGGGCGGCGCGTCGCGAAACAACTCCTCGGCGGCGGCGAACCAGGCCCAGCCGCCGGCCAGCGGCAGGGCATCGGCGGGGCGGGCGGCGTCGGTCTGGACGATGGGGCGGAAATAACGCTGCATGGGCCGTGAATGGGCGATGCGCCTTGGCTTGGCAAGCCCTCAGAGCACGTCGAGCACGCCCGCCGGTTCCACCGCCGCCACGTCCAACCCGGCGCTGTCGGGCAGCGCCTCGGCACCGACGACCAGAACCCGCGCCGCCTGAAGCCCGCGGGCCAGCCACAATGCCAAGGCCAGCGCGTCACGCGGGCTGGCCGAAGGGTGTTCGACCGAATCGAGCACGATCTTGGAGGGCGCCCAGACGGTGAATTGCCCGTGCTTCATCGCCCAGTCGATTTCGGTCCGGCTGCCACGCACCACGCAGCGCGGATCGCGGCCTGCCAGAACCCAGGCGTTCTGCTCGATGGCCAAAAGGTCGATCCGCCGCTGCGCGGGCGCGATGGCCGACCGCGGCGCGGGGGCGTCGGGCGCGCCCACGCACAGCACCACCGGGTGCGGCCCCACCGCCATCCGGTCCAGCCAGCGCGGCAGGTCCGGGTCGGCGATGGCGGCGTTCGACAGGAACACCAACAGCGGGTGATGCAGCGCGTCTTCCTCGGGATCGACGGGTTCGACAAGACGCGGCGCGTCGGGCCGGCGGTCGCGGACGATCTCGACCCCCAGCGCGCCGGGCCCGCGGTCCAGTTTCTCGACCCGCACGAAGGCCCGCATCGCCTGGGGTTCGGCAAGGATGCGTTCGGCAATGCGTTCGGCGAGCGTTTCCAACAGGTTCAGCCGTTCCGACGACAACTCGGCCGCGATGGCCTCGGTGATCGTGTCATAGGACAGGACGCGGTCGACATCGTCCTCCAGCGGCTCGGGATGGGGGCGAACCTCGACCACGATGTTGAAGCGCACTCTCTGCGTTGCGCCGCGCTCTGCCTGGAAGGCGCCGATCTCGACCTCGACGATATGGTCGCGCAGCGAAATCCGATCGCGGATCGGCCGCGCCGGATCAAGCGCCCGCGCCCGTTCCGACGGGTGGGCGAAGGCAAGGCGAATATCGTCAGACATGGGGGCCTCCCGGGCCGGTACTCGCCCCCTGATACGCCGGAACCCATGCCGGAAACAGCCCCCGTTGCGGCAGGGCATCGGTCACACGCGACAGCGGCCGGTCAGTTCTGCGCCACGACCTGGGCGCCGGGCTGGCGATAGAAGTGGTGCACGCCGATGGTGGCCGTGCGGGGGAACCGGCTGGCCCAGCGTGGGTTGACGGCGGTGGTATGATAATGCGTCGCCCCCTTGGTCAGTTGGCGCGGCGCGCCGTCCAGCATCACCCGGGCGATCTTGCCCAGGCGTTCATAGACGGCCGGCTCGCGGATCACCTCGGCATGGCCGTCGCAGGTATAGGTGAACTGGCATTGATAGCGCTTGCCGGTACCCTGGTTGACCACGCCACAGACGCTGTCAGGATAGGCTGGCGAGGAGACGCGGT
>JBNGDM010000262.1:0-4656 GCA_049975105.1 Rhodovulum sp. | reverse complement strand
TTCTCGGCCAGCATGATCGTGGGCGCGTTCAGGTTGCCGTTGGGGATGCGCGGGAACACCGCGCTGTCGGCCACCCGCAGCCCCTCGACCCCGATCACCCGCGTCTCGGGGTCGACCACCGCCCCCGGATCGTCCGCCGCCCCCATCCGGCAGGTGCCGCAGGGGTGATAGGCGCTTTCGACATGCTGGCGGACGTAATCGTCGATCTCGTTGTCGCTCTGGACCCCCGCCCCCGGCGCGATCTCGTGGCGGGTGAAGGGGCGGAACGCCTCCTGGGCAAAGATCTCGCGGGTCAGCCTGATGCAGGTGCGGAAGTCGCGCCAGTCCTGCTCCGTCGACATGTAGTTGAACCGGATGCGCGGCGGCTCGGCCGGGTCGGAACCGGCCAGCCTGACCTGCCCGCGCGAGGGGCTGCGCATCGGCCCCACATGGGCCTGGAACCCGTGCCCCTCGGCCGCGGCCTGCCCGTCATAGCGAACCGCGATGGGCAGGAAATGGTACTGTATATCGGGGTAATCCACGCCCGCGCGCGACCGGATGAAGGCCGCGCTTTCGAAATTGTTGGACGCCCCCGGCCCCTGCCGGGTGAACAGCCAGCGCGCGCCGACCAGCGCCTTGCCGAACAGGTTCCAATAGCGATAAAGCGTCACCGGCTGGCTGGCGGCCATCTGGATATACAGCTCCAGGTGGTCCTGCAGGTTCGCGCCCACGCCGGGCCGGTCGGCGATCACATCGATTCCATGCTCGGCCAGCTGCGCCCCCGGCCCGATCCCCGACAGCATCAGCAGTTTCGGCGAGTTGATCGCCGAGGCCGCGATAATCACCTCGCGCGCGGCGCGGATCACCTCGACGCGCCCGCCGCGCTCGATCTCGACGCCCACCGCGCGCCGCCCCTCGAAAACCACGCGCCGCGCCAACCCGCGCACCAGCCCGCAATTCGCCCGCCTCAGCGCCGGTTTGAGGTAGGCGTTCGCCGCCGACCAGCGCCGCCCGCGCCAGACGGTCTGCTCCATCGGGCCGAAACCTTCCTGTTTCTCGCCGTTATAGTCGTCCGTGACCTGATAGCCCGCCTGCCGCCCCGCCTCGACAAAGGCGTGATACAGCGGGTTGGCCCGCGGCCCCCGTGTGACATGCAGCGGCCCCGACCGGCCGCGCCAGGCCTCGTCCCCGCCATGCCCGCCGGAATGCCAATGCTCCATCCGCTTGAAATAGGGCAGCACGTCGGCATAGGCCCAGCCCGCCGCGCCCGCCTGCGCCCAGTGGTCGAAATCGCGCGCATGCCCCCGGACATAGACCATGCCGTTGATGCTGGACGACCCCCCGATCACCTTGCCCCGCGGACAGGCCAGCCGCCGCCCGCCCAGGTGCGGCTCGGGCTCGGTGCGATAGCCCCAGTCGTAACGCGCCATGTTCATCGGGTAACTCAGCGCGCCGGGCATCTGGATCAGCGGCCCGGCATCCGTCCCGCCATACTCGATCACCAGCACCCGCGCGCCGCCCTCGGACAGCCGGTTGGCCAGCACGCAGCCCGCGGACCCCGCGCCCACGATGACGAAATCGGCCTCCATGCGATGCCCCCTCAGAACGGCGCCTCGACGCGGCCCATGCGGACATAGACCGATTTCAGCTGCGAATAATGCGCGATGGCGGCGGCCGCGTTCTCGCGCCCCACGCCCGACATCTTGACGCCCCCGAAGGGCACCTCGACCGGCGCATCGTTGTAGGAATTGACGAAACACGTCCCCGCCTGCAGCCGCGCCACCACCCGGTGCGCGCGGGAAATGTCGCGGGTGAATACCCCCGCCGACAGGCCGTATTCCGTGGCATTCGCCCGCGCGATGGCCTCGTCCTCGTCGTCGAAGTCGAGGACGCACATCACGGGGCCGAAGATTTCCTCGCGCGCGATGGTCATCGCGTCGGTCACGTCGGCAAAGACGGTCGGTTCCACCCAGAATCCCGGCCCCTCGGGCAGGCCGCCGCCCGTCACCAGCCGCGCGCCCTCGGCGCGCCCCGTCTCGATATAGCCCCTGACGATGTCGCGCTGCGCGGCACTCGCCATCGGGCCGATCGTCGTGGCCTCGTCCAGCGGGTCGCCCATCCGCGCGCCTGCCAGCCGCTCGGTCAGCCGGGCCAGGAACGCCTCCTTGATGCCTTTCTGCACGAAAACCCGCGTGCCGTTCGAACAGACCTGCCCGGTGGAATAGAAATTCCCCAGGATCGCACCGCCCACCGCGTCGTCCAGCTCGGCATCGTCAAAGATCAGCAACGGCGACTTGCCGCCCAGTTCCATGGTGACATGCTTCATCCCCTCAGCCGCCGCGGCATAGACCTTGCGCCCCGTGGGCACCGAACCGGTCAGCGACACCTTGGCCACCCGCGGGTCCGCGACCAGCGCGCCGCCCACGGCACCCGCCCCCTGCACCACGTTGAACAGCCCCGGCGGCGCCCCCGCCTCGACCAGGATTTCCGCGATCTTCAACGCGCAAAGCGGCGTCACCTCGGACGGCTTGAACACCATCGCGTTGCCGCAGGCCAACGCCGGCGCCCCTTTCCAGCAAGCGATCTGCGTGGGATAGTTCCACGCCCCGATGCCCACGCACACCCCCAGCGGTTCGCGGATCGTATAGGCCCAGTCCGCGCCCAGCGGGATGTGCTGGCCGGTCAGCGTGGCGGCCATGCCCCCGAAATATTCCAGCGCATCCGCCCCGCTGGTCGCATCCGCCACCAGCGTTTCCTGCAACGGCTTGCCGGTATCCAGCGTCTCCAGCCGCGACAATTCCCGGTTGCGCGCGCGGATCAGGTCGGCGGCCCGGCGCAGCACCCGGCCCCGCTCGGTCCCCGAGCGTTGCGCCCATTCGGCCTGCGCCGCCACGGCACCCGCCAGCGCCGCCTCGATCACCGCCGGGGTGGCGGCGTGGACGGTGGCGATCTTCTCGCCGGTGGCAGGGTAGATCATCGGGATCGGCGCGCCCGCGGTATCCTCCAGGTAGGCGCCGTTGACGAAATGGCTGGCTTCGGGCCGGGCGTCGTGGGTCATCGCTGGGATCCTTTCTCGGGGCGGCTCAGTTCGAGGTCGAGACAGGCCAGGACATGGGCCGCCGCGCCCGCCCCGTCGGGCGGCGCCTCGCCCAGCCCCTCGTTCAGGTAGGCCCCGTCGATCAGGAAGGCGAGCCGCTCGGCCACGTCCTGCGCCCGCGCGCCCACCAAGGGGCGCAGATCGTGGCGCAGGTTCGACCGCAACCGGCGGCGATAGACCTCCAGCAGACGCCGCGCCACCGGGTGGGCATGGGCCAGCGCATAGAAATTCATCCAGGCGCTGATCGTGCCGCGCTGGAAATGCGCCGGCGCGAAACTTTTCGCGACGATCGCGTCCAGCCGCGCGCGCGGGCCGTCCGCCGCGGCCAGGGCCTGCACCACGTCGGCGCGGAACCGCGCCAGGGTGTGGCGCATCGCGGTCAGGAACATCTGTTCCTTGCTCCCCAGGTAATGATGCGCCAGCGCGCTGGACACACCTGCCCGGCGCGCGATGCGCGACACCGGCACGTCCAGCGTGCCCGCCTCGCCGATCTCGGCGATGATGGCGTTGATAAGCGCCTCGCGCCTGATAGGCTCCATTCCGACCTTTGGCATGGGTCCGCCTCTTGGGGTTGCCCCGGGAGGATAAATTTGTTTTTGATTGATCAGTCAATCTAAAAAAACGGGGAGGAAGCGATGCGCTTCACAACGACTTTGGCCGCCGGGATTCTCGCGCTGGCGGCGACGCCCGCCCTGGCCGACTGCGACACGGTGGTGTTCTCGGACGTGGGCTGGACCGACATCACCGCGACCACCGCCGCCACCACCACCGTTCTCGAGGCGCTGGGCTATGAAACCGACACCAAGGTCCTGTCGGTGCCGGTGACCTACAATTCGATGGCCGCGGGCGATATCGACGTGTTCCTGGGCAACTGGATGCCCACGATGGAGGGCGACATCGCCCCCTATCGTGAGGCCGGCACCGTCGACACGGTGCGCGCCAACCTGACGGGGGCGAAATACACCCTGGCGGTCAACAAGACGGCGGCGGACCTCGGCATCGCCGATTTCGCGGACATCGCCACCCATCGCGACGCGCTCGACGCCAAGATCTACGGAATCGAACCGGGCAATGACGGCAACCGCCTGATCCTCGACATGATCGAGCAGGACGCCTTCGGGCTGTCGGGCTTCGAGGTGGTGGAAAGCTCGGAACAGGGGATGCTGGCGCAGGTCGCCCGCGCCGACCGCCGGGGCGAACCGGTGGTGTTCCTCGGCTGGGAACCGCACCCGATGAACGCCAATTTCGACATGACCTACCTCACCGGCGGCGACGATTTCTTCGGCCCCGACTTCGGCGGCGCGACGGTCTATACCAACACGCGCACGGGCTATGTCGCGGACTGCCCGAATGTCGGCAAGCTGCTGACCAACCTGGAATTCTCGCTGGCGATGGAGAACGAGATCATGGCCGCGATCCTGAATGACGGGCAGGACGCACGCGCCGCGGCCGAGGCCTGGCTTGCCGCCCACCCGCAGGTGCTGGACGGCTGGCTGGACGGCGTGACCACCCGCGATGGCGGCGACGCGCTGGCGGCGGTCAAGGCGGCGCTGGGGCTGTAACGCGCCGCAGGCTGGGGC
>JBNGDM010000261.1:0-4686 GCA_049975105.1 Rhodovulum sp. | reverse complement strand
GCGTCGACGTCTTCACCTTCCTCGACCAGCACAGCAATGGGGGTGTTTACCTTGACCCCCTCAGTCCCGGCCGCGACGAGGATCCGGCCCAGCGTCCCCTCATCAACCGCCTCGAATTCCATCGTGGCCTTGTCGGTTTCGATTTCGGCAAGGATGTCGCCGGCCGAGATGGTGTCGCCCTCTTTTACCAGCCATTTCGCAAGCGTGCCTTCCTCCATCGTGGGAGAGAGTGCGGGCATCAGGATTTCGGTTGCCATCTCAAGACCCCCTCAAGCGTTCTGCGGCGCCGTTTCGGCGTAGATGTCAGTGTAAAGCTCGTCCAGTGAGGGTTCGGGGTTTTCCTTCGCGAACTCGGCGGCCTCATTGACGATCCCCTTGATCTGCTTGTCGATCTCCTTGAGTTCGTCTTCGGTGGCATGTTTGCCCTGCAGGATCAGTTCGCGGACGTGCTCGATCGCGTCGCGTTCCTCGCGGATCTTCTGCACCTCTTCGCGTGAGCGATACTTGGCCGGGTCGGACATCGAGTGGCCGCGATAGCGATAGGTCATGATCTCAAGTATGAAGGGTCCCTTGCCCGCGCGGCAGTGCGCCACGGCCTTTTCTCCCGCGGCTTTCACTGCAAGCACGTCCATTCCGTCGACCTCTTCGCCGGGGATGCCGTAGGCCGCGCCGCGTTCCCAGAGGTTCGGCGATTTGGTGGACCGTTTCACAGCCGTGCCCATCGCGTACTGGTTGTTTTCGATCACGAAAATCACCGGCAGGTCCCACAATTCGGCCATATTGTAGGTCTCGTACACCTGGCCCTGGTTGGCCGCCCCGTCGCCGAAATAGGCGAAGGTCACGCGGTCGTTGCCGAGATATTTGTCGGCGAAGGCCAACCCCGCGCCGATTGGAACCTGCGCGCCGACGATGCCGTGGCCGCCATAGAAGTGGCGCTCCTTGGAGAACATGTGCATCGAGCCGCCCTTGCCCTTGGAATATCCGCCCTCGCGCCCGGTCAGTTCTGCCATCACTCCCTTTGGGTCCATCCCGCAGGCCAACATGTGCCCATGGTCGCGATAGGACGTGACCCGTTTGTCCCCCTCGCTGGCGGCGGCTTCCAGCCCCACCACGACGGCCTCCTGGCCAATGTAAAGATGGCAGAAACCACCGATCAGGCCCATGCCGTAAAGCTGGCCCGCTTTCTCCTCGAATCGCCGGATCAGCAGCATTTCGCGGTAGAACGTCAGCAGCTCTTCCTTGGAGGTGTTTGATTTGTCATGTGATTTCGCGGGTGGTTTTCGCGTGGCCATCGGGCGGCGCCTCCCCTGCGCGGCAAATAGTTTAGCGTTAAACAAAATCGTAGCAGACCGTTGGCTGCAAGGCGAGCGGTTTCTAAAGGTGGCGGAGAGATGCCGAGCCTGGTCGGTTCCATGCGACTTGTTGATCGGCGGCTACCGCAGACGGCACTCACCGAATGACGATCTCGTCCGCCCGGATCAGGCCCAGCACAATGCGGGCGCGCTCGTCCAGCAGGTCGAGGTCGAGATAGCCGTCGGACAGGCGTTTTGTGCGGTTTTCGAAATCGGCCAGATCGGCCTCCAGCTTCGCCTTCTCCGCTTGAAGGCGGTCCGCGTCGGCCTCAAGCTGGATGCGACGGAACAGGCCGAAATCGCCTTGCACAGCGGCGAAGGTGAAATACATCGCCAAGGAACAGCCGATGCCTAGAAAGATCAGCGCCCCCCAAGCCGGGCGCTTGCGCGGTACGCTCATACTGCCTGCCTCTTTCGCCGCCTCTTCACGAACGGGTAACGTCCACTGTAGACGAAGTGCTTCGACCTGTGAATCCGGAAAATTCCGTATCGCGCAAAGCGTGCGAGACGCCTTAGCAAGCAATGCATTACGCCAGAGCGGGCTTGGTCTGTCAACAAGACAGGGCGCGATTTGGTACCAAGGCGAAGGTTGATGCGAAACGGCGTGTCAACGCGTAGCGCCCAAGGCGCGCGTCTCCAAGCAGAAACGGGCTTCCCGCAGTCGCCTCTTAGGTGATGGTGCTCGGGGCGCTAGCCCCGCGCTCTACCAACAGCTTTCCTAACCGATGGCCGTGCGAATAGGCTCAGCCTTCCAGCGCCGCCACACCCGGCAACGTTTTGCCTTCCATCCATTCCAGGAAGGCGCCGCCCGCGGTTGAGATATAGCTGAAGTCCTCGGCGGCCCCAGCACCGTTCAGCGCCGCCACCGTGTCGCCGCCACCTGCCACCGACACGAGGCTGCCAGCCTTGGTCAGTTCGGCGGCCTTTTTCGCCGCCGCGTTGGTCGCCATGTCGAACGGGTCGATTTCGAAAGCTCCCAGCGGCCCATTCCAGATCAGTGTCTTGCACTGGCCGAATACCTCTTCGACGCGCTTCACCGTCTCGGGGCCGGCGTCTAGGATCATCGCATCCGCCGGGCAGGCATCGGCGGCCACTGTCTCGTTCTGGGCACCGGCTTTGAATTCGCGTGCACAGACCACGTCGGTCGGCAAAACGATCTCGCAGCCCGCGGCCTTGGCCTTGTCCATGATGTCGCGCGCGGTGCCGGTCATGTCGTGTTCGCAAAGCGACTTGCCGACATTAATGCCCTTGGCTGCGAGGAAGGTGTTCGCCATGCCGCCGCCGATCACGAGGTAATCGACCTTGCTGACAAGGTTGCCCAGCAGGTCGAGCTTCGTCGACACCTTGGCCCCGCCGACGACCGCTGCCACCGGGCGCACGGGGTTGGCCAATGCGCCCTCCAGCGCCTTCAACTCGGCTTCCATGTTGCGGCCCGCGCAAGACGGCAGCAACCGCGCGATCCCCTCGGTCGAGGCATGCGCCCGGTGCGCCGCCGAAAACGCGTCGTTGACGTAAACATCGCCCAGCGCCGCCAGGGCCGCGGCCATCGCCGGGTCGTTCTGTTCCTCGCCGGCATGGAACCGGGTGTTTTCCAAAAGCAGAATATCGCCTTCGGACAGAGCGGCGACAGCCTGTTTCGCCGGAAGTCCTATGCAGTCCTCCGCGAAGATGACGCCGCGCCCGAATGCGGCTTCCAGCGTGGGCAATGTCAACTTGAGGCTCATCTCGGGCACAACCTCGCCCTTGGGGCGGCCGAAATGAGCCAGCAGCACCGGCTTGCCGCCCTTCGCCAGGATGTCCTTCACCGTGGGCACGATGCGCTCGATCCGGGTCGCGTCGGTCACGCGTCCGTCCTCGACCGGAACGTTTATGTCCACGCGCACCAGCGCAACCTTGCCGGCAAGGTCCATATCGTCGAGGGTCTTCCAGGCCATGCATTGTCCTCCCGCGGGTTCCAAGCTGGCGTTAGATCGCCCGAAGCGGGTGGAAAGGTCAATCCTTGCATCCGCCATGCCCCTTTTCTTCGGCAATCGGTCGCACTAGGGTCGCGCGGGAACCGCAGGTAGGAGGAGAAAAAAATGGCCGAGATCAAGGACCCCGAGAATACGATCCTGATGGAGCTTAAGGACGGGCGTGTCGTCATCGAGCTCTTGCCTGACGTTGCCCCCAAGCATTGCGCGCGGATGAAGGAACTGGCGCGCGCTGGCGCCTATGACAATGTCGTGTTCCATCGGGTGATCGATGGTTTCATGGCGCAGACCGGTGACGTCGCGAACGGAAATGCCGAGAAGGATTTTGACCTGCGCCGGGCAGGTACGGGCGGCTCCGATCTGCCGGATCTGCCGGCCGAGTTTTCCAGGCTGCCGCATGACCGCGGTACGATCGGCGCGGCGCGTACGCAGAACCCGAACTCGGCCAATTCCCAGTTCTTCATCAACTTCACCGACAACCACTTCCTGAACGGCCAATACACCGTTTACGGTCGCGTGATCGATGGGATGGAACATGTCGACGCGATCGCGCGGGGGGAGCCGCCTGCGGAACCGGACCGGATGCTCAGCGTAAAGGTGGCCGCCGATGCGTAACCTCGTTTTGGCACTGATACTGACCGCGGGTCCCGCCGCAGCGACCGGTCTAGACATTGAGATCGCAGGCGAGGGGGCGAATGGCATCATCCATGTCGATCTTCTAGAGGACTTTGCACCGGCGCATGTCGCACAAATCACCGGGCTGGCCGCCGAGGGCGCCTATGATGACGTCGTGTTCCATCGCGTGATCGATGGGTTCATGGCGCAGACCGGAGATGTGCAGTTCGGCAAGCTCGGCGCGGACATGCGGATGGCCGGGCGTGGCGGGTCGGACCGGCCCGATCTTGCGGCAGAGTTTTCCGACGAACCGTTCGAGCGCGGCGTGGTCGGCATGGCGCGCTCGGCAAGCCCGGACTCGGCCAATTCTCAGTTCTTCATCATGTTTGCGCCGGCGCCGCACCTGAATGGACAATATACGGTGGTCGGGCGCGTTACCGAGGGGATGGAAATCGTCGACGCGATAAAGCGCGGCACCGGGCCGAACGGTGCCGTCGTCGGCCAACCCGACCGAATGGTCAAGGTCACGGTAACCGACTAGGGGGTGATCCCCGGAGTTGTGACGGACCGGCGCTGATCGCCGGTCCCGCATAACCGACGGTCCATGGCGCGAACGATCGTGGCCATTACCCGGCTGCCCGGCGCCAGCATCCAGGTCGCGCCCAGCGGAACGGCGTGGGCACCGGTGCCCAGCTTGAAACGGGCGAGGTCGGGCGTGCCGACGGTGTCCAGCGTGCCGAGTTCCAGCA
>JBNGDM010000260.1:0-4789 GCA_049975105.1 Rhodovulum sp. | reverse complement strand
CGAGGACGGACAGCATGGCGCGCTATGACCCCAGCGAGATCGAGCCCAGGTGGCAGGCCGCCTGGGAGGCGGACGGCACCTTTACCGCGACGCGCGAGGAGGGGCGGCCCAAATATTACGTGCTGGAGATGTTCCCCTATCCCTCGGGGCGCATCCACATGGGGCATGTGCGCAACTACACCATGGGCGACGTGGTGGCGCGTTACAAATCCTCGTGCGGGTTCAGCGTGTTGCACCCGATGGGGTGGGATGCGTTCGGGATGCCCGCGGAAAACGCCGCGATGGAACGGGGCGGCCACCCCAAGGACTGGACCTATGGCAACATCGCGGACATGCGCGACCAGATGAAGCCCCTGGGCCTGTCGATCGACTGGAGCCGCGAATTCGCCACCTGCGACCCGGACTATTACGGCCAGCAACAGGCGATGTTCATCGACTTCCTCGAGGCCGGTCTTGTCTATCGCAAGAACGCCACCGTGAACTGGGACCCGGTGGACATGACGGTTCTGGCCAACGAGCAGGTGATCGAGGGCAAGGGCTGGCGGTCGGGCGCCCCGGTGGAACGGCGCGAGCTGACCCAGTGGTTCTTCCGCATCTCGGATTTCGCCGAGGAATTGCTGGAGGCGCTGGACGGGCTGGAGGCCTGGCCCGAGAAGGTCAAGCTGATGCAGCGCAACTGGATCGGCAAGTCGCGCGGGTTGCAGATGGCGTTCGGGCTGGTCGACGGGCCCGAGGGGTTCGACCGGGTCGAGGTCTATACCACGCGGCCCGACACGTTGATGGGGGCGAGCTTCATCGGGATTTCGCCCGATCACCCGCTGGCCCGCGCGTTGGAGACGGAGAACCCCGAGGTCGCCGCCTTCTGTGCCGAGTGCCGCCGGATGGGCACCACCGAGGAAGAGCTGGAAACCGCCGAGAAGAAGGGCTTCGACACCGGGCTGACGGTGCGCCATCCCTTTGACGAGGCGTGGGAATTGCCGGTCTACATCGCCAATTTCATCCTGATGGATTACGGCACCGGGGCGATCTTCGGCTGCCCGGCGCATGACCAGCGCGACCTGGATTTCGCGCGGAAATACGATTTGCCGGTGATCGACACCTTCGTCGCGCTGGACGGTGGCGCGCCTGTCGAGACCGAGGCGTTCGTGCCGCCCAAGACCGAGACGGTGCGCTGGCTGAAAGCCTTTGCGTGGGAGGAGGTGGCGACGGGCGAGGTGGCCATCGACGCCGCGATTCGGTTCTGCGAGGAAAACGGCGTGGGTCAGGGCGTGACCAAGTTCCGCCTGCGCGACTGGGGGCTGTCACGGCAACGCTATTGGGGCTGTCCGATCCCGGTGGTGCATTGCGACGCCTGCGGCGTGGTGCCCGAGAAAAAGGAAAACCTGCCGGTCGAGCTGCCCTATGACGTTAGTTTCGACAAGCCGGGCAACCCGCTGGACCGCCACCCGACCTGGCGCGACTGCGCCTGCCCGAAATGCGGCGCGCCCGCGAAACGCGAAACCGACACGATGGATACGTTCGTCGATTCCTCGTGGTATTTCGCCCGCTTCACCGCGCCCCACGCGGCCACGCCCACCGACATGGGCGAGGCCGAGTACTGGATGAATGTCGACCAGTATATCGGCGGGATCGAGCACGCGATTTTGCACCTGCTGTATTCGCGGTTCTTCGCCCGCGCCATGCAGATCACCGGGCATCTGCCCGCGAAGGCCCGCGAACCGTTCGACGCGCTGTTCACCCAAGGGATGGTGACGCACGAGATCTACATGACCCGCGACGACAAGGGCCGGCCGGTCTATCACCTGCCCGAGGATGTCGAGGGCGGCAAGCTGAAGGCCACGGGCGCGCCGGTCGAGATCGTGCCCTCGGCCAAGATGTCGAAATCGAAGAAGAACGTGGTCGACCCGGTCAACATCATCGAAAGCTACGGCGCCGATACCGCGCGCTGGTTCATGCTGTCCGACAGCCCGCCCGAGCGCGACGTGGAATGGACCGCCGCGGGCGCCGAGGCGGCCTACAAGCACCTGGGCCGGGTGTGGCGCATCGCGCAGGGCATCGTCGAGGAGATGGAAAGCGGGGGCGGGATTGCCGCCTACGAGTCCGAAGGTGAAGGCGCGGCAACAGATGGGGGAGACACCCTGAACCTGCGCCGCGCCCTGCACCGGACGATCCATGATGTGACGATGGGGATCGAAAGCTTTGGCTTCAATACCTCGGTCGCGAAATTGTACGCCTTTACCAACGTTTTGGCCAAATCGAAGGCCGCGCTTGCCGCGCGGCGAGAGGCCGCGATGGTCATGGCGCAGCTGATGGCCCCGATGACCCCGCACCTGGCCGAGGAAATCTGGGCCATGCTGGGCGGCGAGGGCCTGATCGCGAACGCCCCCTGGCCGCAGGCCGATCCCGCGCTGCTGGTCGAGGACGAGGTGACGCTGCCGATCCAGATCAACGGGAAGCGCAAGTCCGAGATCCGGGTGGCCAAGGACCTGCCGAAGGACGAGGTTGAAAAGCTGGTGCTTGCCGACGATGCTGTGGTCAAGGCGCTGGCAGGCGGCGCCCCGAAAAAGCTGATCGTCGTGCCGGGCCGCATCGTCAATGTCGTTATCTGACCGCCGCAATATCCTGTTGGGCCTGGGCGCGCTGGCGTTGGGCGGTTGCGGCTTTCGCCCGGCCTATGGCCCGGGCGGGGTGGCCGGCGACCTGCGCGGCCGGGTTGCGGTCGACGCCCCGGACTCGCGCAACGGCTTTGCCCTGGTGGCGCGCCTGGAAGAACGGCTGGGCCGGGCCGAGGCGCCGATCTACCGGCTGAGCTATCGCATCTCGCTGGACCGCGAATCCCTGGGCATCACCGGGTCGCAGGAAACGACGCGCTACACCGTGCTGGGGGACCTGGCGTTCCAACTGCGCGCGCTGGACAGCGGCGCGGTGGTCGAATCGGGGTCGGTGACGGCCTTTACCGCCTATTCCGCGAGCGGCAGCACCGTCGCGACCCGCGCCGCCGAGCGCGACGCGGTGCAGCGGCTGATGGTGATGCTGGCCGACCAGCTGGTGACGCGGCTGATCGCGACGGCGGGCAGCCGGGCGCGATGAAGCTGTCGCCCCGCGAGGCGGCGCGCTATTTCGCCCGGCCCGAGCCCGACCGGGCGGGGTTGCTGATCTATGGCCCCGACGCGATGCGGGTGGCGCTGAAACGGCAGGAGGCGATCGCCAACCTGCTGGGCCCCAATGCCGAAGAGGAAATGCGCCTGACGCGGATGGCCGCCGGAGACCTGCGCGGCGACAAGGCGGCGCTGGCCGACGCGATCAAGGCGCGCGGGTTCTTTCCGGGCCCGCGCGTGGTGTTCTTGGAAGAGGCCAATGACGGGATCGCCGACACCGTGATCGCGGCGCTGGGCGACTGGCAGCCGGGCGATGCGCAACTGGTGGTGACGGCGAAGCAGCTGACCCCGCGTTCGGCCCTGCGCAAGGGGTTCGAGTCGCATCCGAACGCCTATGCCGTGGCGATCTACGACGACCCGCCCGGCCGCGACGAGATCGAGGCGATGCTGGCCAAGGCCGGGTTGACCGGTATCGACCGGGCGGCGATGGGCGCGCTGACCGACCTGGCCGGGCAACTGGACCCCGGCGATTTCCGCCAGACGGTCGAGAAACTGGCCCTCTACAAGCTGGGGGACGCGGCGCCTCTCACCCCCGAGGACGTGGCCGACTGCGCCCCGCGTTCGACCGAGGCGGAGGCCGACGAGTTGATTCACGTTGTGGCCGAGGGCCGGATGGCCGCGGTCGGCCCGCTGTTGCAGCGGCTGGAGGCGCAGGGGGTGACGCCGGTGACCCTGTGTATCGCGGCGACGCGGCATTTCCGGGCGCTGCACGCGGCGGCCACCGATCCGGCCGGCCCGGCCCAGGGCATTTCGCGGCTGCGCCCGCCGGTGCATTTCAAGGCGCGCGACCGGATGGTGCGCCAGGCCCAGGGCTGCGGCGTGGCCCGGCTGGAACAGGCGCTGACGATGCTGATCGATACCGACCTGCAGTTGCGGTCCTCGCAGCGGGCGCCGCAGATGGCGCTTATGGAACGCTGTCTGATCCGGCTGGCCCGGCTGGCCGCGCCGCGGTCTTGACCCCGGCCGCGATTGCTGGAACCCCTAACGCAAGAACGGGGGAGAGCGATGTATCGCGTGATCGGCAGCGGCAACAGCCGCGCGCGCAGGGTTCTGTGGATGCTGGAGGAGCTGGGCCTGTCCTATGACCATGTGCCCGCGCCGCCGCGATCGGACGATGTCGTCGCGCTGAACCCCGCGGGCAAGGTGCCGGTGCTGATCGCCGACGGGGTGCCGATCACCGATTCGACGGCGATCCTGACCTTCCTGGCGGACCGGCATGGCCGGCTGACCTTTCCCGCGGGCGGCATCGACCGCGCCCGGCAGGACAGCCTGACCCAGTTCCTGCTGGACGAGTTCGATTCGGCGCTGTGGATGGCGGCGCGGCACAGTTTCGTCCTGCCCGAGGCGCTCCGGCAATCGGCGATCAAGGACAGCCTGAAATGGGAATTCGGCCGCAGCCAGAAGGTGCTGGCGGACCGGATGGGCGACGGGCCGTTCCTGATGGGGGCCGATATGACGGTGCCCGACATCATCCTGACCCATTGCGGCGACTGGGCCGAAACGGCCTGTTTCCCGATCACCGAACCGGTTTTGTCCGATTACCTGGGCCGGATGCGCGCGCGCCCGGCCTATCGCCGCGCGCAAGAGGTCTGAAGCCGGCGCGCGGCGGCCTGACCGGCCCAGCGCCCGGT
>JBNGDM010000259.1:0-4797 GCA_049975105.1 Rhodovulum sp. | reverse complement strand
CGGCGGGGCGGCCGGGGGCGCATGGGCGGAGCGGGCCGCGGCGACGGCCGCACGCCCGGGACCGGGGACAGGCGCGGGCGGACAGCCGCGCGCCGGACTTGGGGCGCCGGCGCATTCCCCGGGGCCGGCCGGACAGGGCCGGGCGGTTTCAATCTGCCCGCGCGACGCGTCGGACTCATGTCGGCCATGAATCGGTTTCGTGACATCCCGCCTGCGGGGTCCGGTCGGCCAGCAGAGCGGTTATGTCGAGCCGCGCATTGCGCATCGCCAGCGCGCCAGCCGCATCGCGCGGCCATTCGGCCTCGGGCCGGTCGCGGTAAAGTTCGACGCCGTTGCTGTCGGGGTCGCGCAAGTAGACCGCTTCGCTGACGCCATGATCGGCGGCCCCCTCGATCGGGATGCCGGCCGCCAGCACCCGCGCCACCGCCTCGGCCAGGCTGGCGCGGTCGGGATAAAGGATCGCGCTGTGGTAAAGCCCGGTGTGGCCGGGCGGCGGCGGGGCCGCGCCCAGGCTTTCCCAGGTGTTCAGGCCGATATGGTGATGATATCCGCCGGACGAGAGAAAGGCCGCGGCCTGCCCCACCCTTTGGGTGACCTCGAAGCCGAGCACGCCGGAATAGAAGGCGATGGCTCGTTCGAGATCCGCGACCTTGAGATGGACATGGCCAATGCGGGGGTGCGGGGAATTGCGGGTCATGGGCGTCTCCTTTCGCGACTGACCTAACGGCCGGCGCCGGATCGGATAAGGCCCACACGCTCAGGGGACATGTGTGCAGGCGCACAATTTGATATTCAGCCCGCTACGGGGGTGCAAATTTCCACCAAGTAACCGTTCGGGTCGGTCACATAGGCGGTGGTCTGGCCCCAGGGTTCGTGGCGGGGTTCCTGCACCACGGTGGCGCCTGTCGCCCGCGCCCGCGCGAGGGCGGCGGGGACATCGTCCGTTTCGAAGGCGATCTCGAACATCGGGGCCTTTGGATCCGGCCTGCCCGGCGTCTTGCCCAGTTCTGTCATCAAGGCGGTCGAGGAAAAGGCCAGTTTCGTCGCGCCGGTCTGCAACTCGCCATATGCGTTCGAGTCGTGCAGAAACCCGCGCTCCAGCCCGAAGGCCGAAGGCGCGGGTATAGAAGTCCAGCGTGGCGGGCACGTCGTCGACATAGAGGATGGTGTAACGGAATTTCATGGCGGGCCTTTCCATTTGGTGGGGAAAGCCTGCCATGAACGACGTCACCTGTCGCGTGGAACCCGCGCCCGCACCTAGTCCGAGACCTTTTTCACGAATTCCGACTTCAGGCCCATCTGCCCGAAGCCGGAGATCTTGCAGTCGATGTCGTGATCGCCGTCGACCAGCCGGATATTCTGCACCTTGGTGCCGACCTTCAGCATCGAGGACGCCCCCTTGACCTTGAGGCTCTTGATCACCGTCACGGTGTCGCCGTCCTTGAGGATGTTGCCCACGGCATCGCGCACCTGCGTCTCCGCATCCGTGTCGGCGGCGGCATCGGGCGACCATTCATGGCCGCATTCGGGGCACATCAGCAACGCGTCGACCTGGTAGGTGAAGGCGGAACCGCAGTCGGGGCAAGGGGGAAGGCTGTCGGGCATTGTCGGGGTCCTTGGGGTTACACGCCGACCATGCCGACGATTTCATAGGTGCGTTTCAGGATCGGCGCGGCGATCGTGTTGGCGCGTTCGGCCCCGCCCGCGAGGATGCGGTCGATCTCGGCGGGGTCCTGCATCAGCCGGCCCATCTCGGTGGTGATCGGTTCCAGCCGGGCCACCGCTAGGTCGGCGAGCGACGGTTTGAACGTGCCGAACTGCTGGCCGCCATGTTCCGCGATCACCTGTTCGGGGGTCATCTCGGCCAAGGCTGCATAGATGTTTACCAGGTTGCGCGCTTCGGGCCGGCCCTCCAGCCCGTCCAGCGTTTCGGGCAGCGGTTCGGGGTCGGTCTTGGCCTTGCGGATCTTCTTGGCGATGGTGTCGGCGTCATCGGTCAGGTTGATCCGGCTCATGTCGGACGGATCGGATTTCGACATCTTCTTCGACCCGTCCCGCAAGGACATCACGCGGGTCGCCGCGCCCTCGATCACCGGTTCGGCCAGCGGGAAGAAATCGACGCCGAAATCGTTGTTGAACTTGGCGGCGATGTCGCGGGTCAGTTCCACGTGCTGTTTCTGATCCTCGCCCACGGGGACATGGGTGGCATGATAGACCAGGATGTCGGCAGCCATCAGCGCGGGGTAGGCGAACAGACCCAGCGACACGTTCTCGGAATTCTTGCCGGCCTTGTCCTTGAACTGGGTCATGCGCTGCATCCAGCCCAGCCGTGCCACGCAGTTGAAGATCCAGGCGAGCTGCGCGTGTGCCGGCACCTGGGACTGGTTGAACAGGATGGATTTTGCCGGGTCGATGCCCGAGGCGATGAAACCCGCGGCCAGTTCGCGCGTCGCATGGGTCAGCCTGGCGGGATCCTGCCAGACGGTGATCGCGTGCAGGTCGACGATGCAATAGACCGTTTCAAGCCCGCCCTGATCCTGCGTCTCGACGAAACGCTTGAGCGCGCCGAGATAGTTGCCCAGCGTCAGCCCGCCCGAGGGCTGGATGCCGGAAAAGACGCGCGGTGTATGGACCACCTCGGCCATGGGATCATCTCCGTCTGGAATTCGTTGCTCCGCTCGCTTACCCATGCGGGGGAACACCGTCAACCGAGGCCCGTGCCGCATGTCCCCCGATCCCGATGCCCACCCGATCAACCCCTTGCCCATGGTGGTCTGGCTGTTGGTGCTGCCGGTGATCGCGATGGAGGTGGTCCTTAGCCTCGGCGCGCGGGGGATCATCGGCGGCCCCGAGGCGGTGGGCTGGCGGCTGGCGGCGTTCGAGGACTATGCCTTTTCGGGGCAGGTGTTCGACTGGATGGTGGCGAACGGGCGCTTTCCGCCTTCGCAGATGATGCGCTTCGTGACCTATCCGTTCATCTCGGGAGGTGTGACGCACGCGGTTTTCGTCGTCGTGTTCATCCTGGCGCTGGGCAAGATGGTGGGCGAGATCTTCCGCGCCTGGGCGGTGCTGGCGGTGTTCTTCGGCTCGGCGATCGTGGGGGCGTTGGCCTATGGCCTGTTGCTGGACGACCCGGTGCCGCTGGTCGGCGGTTACCCGGCAGTCTACGGCCTGATCGGGGCGTTCACCTTCCTGCTATGGGTGCGGCTGGCGGGGACCGGTGCCAACCAGTACCGCGCTTTCACTTTGATCGGGGTCCTTCTGGGCATCCAGCTGGTGTTCGGGCTTCTGTTCGGGGGCAGCAACGACTGGGTGGCGGACCTCGCGGGCTTTGCCACCGGGTTCCTGTTGTCCTTCGTGGTCAGCCCCGGCGGCTGGGGCCGGGTGCGCGCCAAGCTGCGTCACCGCTGACGGCGCATCGCCCGGCGGAATTCCGACAGGCGGAACGCGCCCAGCAGGTGGCCGAGGCCGAAATAGGCCACGATCCCGAGGGCGATCAGCGCGGCGAGGGCCGCATAACGCAGGCCGCCTTCGGACAGCCAAGGCGCCAGCGCCCAGGCCGCCCCCCAGAGGATTGCGCCCATCAGCCCCGAGGCCAGCACGATCCGGCCCAGCCGCCGGGTGAAGCGGTCGTCGAGTTCCGCCGCCGTGCCATAGCGGCGCGAGCCGCGCCAGAGCAGCAGCACCATCGCCCAGCCCGCCAGCGTCGTGCCCCAGGCCGCCGCGATATAGCCGATGACCGGCGCCAGCCCGATCGCCAGCCCCGCATTCACCGCGAGCGCGGCGAGCGCGTAGTAGAAGGGCCGCCGCGTGTCCTCGCGCGCGAAGAAGAGCGGTTGCAGCACCTTCTGCATCACGAAGGCGGGCAGTCCCGCGCCGTAGACCGCCACGGCCAGCGCTGTGGCGGCGGCGTCGGCCGCGTCGAAGGCGCCGCGCTGGAACAGGACGCCCACGATGGGGCCGGGGATGACGGCCAGCGCCACGGCGGCCGGCAAGGTCAGCGCCAGCGCGAACTCGCCCGCGCGGTTGAACGCGTCGCGCCCGCCATTCGTATCCTCGGCCCGCAGCCGGCGCGAGAGATCGGGCAAGAGCACCACGCCGATGGCGATGCCGACGACGCCGAGGGGCAGCTGGTAGAGCCGGTCGGCATAGGACAGCCACGCCACCGCTCCGTCGAAGAAGCTGGCCACCTGGCGGCCGATCAGCAGGTTCACCTGCACCACGCCGCCCGCCAGCGCGGCGGGGCCGGCGATAATCGCAAGCCGCTTCAGCTCGGGCGTCAGCCGCGGGCGGCGCAGGGTCAGGCGAAACCCCGCGCGCGCGGCCGCCGTCCAGACCAGCGCCAGTTGCGCGATGCCCGCCACGGGCACCGTCCAGGCCAGCGTGTCGCCGATGGGCCAGCCCAGCGTACCGGCCAGCACCATCGCGGCAACGAACAGCACGTTCAGAACCACCGGCGCGGCGGCGGCTGCCACGAAACGGCCCTTGGAATTCAGCACGCCGGACAGAAGTGCCGCGAGCGAGATGAACAGGATATAGGGGAACGCGATCCGGCCATAGACCACCGCGAGGTCGAAGCGCTCGTCCGCGGCGAACCCGCTGGCCATCGCCAGCACCAGAAACGGCATCGCCACCTGCGCCACCAGGGTGAAGGCGATCAGGATCGTGGCGAGCCCCGTGAACGCGTCGCGCGCGAAGCCCAGCGCATCGTCGCCGCCCTCGACCTTTTTCGAGAACATCGGCACGAAGGCCATGTTGAACGCGCCCTCGGCGAAGAAGCGGCGGAACATGTTGGGC
>JBNGDM010000258.1:0-4858 GCA_049975105.1 Rhodovulum sp. | reverse complement strand
CAGGAAATCCATGCCCGCCCCCTTACTCGATGATGTCGCCGCGCAGCACGAAGCGGCAATAGGCGACCGTCGAGACGAAGCCCACCATCGCGACCAGCATCGAGGCCTCGTAGTAGACCGCCGTGCCCTGCCAGATGCCGTAGAGGATCAGCATCGCGATCAGGTTGATGACCATCGTGTCCAGCGCCAGGATGCGGTCGGCCACGTCGGGGCCCCGCGTGATCCGCCACAGGTTCGCCAGAAGCCCCAGCCCGTAACAGCCGAAGGCGAAGATCAGCGCCGCCTCGATCATTCGAAAATCTCCTTCAACCGGCGTTCGTAGCGGGCCTTGATCTCGTCGCGCACCCCCTCGGGGTCGTCGGTGTGCAGGCAATGCACCAGGATCGCGCCGCCATCGGCCGACAGCATCGCCGACACCGTGCCCGGCGTCATGGTGATCGTGCCCGCCAGCACCGTGATCGCCTCGGGCGAGGTCAGCTCCAGCGGCACCGCGATCCATTTCGAGTGGATGTCGGCGTTGCGCTTGAACAGGATGATCATCGCGACCTGCACGTTGGCCACCACGATGTCCCACAGCACCACCAGCATGTATTCCGCCACCCGCAGCGGCTTGCGGATCCTCGGGCGGTTCGGCCAGTAGGGCGCGGTCATCACCGGCACGACGATGCCCAGCGCCACCCCCAGGATCAGGTTGCCCAGCGTCACGGTGTTCACCAGGCCCAGCCAGACCAGGGTCAGCGTCAGGCTCAGCAAAGGGTGCGGAAAGATGCGTTGCAGCATGGCCTAGCCCTCCTCGCCCGCGCCCAGCACGGCGGCGATGTAATCGTCGGGCTGGAACAGCTGCGCCGAGGTGTTTTCCAGGTATTCCGTCACCGGCCCGGCAAAGGCGGCCAGCAGCGCCAACAACGCCACGGCGGCCATGGTCGGGGCGACCTCCAGCGGCCCGGCGGGGCGGATTTCCGGGCGCGCCGCGGCCTCGGCCGCGTCCTCGGGGGGCAGATGGGCGGCCACCGCGGTCGATTTCCAGAACAGCGTGCTGCCCGCACGCGCCAGCCCGACGATGACAAGCAGCGAGCCCACCAGGATCACAACCCAGCCCAGCACCATCGGCCCCGGGTCGCGCAGCGCATCCAGGATCATCAGCTTGCCGATGAAGCCGCTCAGCGGCGGCATCCCCGCCATGCCCAGCGCCGCGCCGAAGAACAGCGCCGCGAACAACCCGTTCTGCACCGTGGCGGGCGCGGCGCTCAGCCGGTCGCCCTCGGGGCGGCGGGCCACCACCAGGTCGGCCAGCAGGAACAGCGCCGCCGCCGAGAAGGTCGAATGGATCAGGTAATAGAGCGCCGCCGTGGTGGCCCATGGCGTGAACGCCGCCACCCCCAGCATCAGCGTGCCCATCGACGCCACCACCGAAAAGGCCAGCATCGGCATCAGCCGCCGCGCCCCGAGAACGCCGAACGCCCCGATGGCCAGCGTCACCGCCGCCGCCGGGTAAAGCCACGTCCCCGGCAACCCGCTGAGTGCCGCGACATCGGGGCCGAACACCACCGTGTGCACCCGCACGATGGCATAGGCGCCGACCTTGGTCATGATCGCGAACAGGGCGGCCACGGGGGCCGGCGCGTTGGCATAGGTCGCGGGCAGCCAGAACTGGATCGGGAAAAGGGCGGCCTTGATCGCGAAGACGATCATCAACAGCATCGCCGCCACCCGGATCAGCGCCGCATCCTCGACGGGGATCTCGCGCACCTTCACCGCCAGGTCGGCGATGTTCAGCGTGCCCGTCGTGGCATAGAGCGTGCCGAGCGCGAACAGGAACAGCGTGGACCCCGCCAGGTTCATCACCACGTATTGCAGCCCCGCCTGCAACCGCACCTTGCCGCCGCCATGGATCATCAGCCCGTAGGACGCGATCAGCAGAACCTCGAAGAACACGAACAGGTTGAACGCGTCGCCGGTCAGGAAGGCACCGCAAATCCCCATCAGCTGGAACTGGAACAGCGCATGGAAATGGCGCCCCCGCGCATCCCAGCCGGTGGCCGCCGCATGGGTCAGCACGATCAGCGCCAGAACGGACGTCAGCAACACCAGAAGCGCCGACAGCCGGTCCAGCACCAGCACGATGCCGAACGGCGCGGGCCAGTCGCCCAGTTCATAGACATGGGTGCCGCCATCCACGGCCAGCACCGTCAATCCCACCGAAATCGCGACCAGCGCGAGCGTGCCCGCGAACGAGGCCGCGCGCGCCAGCACGATGTCGTGGCGCATGACAAAGGCGATCAGCGGCGCCAGCAGCGCCGGCAACACGACCGGGGCGATGATCCAGTGCATCATGCCGTCGAATCCTTTCCGGCGGCCTCGTCCTCGCCCTCGGTCATGTCGATGCGGTCGTCATCGGCCTCGATATAGGCGCCCAGCGCGATCATCACCAAGACCGCCGTCATGCCAAAGGAAATCACGATGGCCGTCAGCACCAGCGCCTGCGGCAGCGGGTCGGAATAGCTCGCCTCGCCGTATTTCTGCAGCACCGGCGGCGCGTTGATCGCCAGCCGCCCCGTGGCGAACAGGAACACGTTCACCGCATAGGACAACAGCGCCAGCCCCAGGATCACCGGGAACGCGCGCAGCCGCAGGATCAGGTAGACCCCGCCCGCGGTCATCACGCCCACCGCGCTTGCCACCACCAACTCCATCTCACTCGCCTCCGTTCCTGGCCGCTTCGACACGCGACGAGGGGTCGTAATCCATCGGCTCGACATTCACCGTCTCGCCGGCATAGCGCGCGATCCGCGACAGGCTGTACAGCATCAGCATCACCGCGCCCAGCACCGTCAGGAACACGCCCAGGTCGAACAGGATCGCCGAGCCGAGGCCGAACTTCTCGATCGGCGGAAGCTCGATATAGCCGTAGGCGCTGGTCAGGAACGGCTGGCCCGCCAGCCAGGCGGCGGCCCCGGTCAGCCCGGCGATGGCCACGCCCCAGCCGATCATCGCGTGATACTCGATGCGCTGGCGCGCCTGCGCCCAGGCAAAGCCGGAGGCCATGTATTGCATCAACAGCGCGATCGAGATCACCAGCCCCGCGACGAACCCGCCGCCCGGCTGGTTGTGCCCGCGCAGGAAGATATAGACGCCGACCATCACCGCGATGGGCATCATCGCCCGCGTGGCGATCACCATCATCAGCGGGTGCCGGTCGCGCGACCGGTCCTGCGAATAATCCGCATTCCGCAGCCGCCGCGCCGCCGTGCCGTTCAACAGCGCCTCCATCAGCGCAAAGATCGTCAGCCCCGCGATCCCCAGCACGATGATCTCGCCATAGGTGTCATAGCCCCGGAAATCGACCAGGATCACGTTGACCACGTTGGTCCCGCCGCCCCCGGTATAGGAATTGGCCAGGTGGAAGTCGGAGATCGACGAGAAATCGCGCGTCAGGAAGGCCATCGCCAGCGCCGCGACCGCAACGCCCGCCGTCACCGCGATCACCCCGTCGCGGGTCCGCCGCCACAGCGGGCTTTCCAGCGGCGTGTGTTTCGGCAGGAAATGCAGCGCCAGCAGCAACAGCATGATCGTCACCGTCTCGACCGAGATCTGGGTCAGCGCAAGGTCGGGCGCCGACAGGTAGACGAAGCCCACCGACACCATCAGCCCGATCACCCCGATCAGCACCAGCGCCTGGAACCGGCGGCGGTGCATCGTGACCACCAGGAAGGTCGCCACCACCAGCAGCACCCAGCCCACCGCCACCACCGGCGGCACGGGCAGCATTTCGCGCGTGGGCGGGGCCAGCGCGCCGCCGTTCCACGCCGCGATCCCAAGGCCCACGGTCGCCACCACGAAAGTCGCCAGATAACGGCTGATCGCGCCGTTATGCAGCGCCCGCGTGACCCAGCCCGTCACCGCCGCCGAGGCGTCGATCAGCGCGTCGTAGATCACCTTGGCCTCGGGCCGCGGCGCGACTTGCCACAGCCGGTCCAGCGGCCGGTGCAGCGACAGGATCACGAGGCCCCCCGCCACCGCGATGATCGACATGATCAGCGCCGTGTTCACCCCGTGCCAGATTTTCAGCGAGTAATAGGGCAACTCGCCGCCCCCGATCACCGCGCCGCCCGCCACCGCGACCAGCGGACCGACGACCACCGCGGGCAGCACGCCGATCAGCACCACGAACACCGCCAGGAACGCGGGCGCCGCCCACATCCCGAAGGGCGGGTCATGCGGTTTCGACGGGTAATCGTCGCGCACCGGGCCCAGGAACACATGCGCGATGAAGCGGAACGAATAGGCCACCGACAACAGCGCGCCCAGCGTGGCCGCCGCGGGCACCGCCCAATGGCTGCCCGCCCAGACGGTCTCCGAGGCCGCGTCCAGCATCATTTCCTTGGACAGGAACCCGTTGAACAGCGGGATCCCCGCCATCGACAGCGCCGTGACCATGCCGATGGCCGCCGTGATCGGCATCAGCTTCGCCAACCCGCCCAGCCGCTTGATGTCGCGGGTATGCGCCTCGTGGTCGATGATGCCCGCCGACATGAACAGCGCGGCCTTGAAGGTCAGGTGATTGATGATGTGGAACACCGCGACGATGGCCGCGAATTTCGTGCCGAAGCCCAAGAGCATCGTCAACAGGCCCAGGTGGCTGACCGTGGAAAACGCCAGCAGCGCCTTGAGATCGTCCTTGAAGATCGCGATCAGCGCGCCCAGCACCATCGTGACCAGCCCCGTGGTCGCGACGATGTAGAACCACGCATCGGTCCCCGCCAGCACCGGCCACATCCGCGCCATCAGGAACACGCCGGCCTTCACCATGGTGGCCGAATGCAGGTAGGCCGAGACCGGCGTGGGCGCGGCCATCGCG
>JBNGDM010000257.1:0-4893 GCA_049975105.1 Rhodovulum sp. | reverse complement strand
CCCGCGAGCCAGTCATCGCCATCGCCGCCCGAAAGCCGGTCGTCGCCCGCCCCGCCCGCAAGCCGGTTGTCGGCGGCGTTGCCGGTGACGCGATCGTCGCCCGCCCCGGCGGTATAGTCCTCGATCACCGTGCCGCGGGCGATCAGCAGGTTGCCGGTGAGCCCGTAGACATCCGAGACCCCCTCGGGGCGCAGGTCGACCACCTGCGCCTGCTGGTCGTTGGAGAAGTCGATCCGGTCGTGCCCGCCCGCGTCGACGATGGTGAAGGCGGCCGGGTCATTGCTCCAGCTCGCGGGGGTGCCGGACCCGTTCATCCCGTCGAAGACGAGGCCCAGCCAGCTGCCGCCCAGCGTATGGCCCACCCCGAACACGGTGTCGCCGGCGGTGAGCGTGCCCGCGCCGGGGGCGCCGTAGAGGGTCTGCATCGCCAGCACGTCGGCGATCATCGGCCCGGTGGGGCGGGCGAAATCGGCGTCGATCAGCGTGTTCTGGGTCTGCGAGAAATAGGACATGACCGAGACCTGCCAGCTGTCGTTGCCGAAGGTCTCGTCCTCGCCGTAGATCCCGTTGCCGTCGTAATTGCCCAGGTGCCCGATGCCGAGCGCGTGGCCGATCTCGTGCACGTAGGTCTGGAAGGCGTAGCTGTCGATCGTGGCGCCGTGGAGCGTGAGCCAGTTCGAGGTGATGTTGACCGTGGCCGACGTGGTTGCGCCGCCCAGCGTGGTATAGGTGGTGTAGGCGCCGGGCTGGTCGTTGGTGAAGGTGATCTGCGCCGGTCCCGTGGTCTCGGAGAAGCGCAGGTCGGCCACCGCCGTCCAGGCCTCGAGCGCCCAGCGGGCGAGTTTCTGCTCCTCGGCCGTGAGCGCGGCGAGATTGACCGAGATCGCCGCGCCCGGCGCCAGGGCGAAGCTGTGGGAATCCTGGGCGGTGTCGGTCCAGTAGCCGTCGATCAGGTAGGCGGCGAGCGCATCGAGATCGCCGGAGGGCTGCGGGTCGGCGGGCGGCTGCTGGTCGCCGCCATTGATGTCGATCGTGTAGCTGCCGGTGGAGACGCCGTCGGCCGCGCGCGCGCTGAGATAGAGGGTGACCGTGCCGGTGATGGTGAGCAGGATGCCACTGTCGGGATCGGCGGGGCCCAGATCGTCGCTTTCGCCGATCAGGTTTCCGCCGCCGTCATAGACGCGCAGGTAGGGATCGGCCAGCGTGTCGCCGCGCAGGCTGACCTCGTGCTCGCCGGTGGAGAGCGTCAGCCGCACCCAGTCATCGTCGCCGGGCAGCGAGATCGCGCCGGAGAAACTGTCGCCCGACTGCAGCGTGTAGACCGTGGACGTTCCCCCGGCGGCGTCGAGCCCCTCGGTCTGCGTGGCGGCCGTCGCGGCGAAATCCGGCAGCCCGGCGAGCGGGCAGGCGAAGATCAACGGTTGCGCCGCAGCGCAGAGCGTACACATGGCGGTCAGGTCCTCTTTGGCAGCCTGCAGTCTGTTCTTCTTCGTTCGCAACGGGGCCCGGCGCGCCCGGGTCCCGGCCGATTCTTCCCCATTCCGCGCTGTGGCGCGAGGGGCGGGGCGGAGTCAAACTGTCACGGTCCCGTGCGGGGGAGGGCAGCGATTCCGCCCGATCGGATCGGCCGGGCCGGGGATTCGGGCGTGGGCAACGTATCGGCAAGTGGTTACTCAAAAGCGGCAGGGATGCGAAAAAACGGCGGCAAGCCGCTCAAATGATCCGCGTTGCGGTCCCGGCGGGACGGGACGGGGCGATTTGGTTTTGGCGCGGCAGGCAAGTTGGGCTAAGACGGGCCAGTGCCATTTGATCTGATGCCTCTTGTTGACCGCATGGAAACCTGCTTGTGCATTCTCCGGTTCGACCGGACGGCCAGGCGGCTGGCGGCACCAGGTGAAACGGTATCCGTTCCGGGGGGCGGCGATCCGATATGCTGAACTTCGTCAGTTCGTTGACGCGGACCCAGAAGATGGTGATCCTCCTGGGGATCGACCTGCTGCTGATCCCCGCCGCGCTGCTGTTCACCTACGCGGTGCAGGCGCTGCCGACCACGCCGGTCGAGACTCTGGAACGCACGCTGCCGATCCTGCCCTACGTGATGCTTGTGGCGGCGGGGCTGGCCTTCTGGCTGGGCATCCCCCACATCCAGCTCAAGGCCTATGAACGCCACGCGGTGGGGCTGACCGCGATCTTCGCGACGCTGCTGGCCGGGGCGATGGCGATCCTGTCGGGGATCTGGGGGCCGGCGCTGCCGCTGGGCACCCATGTGATGTTCGGCATCTCCTATTTCCTCTTCGCCGCCGCCAGCCGGGCGGCGCTGCTGCAAGTGGTCACGGCGATCTACCGCAGCGCGCAGCCGCGCTGCCGGGTGCTGATCTACGGCGCGGGCACCACCGGCACGCAGCTGGCGCATGCGCTCAAGGCGCATGAGACGATCGACCCGGTCGCCTTCGTCGACGACAACACCTCGCTGCAGGGAATGACGCTGGTGGGGATGCCGGTCCGTCCGCCCGCGCGTATCGCCGAGCTGGTCAAGGAGCGCCGGATCGACCGGGTGCTGCTGGCCATGCCGTCCCTGTCCCAGCCCAAGCAGGCGCAGATCGCGCGGCGGCTGCAGAAGATGGGGCTGGAGGTGCAGGCGCTGCCCTCCTTCGCGCAGCTCATCGGCGAGGAGGCGCTGATCGACAAGCTCACTCCCGTCGCGCCGCAGAGCTTCCTGGGCCGCGAGGCCTGCCATGTGGGCCTGGCCGATGCCTGCGCCAGCTACGAGGGGCGGGTGGTGCTGGTCTCGGGCGCGGGGGGCTCGATCGGGTCGGAACTCTGCCGGCAGGTGCTGGCCTGCCGCCCGGCGCGGCTGGTGCTCTACGAGCTCAGCGAACTGGCGCTCTACACCGTGAACCAGGAACTGACACAGCTGGTCGAGGGCACCGATATCGAGGTGGTGCCGGTGCTGGGCTCGGTCACCGATCCGCGCCAGGTGCGCAAGGTGCTGGCCGGGCACGGCGTGCAGGTGGTTCTTCACGCCGCCGCCTACAAGCATGTGCCCCTGGTCGAGGCGAACCCGCTGCCGGGGCTTGCCAACAACGTCTTCGGCACCCAGACGCTGGCGCGCGAGGCGGCCGAGGCCGGGGTGGAACGCTTCATCCTCGTTTCCTCGGACAAGGCGGTGCGGCCCACCAACGTGATGGGCGCCTCCAAGCGGCTGGCCGAACTGGTGGTGCAGGATCTCGCCACGCGCCACGGGGACACGGTCTTCACCATCGTGCGGTTCGGCAACGTGCTGGGATCGTCCGGATCCGTGGTGCCGCTTTTCCAGGAGCAGGTCAGCCGCGGCGGCCCGGTCACCGTGACCGACACCCGGGTGAAACGCTATTTCATGACCATCCGCGAGGCGGTGCAGCTGGTGCTGAAGGCCGGCGCCGAGGCCAGGGGCGGCGAGGTCTTCGTGCTCGACATGGGCGAACCGGTGCCGATCATGCGGCTGGCCCGCCAGGTGATCGAGAGCGCCGGCTACACCGTGCGCGACGCGGCCAATCCCGATGGCGATATCGAGATCGTCATCACCGGGCTGCGCCCCGGCGAGAAGATCGAGGAGGAGCTGACGCTGAACGGGGACCTGATCGGCACCCGCCACCAGAAGATCTTCTGCGCGCGCGAGGACAGTCTCAGCGAGATCGAGGTGGCGGCGGTGCTCAGGGGGCTGCGGCATGCGCTCGCGGCCAGCGACGAGGAGGCCGCGGCCGCGGTGATCCGGCGCTGGGTCGAGGGCTACCACGTCCAGGAGACCGACCGGAAGACATCCTGACCGCGGCGCCTGCCCGGGACATGTGCTCCGAATGCCGCGATCGGCGGCCGGGTTGGGACGCGCGCGGCCTGCGCGGTTGATCGGGCGGGGGGCGCGTGGTCTAACCGGTGCAAGGATCCACAGAGGGCCGGGCGCGACGTGGCGGAACAGGGGCAGGGCATCTTGGCGGCGGGCAGCCTGCGGGCATGGGCCGCGGCCATGGCGGCGGCGCTGCTGACGGCCGGGACGGCCGCGGCGCAGGATGCGCGCGCGGCGCCTGCGGTGTTCCCGCGGCCGATGCCCGTGCCCACGCTGAACTTCTACGGCGCGCCGGGCGCGATCGACATGCCCTCGGGCGAGATGCAGCCCGACGGCATGTTCTCGGTCGGGCTGAGCTATTTCGGCGGCAACGGGCGCTACACGCTGACCTTCCAGGGCCTGCCCTGGCTGTCGGCGAGCTTCCGCTACAACTCGATCGAGAACGCCAATATCGGCGGCTATTCCACCTATTTCGACCGGGGCTTCGACCTGCGCTTCCGCCTGTTGACCGAGACCCGCCGCCGCCCGGCGGTGGTGCTGGGGCTGCAGGATTTCGTCGGCACCGGGATCTACGCGGGCGAATACATCGCCGCCACCAAGACCCTGGCGGTGCCGGGGCTGGGATCGGCGGCGCGGCCGGGCACGCTCAGGCTCACCGGGGGCCTGGGCTGGGGGCGGCTGGGCTCCTACGGTTCCATCGGCTCGCCCATCGGCAACCGGCCGGCCTACAACCCCAACTCGACCGGCGGCCAGGTCGCCTATGACCAGTGGTTCCGCGGCCCCGTGGCGCCCTTCGCCGCGCTGGAATGGCGCCCGACCGACCGGCTGGGGGTGAAGGTGGAATATTCCTCGGACCGCTACGTGACCGAGACCGTCACCAGCAATGTCTTCGAGCGGCGCAGCCCGTTCAATTTCGGGGTCGAGTACCAGGCGACGCCGGGAATCCGGGTGGGGGGCTATGTCCTCTACGGCTCGCAGGTCGGTGTGAACCTGGCCTTCACCGCCGATCCGCGCCGGCCGCCGCAGAAGATGGTGATCCCGGCACCGCAACCGGTGGCGCAGCGCCCGCC
>JBNGDM010000256.1:0-4902 GCA_049975105.1 Rhodovulum sp. | reverse complement strand
CCTGCAGGCCGACCATCAGGATCGGCGCTGGCGGGTTGTCGATCTTGAGGTGGCCCGGCTCGCCCTCGCCGGTCAGCACCGCGACCAGCTCGTCATGGACGATCTTGACAACCTGCTGGCCCGGCGTGACCGATTTCGTCACCTCCTGGCCGGTGGCCTTTTCCTGCACCGACTTGACGAAGCTGCGCGCCACCGGCAGCGAGACGTCCGCCTCCAGCAGCGCCACGCGCACCTCGCGCAGCGCCGTCTTGACGTCGTCCTCGCTCAGCGCCCCCTGCTTGGTCAGCCGGTCGAAGACGCCGGAAAGGCGATCTGAAAGACTTTCGAACATGGGCGGGGCCCTCCGTCGACCGTTGCACCTTGCCCCCGAATGTGGGTGGGGACGCCTGATTTGTCAGCGTGACGCGATGCGCCAAACGCGATTTGCCCCCGTGGGCGCAACCGCGCTGACGGGGGGCGATCCCGGGTCTGATCCCGGGACCGGAAGGGTCGGAGCCTTTCCGGATATCGGCGCGGCTTAAGCCACGGATGGGCGCCGGAGTCAAGCGCGGCCTGCCCGTGAGGGCGGGCAGGCCGGCCGGTCAGGCGGCGCGGGGCAGGGCGTCCACCGCCCGGTGCGCGGCGGCCAGCGCGCCCTCGGCATCCAGCGCCAGCCTGTCGGCGCCCACGAAGGTCACGTCGGTGATGCCCAGGAAACCCAGAACATGGCGCAGATAGGGCGTGGCGAAGTCGATCTCGGACCCCATCCCGGTGCCACCCGAGGCCAGCGCCACGATCACCCGCTTGCCGCTCAGCAAACCCTCGGGCCCGGCCTTGGTATAGCGAAAGGTGACGCCGGCGCGGGCCACCAGGTCAACCCAGGCCTTGAGCGCGGCGGGCAGGCCGAAATTGTAGACCGGCAGGCCAATGACAACCGTATCGGCGGCCTGAAGCTCGGCGATCAACTCGTCCGACAGGGCGAGTTCGGCGCGCTGCGCCTCGGTCCGGTCGGTCTCGGGCGTGAAATTCGCGCCGATCCAGGCGGCGTTCAGCAGCGGCAGCCCGCCCGACAGGTCGCGGGTGACGATGCGGCTGTCCGCGTCGGCAAGGTGGGCGACGATGCGGTCGGTCAGCTCGCGCGAGACCGACCCTTCGAGCCGGGCCGAGCTGTCGATGCGCAGGATGGTGTGGGGCATGGGAAATCTCCGTGGTTCGGGGTGACGTGATCGAAAGATGGTTCTTGCGTGGGCGAACACAATTTCCCAAAATCAACATGGACTGTGAGGTGGCGCACATATGGAACTGGACAACTGGGACGAGGTCCGCACGGCCTATCACGTCGCGCGGCTGGGCACGGTCAGCGGCGCGGCCGAGGCGCTGGGCGTGCATCATGCCACCGTGATCCGCCATGTCGACGCGCTGGAAAACCGGCTGGGCGTCAAGCTGTTCCAGCGCCACGCCCGCGGCTACACGCCGACCGAGGCGGGCGAGGAGTTGTTGCAGGTGGCCCAGGTCACCGCCGACCAGTTCAGCCAGCTTGCGGGCCGGCTGCGCGGCCATGGCACGGCGATGACCGGCGATCTGGCGGTGACCACGGTGGATTCCCTGACGCCGCTGCTGGTGCCGGTGTTGGCCGGCTTCCAGGCCGATCACCCCGACCTTTCGGTGCGCCTGCTGGCCGATCCGCGGCTTTACCGGCTGGAATACGGCGAGGCGCATGTCGCGGTGCGCGCGGGCGCCCGGCCGGACGAACCCGACAACATCGTGCAGAAACTGCATGTCCAGCACAGCGCGCTTTATGCCAGCCGCGCCTATGAGCAGGCGCACGGCCCCCTCGGCGACGACCTGTCGGCGCACCGCTTCGTCGGCCCGGCCGAGGAAAACCACCGCGCCCCCTTCTACCGCTGGATGCAGGCGAACGTGCCCGCCGAGCGGATCACCTTCCGCGTGGGCGATATGCGCGGCGCGGTCGAGGCGGTCGAGGCCGGGGCGGGCATCGGCTTCGTGCCGGTCTGGCAGGCGCGGACCATGCCAAACCTCGTCGAGATGCGCCCGGCCCAGCCCGACTGGGACGTGGCGCTGTGGCTGGTCACGCATGTCGACCTGCACCGTACCGCCAAGGTTCAGGCCCTGACCGCCCGGCTGAAGGAGGCCGCGCGCGAATGGCCGTGACCCGCGGCGAGGCCCGGCGCGGCCACCTCGCGATGCTGACCTTCTCGGCGCTGGTCGCGGGTTCGTTCAGCTTCGGCAAGACCATCGCCACCCAGATCGACCCGGTGGCGCTGACCGCGGTGCGCTTCGTGATCGCGGGGGCGGTGATCGGCGCGGCGGCGGCGCTGGGACCGGGTCTAAAGGCCCGCCAGTTCCGCGCGCCCTGGCGTTTTGCGGTTCTGGGCGCGCTGTTCGCCACCTATTTCGTGCTGATGTTCGAGGCGCTGAAGTCCGCCGCGCCCGTGTCCACCGCGGCGATCTTCACCCTGACGCCGCTGATGTCGGCGGGCTTCGGCTGGCTGTTCCTGCGCCAGCGGACCACGGCCCGGATGGCCGTGGCACTGGCCATCGGCGCGGCGGGGGCGCTTTGGGTGATCTTTCGCGGCGACATCGCGGCGCTGATCGCCTTCGACCTCGGCCGGGGCGAGGCGATCTTCTTCGCCGGCGCGCTGGCGCATGCCGCCTACACGCCGCTGGTGCGCAAGTTCAACCGGGGCGAGCCGACGGTGGTCTTCACCTTCGGCATGATGCTGGCGGCACTGGCGCTGTTGCTGCTCTACGGCATGCCGGCGATCCGGGCGACCGACTGGGCAGCACTGCCCGCTCAGGTCTGGTGGGTCACACTCTACCTGGCGATCTTCGCCAGCGCCGCGACCTTCGTGCTGCTGCAATACGCGGCGCTGCGGCTGCCGTCGGCCAAGGTGATGGCCTATACCTACCTGACGCCCACCTGGGTGATCGGCTGGGAATTCGCGCTGGGCAACGGCGGGCCGCGCGGGCTGGTGCTGGGCGGCATCGCGCTGACGGTTCTGGCGCTGGTCCTCTTGTTGAAGGATGACGGTTAGGGCGGCGTGCCGTCGGGCGCAAGGTCGGCCAGTTCCGCCTCCAGGAACCGTTCGAAGGCGTCCAGGTTGACCGGTTCGAACTGGCCAAAGCCCTGCATCCAGACCGAGGCATCGCGCAGCGCGTCGGGTTCCAGCTTGCACCACTTCACCCGCCCGCGCTTTTCCTGGCTGATGAGCCCCGCGCGGGTCAGGATGGCCAGGTGTTTCGAGATCGCGGCCAGCGACATCTCGAACGGCTCGGCCACATCGGTCACCGCCATGTCGTCCTCCAGCAGCATGGCGAGGATCGCCCGCCGCGTGGGGTCGGCAAGGGCCGCGAATACGGTGTCCAGCTGGCTTTCCATGGCGCAAGCCTTGCGCACGGGCGCGACGATCGTCAACCGTTCGGTTGAATATGCGCGGGCCGCGCAGGGCCGCGATGCGGCGGCGCGGCATTCGGCGAAACACAATTATTTCAATGCGTTAAGCGTCTCGCAAGCCGCTTGACTCGGGCCTGCCCCCTCTCTAGGTTCGCCGCGACTGTCCAAGGGGGCGCTCACGTGATCGATCCGGAGGAAAAAGAGCGGCTGGAGCGGCTCGAAGACCGGATCAGGGCCCTGAAGAAGGCCGAGGCCGCCGAGCCCGGCAAGCGCCACCAGGACGAACACTATTCCCAGGCCCAGCTTGCCTGGCGGATGGTAATAGAGCTTGTCGCCGGTCTGGGGATCGGCTTCGGCATCGGGTACACGCTGGACCTCTACCTGGGGACCATGCCGATCTTCCTGGTGCTGTTCATATTGCTGGGGTTCGCTGCCGGGGTGCGCGTGATGATGCGGTCGGCCGCCGAAGTCCAGAGGCAACAGCTGGCCGAACAGGCCGCGAAGGACGACGAGAGGGATTGAACGTGGCGAGCGAAGAAGCGACCGGCGGCCTGCAGATCCACCCGATGGACCAGTTCATCGTCAAGCCGCTGTTCGGGGGCGACGCGATCCATTGGTACACGCCCACCAACGTCACGCTGTGGATGGCGCTGGCCGTGCTGTGCGTCGTTCTGCTGCTGGTGATCGGCACGCGCGGCCGGGCGATCGTGCCCT
The DNA here is from genome assembly GCA_049975105.1 of Rhodovulum sp. GTDB lineage: Bacteria > Pseudomonadota > Alphaproteobacteria > Rhodobacterales > Rhodobacteraceae > Rhodovulum. Next base: position 794 of record JBNGDM010000256.1, on the reverse strand, counting down.
CGCGGGTGCAGTCGATCGCCGAACTCGCCTACGGCTTCGTCTACAAGATGGTCGAGGACGTCGCGGGCAAGGACGGGCTGAAATACTTCCCCTACATCATGACGCTGTTCATCTTCATCGTCTTCGCCAACTTCCTCGGGCTGATCCCGATGAGCTTCACCACCACGTCCCATATCGCGGTGACCGCGACCATGGCGCTGGCGGTGTTCTTCGCGGTGACGATCCTGGGCATCGTCAAGCACGGCGTCGGTTTCCTCAGCCTGTTCTGGATCAGCTCTGCGCCGCTGGTGCTGCGCCCGATCCTGGCGATCATCGAGGTGATCTCCTACTTCGTGCGGCCCGTCAGCCACTCGATCCGACTTGCCGGCAACATGATGGCCGGCCACGCCGTGATCAAGGTGTTCGCGGGCTTTGCGGGCGTGCTCGGCGTGGGCGCCGTGTTCCCCCTGGCCGCCATCACCGCCGTTTACGCGCTCGAGACGCTGGTCTCCTTCATCCAGGCCTACGTCTTCGCAATTCTCACCTGCGTCTACCTGCGCGATGCGCTGCATCCGCACCACTGAAGACGCAACCAGAATCAGCCAATTCCAACGTAAGGAGTAATCGACATGGAAGGCGATATCGTTCAAATGGGTGCCTATATCGGTGCCGGCCTGGCGTGCACCGGCATGGGCGGCGCCGCCGTCGGTGTGGGCCACGTGGTCGGCAACTACATCTCGGGCGCGCTGCGCAACCCCTCGGCGGCCGCGTCGCAGACCGCCACCATGTTCATCGGTATCGCGTTCGCCGAAGCC
>JBNGDM010000255.1:0-4915 GCA_049975105.1 Rhodovulum sp. | reverse complement strand
CATGCAGACCAAGGAAGAGGACGTGGTCACCACCCTCTTCGTGGCGAACACGCACACGCCGCTTCTGTTCTTCACAACGGACGGGATGGTCTACAAGCTGAAATGTTGGCGCCTGCCACAGGGCGGGCGCACCGCCAAGGGCAAGGCCATCGTCAACATCCTGCCGATCACGACCGGCGTCTCGATCGCCGCGATTATGCCAGTAGATCGGGCGGAAAAGGACTGGGACGAGTTGCAGATCGTTTTTGCGACCTCGGCCGGGACCGTTCGGCGCAACCGCTTGTCGGATTTCACCAATGTCATGCGCAATGGCAAGATCGCGATGAAATTCGACGACGAGCATTCCGAGACGCGTCTGATCAATGCGCGAATATGCTCGGACGACGATGACGTCATGCTGGTCACAGCGCTTGGTCGAGCAATTCGGTTCCCCACAACCGATGTTCGCGTGTTCAACAGCCGCAGTTCCGTTGGCGTGCGCGGTATTCGCTTGGCAGACGGCGACCGCGTCGTTTCGATGTCTGTGATCCGTCATTTTGACGCCAGTTCCGAGGAACGCACAGCGTATCTCAAGCAGCGCAGGCTTATGGCCGGGCTCACTGATGAAGAAGAGACCGACGACGAGGAAGAGGCGATTGCCGGCGGCCAGCTGTCACCCGAACGCTACGCAGAAATGTCGGCGGCCGAGGACCTGATCCTGACCATTACCACGCGCGGCACGGGCAAACTGTCATCCAGCCACGACTACCCGGTGCGCGGGCGAGGCGGTCAGGGCGTTCAGGCGATCGACAAGAGGCTGCGCGGAGGGCCTCTGGTGGCCTGTTTCCCCGTCGAGATCGACGATCAGATCATGCTGGTCACCTCGACGGGTCAGTCGATCCGCTGCCCTGTCGAGGACATCTCGTTCCGCTCGCGCAGTGCAGGTGGGGTGCGGGTGTTCAACACCGCGAAGGGTGAGGAAGTCGTCTCGGTCGCCTGGATTGCCGATCAGGGTGATGACGAAGGACAGGGCACGGGCGACCCGTCTGGCGACTGAGCCAAAACGAAAGACTCCCTTTACCAAGGCATCAGAAAACCGCGCCTTCGCGCGGTTTTCGGCGCATCTTGCGTTCCGGCGTCAGGATTCCGTCAAGAAGAAGCCTGAATTCTCTGCCTAGCTCGACTCCGAGCGAACATCTGGACTGCCATGGAAGGGATTGCTGCCGCCATGCCTGGCAAAACACCCCTTTTGCAAGTGACCTCACGCCGCGCGCTGACCATAGGACGCATGCTGGTCGCCTCGTATTTCATCGCGCACGCCGCTGGCTTGATCGTGGTTCCCGAAGGCATCGACTTCGTGCCAAGGTCTGACACGGCAACCGTCGCCTCATGGGCGACGATCACCGTCGTCTCTCTGACCAGCATGGCGCTATTCGTGGGCCGGATCGTCCGCCCGGCGGCGTTGATCTTGGCGCTTTATACGGTCGTGTCCGCGTTGGTGTCCCATACCGGCGTGTTCGCCACCCCGATGGTAAAGCAGACGTTATGGATCGAAATCGCTATGCTCGGTGCACTCAGCCTGATCGCGCTGACCGATCGGGGCGCGCTAGGCACCCTGGCACGTGATGGAAAGGCCATCGAACCGGCGTGGGACGACGACCTCTCACGGACCCGGTTGGAACTTGCGGCGACGCGCGCGGCACTGGCCGAAATCCAGGCCAGCGAAACGGTAATCTCGTACGCCCCTGCGGCGGTGGGAAAGTCGGCCTGAGCGCCCTTTCATTTACTGACCGGCCTCGTTAGATCGGGTCCATGACGGATATTCTTCACATCGTCGGCGGTGGCATGGCCGGAGCCGAAGCCGCTTGGCAGGCCGCCCGGGGCGGGATCGACGTCGTCATCCACGAGATGCGCCCGACCACCGCCACCTTCGCACATCGTACCGACCGATTGGCAGAAATGGTGTGTTCGAATTCCTTCCGCTCTGACGATGACGAGCAGAACGCCGTTGGACTGCTGCATTGGGAAATGCGGAAGGCCGACGGGTTGATCATCGAAATGGCCGACACGCACCGATTGCCTGCGGGCGGCGCGCTTGCCGTCGACCGTGAAGGTTTTGCCAAAGCGGTAACCGAGCGCCTGCTTGCACACCCGAAGATCACCGTGGATCGCTCTGAAATCACAGAGCTTCCGTGCGAAGGGCATTGGATCATCGCAACCGGGCCGCTTACCTCCGCGCCGCTCGCTCGGGTGATCGCCGCCGAAACCGGAGCCGAGGCGCTGGCCTTTTTCGACGCCATCGCGCCCATCGTCTATGCTGATAGCGTAGACATGGCCAAGGCCTGGTTCCAGTCGCGGTATGACAAGGGGGAGACCGAGGAAGAGCGCGCGGCCTATCTCAACTGCCCGATGGACCGCGACCAATACGAGCACTTCATCGACGCGTTACTGGCCGCCGAAAAGACCGAGTTCCATGAGGGCGAAACCGCCGGCTATTTCGATGGCTGCCTGCCGATCGAGGTAATGGCCGAACGCGGTCGCGAAACGCTACGGCATGGCCCGATGAAACCCGTGGGCCTGACCAACCCGCATGCTCCAGAGTTCAAGCCCCACGCAGTGGTCCAGCTGCGCCGCGACAATGCATTGGGTACGCTGTACAATATCGTCGGGTTTCAAACCAAGATGAAATATGGTGCACAAGTAAATGTTTTTCGAAAGATTCCCGGCCTTGAGAAAGCGCGTTTTGCACGCCTAGGGGGGATCCACCGGAATACGTTTCTAAACGCCCCGACCCTGCTGGATGACCAGCTGCGCTTGAAGTCGCGTCCGAATGTCCGGTTCGCTGGACAGATCACCGGCGTCGAAGGCTATGTGGAATCTGCGGCGATGGGATTGCTGGCCGGTCGACTCGCGGCGGCCGAATTGCGCGGCAGAAATCTGCCTCCGGTGCCCGCGACCACCGCCACAGGCGCCTTGGTCAACCACATCACAGGCGGCGCAGATGCCAAGACCTTTCAGCCGATGAATGTCAATTTCGGACTGTTTCCACCGGTCGATGGCCTGCGGGCCGGACGGCGCGGTCGCCGCGACCGCTACAAGGCGTATACCGATCGCGCCAAGAGCGATTGGAGCGCCTGGCTCGACCATGGCTGAGCCGCATGTGCGCACGCGTTTCGCCCCGTCGCCAACGGGGCCGCTGCATTTGGGCCACGCGTTCTCAGCGCTGACTGCTTACGAGCGCGCGCGCGCCCGTGGCGGCGATATGTTGCTGCGGATCGAGGATATCGATTCCGCCCGCAGCAAGCCCGAATGGGAGGCGCAGATCTTCAAGGACCTGACCTGGCTCGGGCTGCACTGGCCGCAGCCCGTTCTGCGTCAGTCGACACGCCTTGCCGCTTATTGCAGAGCGTTGGACCGGCTGACGGAGATGGGACTGACATATCCCTGCTGCTGCAGGCGTTCCGACATCCGCGCGGCCCTTTCGGCACCGCAGGCGGGTGCGCCGGTGCTTGGACCGGACGGTCTTGTCTATCCGGGAACCTGCCGGGGGCGCCCGTTTTCGGAGGCCGGCGCAAATGATGCAGTTCGGCTGGACATGGCCCGTGCGCTAGCGCATTTGGGCGCCCTGCCCGAGTTCATCGAAACTGGTCCCGCGCATGCCGGCCGCCATCATCTGACCGAGGCGGCGGTGCTTTGCGAGATCGGCGACATCGTGCTGGCCCGGCGCGACATCGGCACATCCTATCACGTGGCGGTGGTGGTGGATGACGCGTTCCAGTGCATCACCGAAGTTGTGCGCGGGGAAGACCTATTCGAGGCGACAAAAATTCATGTAATTCTGCAAGCGCTTCTGGGGCTCCCATCACCCACTTTCCACCATCACCGCCTGATTACCGATGACACCGGCAAGCGATTGGCCAAACGCGATGATGCCCGCGCCATCGCGCGCTATCGCCAAGATGGAGCCACGCCGGAAGATATCCGCGCCCTTGTTGCGCTCAATCCGGCTCGGGCGCCATAATCTCGACCTCTTGCCCGTCGCGGATCGCTGTGTAGAAGCAACTGCGCCGGTTGGTGTGACAGGCCGGACCCTCCTGTTCCACGATCATCAAAAGACAGTCCCGGTCGCAGTCCACGCGCATCTCAACCAGGCGCTGAACGTGTCCACTGGATTCACCCTTGACCCAGAACGCGCTGCGCGATCGCGACCAGTAGGTGACGCGCCCGGTTTTCATCGTTCGTGCCACGCTTTCAGCATTCATCCATGCCAGCATCAGAACCGTGCCATCATTGTCCTGTGCAATCGCAGGGATCAGCCCGACCTCATTGTAGTTAAGGCTTGCGGGATCGAAGGCCATTGACCGAACTCCTTTGAAAAACGCACGCACGCGGGTTATTTATGCCAGACGCGCGACGAAGGAAACGCCATGACCGCCGAGACAGACCTGATCAAGCTGTATTCCCAGCGCATCCTAGCGTTGGCGGCAGATATTCCGCATCTTGACCGGCTTGAGGCCCCGATGGCCAGCGCGCGCAAACGCTCGCCTTTGTGCGGCTCGACGGTAAGCGTGGACCTGGATGTTGAGAATGGGCGGATCACCCGGTTCGGGCAGGACGTGAAAGCCTGCGCTTTGGGCCAGGCAGCGGCCGCTGTCGTCGGTGCGAATATCATGGGTTGCACTCGGACCCAGGTCGAAGAGGCGCGCGATCAGCTGCGCGTGATGCTCAAAAAAAACGGCCCGCCGCCCGCGCCACCATTCGATGGTCTTGAAGTGCTTCAGCCCGCACGTGACTACAAGAACCGGCATGCCTCGATCCTTTTGGCCCTCGAGGCGGCGCTGGAGGCGTTTGATGCCGCAGAGGCGGCCGCCTGCGCCTAGGCCCTAATTCCTCGCGTCAGACAAAAAGGCCGCCGCTCTCCTTGGTGGGAAGCGGC
>JBNGDM010000254.1:0-4917 GCA_049975105.1 Rhodovulum sp. | reverse complement strand
GGGTGATGTGGTAGCCGGCCCCCAAGGGGTCGGTGCCCGGGTCGAGGAAGGTGTCGATCCGGCGATACTGGTAATCCTTCAGCAGCTGCCATTCGGTGCCGCGGCTCAGGAACACCGCCGTCACAAGCCCCGCGCCCAGCGCGATCACCACCGCGAAATAGAGCCAGTGCACGCCGGCCAGGAACATCATGATCCCGCCTCCCGCGATCAGCAAGAGTGCGGTCCCCAGGTCGGGCTGTTTCAGCACCAGGAAGGTCGGCACCAGGATCAGCACGACCGGCATCAGCACGAAAAGCGGGCGCGAGACCTTGTGGATGTCGAGCCAGTCGTAATAGGCCGCCAGCATCATCACCAGGGTGATCTTGGTCAGTTCCGAGGGTTGCAGCCGCATGAAGCCGAGGTCGATCCAGCGCTGCGCGCCCATGCCCACCTCGCCGAAGAACTCCACGCCCAGCAGCAGCAGCACCGACAGCCCATAGGCCAGCGCCGCCACGTTGCGCCAGAACCAGATCGGCACGAAGGCCACGGCGAACATCACCGTCAGCCCCAGCGCGAACCGCTTCATCTGCGGTTCGGCCCAGCGATCCAGCGTGCCGCCCGCGACCGAGTAGAGCATCAGGAACCCGATCGCCGCCACCGCGCAGAGCAGCAGAACCAGCGCCCAGTTGACATACAGCACCTTGGACGCGCCCGTGGGCACGCGCTTGACGGTATATTCCAGGTAACTCACGCGCGGCTCCGTCCGCTGGTGGGCGGGGCGCCCGGGTCGCGCAGGCGCAGCCCGCGCATCCGCTCGTCGATCTGCCAGCGCTGGCGCTGAGGATAGGCGGTCAGCGGCGGCACGTCGCCATAAAGCGCGCGCAGCGTGATGTCGCGGGCGATGGGCGCGGCCGCGCTGGACCCGCCGCCGCCATGTTCGACGACCACCGCGACGGCGATCTGCGGGGCCTCGACCGGCGCATAGGCCACGAACAGCGCGTGGTCGCGCCGTTCCCAGGGCAGGTCCTCGTTGCGGAACACGCCCGCGGCGCGCTCGGCGGCGGTGATATTGCGCACCTGGCTGGTGCCGGTCTTGCCCGCCATGGCCATTTCGGCCGAGACCACGCGGCTGCGATAGGCGGTGCCGCGGCGCGAGTTCACCACCGCGTCCATGGCGCGGCGGATGCGGGCGAGGTTCGCCGGGTTCACGTCCAGCGGGCCGCCCGGCACGGGGGGCTGTTCCACCCCGTCGATGGAGCGCACCAGCCGCGGCACCACCGCGCGCCCGGTGGCCAGCCGCGCGCTCATCACCGCCAGTTGCAGCGGCGTGGCCAGCACATAGCCCTGGCCGATGGACGCGTTCAGCGTGTCGCCGATGCGCCATTCCTCGCCGTAGCGCGCGCGTTTCCACGCCTTGTCCGGCACCAGACCCTCGCCCACCGCCGAGAGCGGCAGGTCATGCGCCTCGCCCAGGCCCAGCTTGCGCGCCATCTCGGCGATCTTGTCGATGCCGACGCGCTGGGCGATGTCGTAGTAATAGACGTCGCAGGACTGTTGCAGGCTTTCGAACAGGTTCATGTGGCCGTGACCGCCGCGTTTCCAGCAATGGAACCGGCGCGTGCCCAGTTTCAGGAAGCCGGGGCACCAGACGGTTTCGTCGGCGGTGACCTCGCCCGCCTCCAGCGCGGCCAGCGCGGTGATCATCTTGAAGGTCGAGCCGGGCGGATAGGCGCCCTGGACCGTCTTGTTCGACAACGGGCGGTAAGGCGTTTCGGTCAGCGCGCGGTAATCGGGGACCGAGATGCCGCGGACGAACTTGTTCGGGTCGAAGCTGGGCGAAGAGGCGATCGCCAGCAGGTCGCCATCGGCCAGGTCCATCACCACGGCCGCCGCGCTTTCCTCGCCCAGCCGCGCCTGGACGAAGTTCTGAAGCCCCGCATCGACGGTGAGTTGCAGGTCGCTGCCGGGCTGGCCCTCGATCCGGTCGAGCTCGCGGATCACGCGGCCCGCGGCGTTCACCTCGATCCGGCGGGTGCCGGCCTTGCCGCGCAGGCGTTCCTCGTGCTTGGCCTCGATCCCGGTCTTGCCGATCTGGAACCGCGGGATCTGCAACAGCGGGTCGGGGTCCTCGATCTGCGACAGGTCGTAATCCGACACCGGGCCCACATAACCCACCACATGCGCGAAATCGGCGCCGAGGGGATAGAACCGCGACAGCCCGACCTCGGGGCTGATGCCGGGCAGCACGGGGGCGTTGACCGCCACCCGCGCCACGTCCTCCCAGCGCATGCGGTCGGCGATGGTGACCGGCACGAAGGGGCTGTGGCGCTGGATTTCGCGGATGGCGCGCTCGATCGTGTCCTGGTCCAGCGGCACCAGCCGCGTCAGCCGTGCCAGCGCCTCCTCGGGGTCGCCGGCATCCTCGCGCACCACGACGATGCGATAATTCTGTTCGTTCTCGGCGACGATATGGCCGACGCGGTCGTAGATCAGCCCACGGGCGGGCGGGATCAGCCGGATGTTGACGCGGTTTTCCTCGGCCAGCAGGCGGAACTCGTCGGCCTGGGTCACCTGCAGGTGCCGCATCCTCAGCGCCAGCGCGGTGACGAACACCGCCTGCGCGCCGCCCAGGATCAGCGCGCGGCGGCTGATCCGGCGGCCGCTTTCCTCGGTGTCCCGGGGCGAGCGTTTCATCGTGTGAGCCCCCGCGGGTCCAGTTCGCCCGGCGTTACCCGGCGCACCCCGAACAGGTAGCGCGAGGCCAGTGCCACCAGCGGATAGGCCAGCGCGGTCATCACCGCCTGCACGGCCAGCAGGCCAAAGTCGGCCTCGGCCACGCCGAACAGCGACAGCACCGCCCACTGGGCCAGGAAAATGCCCGCGACGGTGCCCGCCGTCTGGAGCCATTCCGGCCCGAATGGCATTTCGACCGAGACCTGCTGGCGCGCGCGCAGGAATTCCGCGCCGATCAGCGCAAGCGCAGTCAAAAGTCCCGGCGGCCGCATCAGCAGCATGTCGAGCATCAGGAACACCCCCGCGATCAGCCAGGGCGGCAGGTAGTCGGGGCGGCGCTGCAGCCAGGCGAAGGTCAGGCACAGCATCCAGTCGGGGCCGGGCAGGATGCCGCTGCGCTCCTCCAGCGGCAGGATCTGCACGAAGACGACCGCGCCCGCCACCGCGACATAGATCAGCCGGTAGGCCCAGCGGTCAAGCGTGAGCGGGTCAACCATCCCCGGCCTCCGTCTCCAGTGCGGCGGCGGGCATGCCGACCGGGGCGGGGCCGATGGGCGGGGGGGCGACCAAGGCGCCGGGGTCGCGGATCACCTCGTTGGCGTGGCTGCGCAGCACGCGCAGGAATTCCAGCCGGTCGTATTCCGCGGCCAGCCGCGCGCGCAGCCGCTGGTCGCGGCCCAGCGCGACGTGCCCGACCAGAAGCCCCGCCGGGAACACGCCGCCATCGCCCGACGACACCACCCGGTCGCCGGGGCGCACCTGGTCGGGGTCCTCGACGAAATCCAGCACCGGTGCGGCCGAGTTGTCGCCGGCCAGCACCGCGCGCTGGCCCGAGGGCTGGATCGTGACGGGGATGCGGCTGTTGGAATCGGTGAGCAGGATCACCCGGGAGGTGGTCTGCCCCACGCCCGAGATCCGCCCCACCAGCCCGAGCCCGTCGGTCGTGGCCCAGCCATCCACGATTCCGTCGCGCGCGCCCACGTTCAACAGCACCGACTGCCGGAAGGGCGAGCCGCTATCGGCCATCACCACGCCGGTCACGTAGGTCAGCTTGGGGTCCAGCCGCACCTTGTTCAGGTCCAGAAGCTTTGCGTTCTCCTGCTCCAGCTGCAGCGCGGCCTCTTTCCAGGCCTTCATCTGCCGCAGCTCGCGGCGCAGTTCCTGGTTCTGCTCGGCCAGGCGGGCGTAGGACTGGAAGCCCTCGACCAGTTCGGCACCCTTGGTCACCGGTACCAGCGCCCAGTCGAAACTGGGCACCACCGCGTCGACCAAGGCTGCGCGGAACCGCTCCACGCGCGGGCTGTCGATGCGCCACAGCACGAACAGGCCCAGCAACAGGAAGACGGTGCCGCCGATCAGGATACGCCGGATCGGGCGGGCATAATCGAGCTGTGAGTTGCGGTCTGCGGCCAAGTCTGCCTCGCTAGCGGCGCGCGGCCTGCCCGGGGATCAGCTTTCGTAATCTATCACATGCCGGAGCTGTTTTTCATATTCCAGCGCCTTGCCGGTCCCCAGCGCCACACAATTCAGTGACTCGTCGGCGACCGAAATCCCCAGGCCCGTCTGCTCGCGCAGCGCAAGGTCCAGCTCGCCCAGCAGCGCGCCGCCGCCCGTCAGCATCACGCCTCGGTCGACGATGTCGGCGGCCAGGTCGGGGGGCGTCGCCTCCAGCGCGGTCATCACCGCCTCGCAGATTTGCTGCACGGGTTCGGCCAGCGCCTCCGCGATCTGGGCCTGGTTGATCTCGATTTCCTTTGGCACGCCGTTCAACAGGTCACGGCCCCGGATCTGCATGCTGGCGCCGCGCCCGTCATCGGGCATGCGCGCCGAGCCGATCGAGGTCTTGATGCGTTCGGCGGTGGCCTCGCCGATCAGGATGTTCTGCTGGCGGCGCAGGTAGTTGATGATGCCGTCATCCATCCGGTCGCCGCCGACGCGTACGGACCGCGCATAAACGATGTCGCCCAAGCTCAGCACCGCCACCTCGGTGGTACCGCCGCCGATATCGACGACCATGCTGCCCGTGGGGTCGGTGATCGGCATGCCCGCGCCGATGGCGGCGGCGATGGGTTCGGCGATCAGCCCGGCGCGGCGGGCGCCGGCCGACAGCACAGACTGGCGGATCGCGCGTTTCTCAACCGGGGTCGCGCCATGGGGCACGCAGACGATGATCTTGGGCTTGGTGAAGGTGGTGCGCTTGTGGAC
>JBNGDM010000253.1:0-5015 GCA_049975105.1 Rhodovulum sp. | reverse complement strand
ATATTGCCGCGGCGGCGGTCCATCTTGAGGATCTGGAAGGGCTGTTTCAGACCCATCAGCGGGCCGGCATCGCGCACCGGGCGCACGTCCACCTGGGAGCCGGGCAGGAACGCCACGGCACCGCCCAGATCGACGGTGAAGCCGCCCTTGACGCGACCGAAGATTGCGCCCTCGACGCGGGCATCGTCGGCATAGGCCTTTTCCAGACGGTCCCAGGCCTCTTCGCGGCGGGCCTTGTCGCGGCTGATGACGGCCTCGCCGCGGGCGTTCTCGACCCGGTCGAGATAGACCTCGACCTCGTCGCCGACGGCGATTTCCGGGGCCTCGCCCGGGTTGGCGAATTCTTTCAGATCGACGCGGCCTTCCATCTTGTAGCCGACATCGATGATGGCCTGGCCCGCCTCTACGGCGATGACCTTGCCCCTGACGACGCTGCCCTCGGCAGGCGTGTCGATTTCGAAGCTTTCGTTCAGGAGGGCTTCGAATTCCTCCATGGATGCGTTGCTAGCCATACGGTCTTAGGTGTCCTTCTGGTGTTTTTCCGGCCGCGCGGTTGTCTCCGCCGGTCTTTCGGTTGGTCTGTGGCGCCGTCCGAAGAAGATGGAGGGGTCTCAATACGACAAAAGGGCCGGTGCAGTCCCCGACCCTGCTCGTCGCATCGTCTCCGCGGCTCTTCGTCCGTCTCGACGCGCGCTTCATAAAGGGGTGTGCGCCGTGAATCAAGGGGCAAGGCGGGTGCGGCGATCAGCAATACCGCTCGATGCCGACCCACTGCATCGGGCCGTAGCGGTCGCCATGGGCCCAGCCCACGGGCAGCGCGGCCTCGATCGCGGCAAGGGCGTCCGGTCCGGGGCGCAGCTCGGCCCCGCGGACGAGGTCGCGGAAATGCGCGACCGACCGGGTGCCGGGGATCGCCAGCACATGCCCCCCGCGCGACAGCACCCAGGCGATGGCGAGGGCCGCGGCCGGTTCGCCCATCTCGCGGGCCAGCGCGCGCAGCCGGTCGGTGGCGGCGACATTGGCCGCGTGGTTGGGCGCCTGGAACCGCGGATTGCCCTTGAGGAACGGCAGGCCCTGCGCCACGTCCAGCGGAATCGGCGCGTCCGTCAGAAGCGACCGGCCCACCGGCGAGAAGGCGACCAGCGCGGTGCCCAGTTCGGCGCAGGTCTGCACCAGGCCCAGCTCGGGCGCGCGGGTGGCCAGCGAATATTCCGATTGCACCGCGGCCACCGGGTGCACCGCCGCCGCCCGGCGCAGCGAACCCGGCGCGATCTCGGAAAAGCCGATGGCGCGCGCCTTGCCCTTCTGCACCAGCGCGGCCAGCGTTTCGGTGACCTCTTCGATGGGCAGGCGGTCGTCGCGGCGGTGAACATAGAACAGGTCGACCGCCTCGACGCCCAGCCGCGCAAGGCTTTGGTCCAGTTCCGATTCCAGATGCGCGGCGGAATTGTCGATCACCCGCCGGCCCTGCGCGTCGCTGGTGATGCCGGCCTTGGTGGCGATGGTGAAATGGCCCCGCGCGCCCTGCCGCGTTTTCAGATAGCGCCCGATGGCGGTTTCCGACCGCCCCGCGCCATAGACATTCGCGGTGTCCAGGTGGGTGACGCCCATCTCCATCGCGGCATCCAGGATCGCGTGGCTTTCGGCCTCGGTCGTGGGGCCGTAGAAATCGGCGAACGACATGCCGCCGATGCCCAGCGCCGAAACCTCGGGGCCGTCGCGGCCCAACCGGCGGCGGTCCATCTCAGCCCTGCCCGGTGCGGCGCCGCTCCACCTCGGCGATGGCGGCGGCCACGGCCTGGTCGATCGACAATTGCGAGGTGTCCAGGGTCACCGCGTCCGCGGCCGGTTTAAGCGGCGCGGCGGCGCGCTCGCTGTCGCGGGCATCGCGCTCGCGCATCTCGGCCAGCACCTCGTCGAAGGTGGTCTCGACGCCCTTTTCGGCCAGTTCCCGATAACGGCGTTCGGCCCGCACCGTGTCCGAGGCCGTCACGAACAGCTTGGCCGCCGCCTCGGGGCAGATCACCGTGCCGATGTCGCGCCCGTCCAGCACCGCGCCCCCCGCCCGCGCGGCAAAGGCGCGCTGGAAATCCACCAGCGCCGCGCGCACCTCGGCGATCGCGGCGACCTTGCTGGCGGCCTGCGCGACCTCGGGGCGGCGCAGGTCATCGCGGTCGAGGTCGGCCGGGTCCAGCGTTTCGGCCGCCTCGACCGGGTCCAGCCCGTCCAGCATCCGCGCCCCGACGGCCCGGTACAACAACCCCGTGTCCAGATGGGCGAAACCGAAATGCCCCGCGACCGCCCGGCTGATCGTGCCCTTGCCGGCGGCGGCGGGGCCGTCGATGGCGACCGTGAAACTCATGCCTCGGCCCGCGCGAAGACCGCGCCCAGCCCTTCCATCAGCGGCTCGAACACCGGGAAGGACGTGGCGATGGGGGTGCAATCGTCGACGGTGACGGGGGTTTGCGCGGCCATCCCCGCGCACAGGAACGACATCGCGATCCGGTGGTCCAGGTGGGTGGCACAGGTCGCCCCCCCGGGCAGCCCGCCCGGCCCCATGCCGGTGACCGCCATCCAGTCCTCGCCCGTCTCGACCCGTGCCCCGCAGGCGGTCAGCCCGTCGGCCATGGCCGCGATCCGGTCGCTTTCCTTGACCCGCAATTCCCGCACGCCGCGCATCATGGTCACCCCTTCGGCGAAACAGGCCACGACCGACAGGATCGGGTATTCGTCGATCATGCTGGGCGCGCGTTCGGGCGGCACCTCGATCCCCTTCATCGCGGGCGAGAACCGCGCGCGCAGGTCGGCCACCGGTTCGCCCCCCTCCTCGCGCGGGTTTTCATAGGTCAGGTCCGCCCCCATCTCGCGCAGCGTGTCGAACAGCCCCGCCCGCGTCGGGTTCAGCCCGATCCCCGGCACCAGAACGTCCGACCCCTCGGTGATCAGCGCGGCACAGACCGGGAAGGCGGCGGAACTGGGGTCGCGCGGCACGGCGATGGTCTGGGGGCGCAGCTCCGGCTGGCCGGTCAGGGTGATGACGCGGCCCTCGTCCTTGTCCTCCACCCGCAGCGCCGCGCCGAACCCCGCCAGCATCCGCTCGGTGTGATCGCGCGTCGCCTCGCGCTCGATCACCACGGTTTCGCCCGGCGCGTTCAGACCCGCCAGCAACACCGCCGATTTCACCTGCGCCGAGGGCACCGGCACCGTGTAGCGCACCGCAACCGGCTCTGCCGCACCAACCACCGTCATCGGCAGCCGCCCGCCCGCGCGCCCGTAAGCCGCCGCGCCGAACAGCGCGAGCGGATCGGTCACCCGCCCCATCGGGCGCTTGCGCAGCGAGGCGTCGCCGGTGAAGGTCGCACTGATCGGCGAGGTCGCCATCGCCCCCATGATCAGCCGCACGCCGGTGCCCGAATTCCCGCAATCGATCACGTCCCCGGGCTCGGCAAAGCCGCCCACGCCCACGCCATGGACCGACCATTCGCCCGGGCCCAGGTGGCTGACCTCGGCGCCGAAGGCGCGCATCGCCCGGCCCGTGTCCAGCACGTCCTGCCCCTCCAGCAGCCCGGTGATCCGCGTCTCGCCCACCGACAGCGCGCCCAGGATCAGCGCGCGGTGGCTGATCGACTTGTCGCCGGGCACCTCGGCGGTGCCGCTCAGCGGCCCCGCGCACCGCGCGGTCATCGGGATCGGGTCGCCATTGGCGGACATCAGCAGGCTCCTCTCGCACGGGATCGCGCCCCAGCGGATTACCGAAACCGGACGGGTGCGTCCAGCCTCGCCCGGCCCCCTTCAGGTCAGCGCGCGCGCCCGCCCTTCTTCTTGGTCCAAATACCCATGCCCCCGGCCCCGCCTCACCGACGCCGGAAGGTCAGGTAATGCGGCACCCGCCCCTCGCGCAGCGCCTTCTGCTCGTAGCGGGTCGAGATCCAGTCGCCCCACGGCGCCCGCCAATCCGCCGGCCCCTCGGCCAGCCAGTCGAACCCGGCCCGCGGCACCTCGACCAGGGTCTGGCGCACGTAATCGGGAATGTCGGTCGCCACCCGCAACACCGCGCCGGGCCGCATAACCCGGTGCAGAGGCCCCAGGAACTCGGGCGTGACGAAACGGCGGCGGTGGTGCTTCTTCTTCGGCCAGGGGTCGGGATAGAGCAGGAAGGCGCGGGCAATGCCGGCCTCGGGCAAGACGTCGAACAGGTCGCGCACATCGCCCGGGTGGACGGCCACGTTCTCCACCCCCGCGTCGCGGATCTTGCCCAGCAGCATCGCGACCCCGTTGATGAAGGGCTCGCAGCCGATGATCCCCACCCCGGGGTTTTGCGCGGCCTGGTGGACCATGTGCTCGCCCCCGCCGAAACCGATCTCCAGCCAGACCTCGCGCCCGCCGAAACGCGCGGCCAGGTCCAGCGGCCGGCGCTCGGGATTGGCGTCCCAGTCGACCGGGCCGGGCGAGAGCCGGGCGAGATCTTCGTCCAGATAGGCCTTCTGGCTGTCGCGCAGGGCCTTGCCATGGCGGCGGCCGTAGAAATTGCGCCAGTCGCGGCGCGGGCGGTCGGGGGGGCGGCGGGTCTCGGTCATGGGGCGCGGCCTTAGGCCCCGGCCGGCCGCGGGTCAAGCCTCAGCCCCGCTGGATCAGCACGAGTCCCAGTCCCATGCAGCCGATCCCCGCCGCCCGAAGCGCCGTGATGGGCTGCGCCGCCGCGCCGAACAGGCCGAACTGGTCGATCACCGAGGCCGAAACCATCTGCCCCAGCAACACGAAGAAGATCGCGTTGCCGACCCCGAAGCGCGGGGCCACGAAGGTGATCGACAGCACATAAAACGCCACCAGCAGGCCGGCCAGGAACAGGTGGGCCGGCTGGCCCGGCAGCCGCGCCAGCCCGTCGCCCCCGCCGGTGGCCAGCATCACCGCGACCGCCCCCGCGAGCGCCACGCAGAACAGCACCACCGCGGCCGCTGCGGGCGATCCGATCCGCGCGCCGAGCTGCGCGTTCAGTGCCGCGAGAACCTGGATCC
>JBNGDM010000252.1:0-5022 GCA_049975105.1 Rhodovulum sp. | reverse complement strand
CCCTATCACCATCCCGCGCGGGCGCAAAGCCGGCTCTGCCACCGCGCGCGCCAGCCGCAAGGACGCGCAGCCCGAAGGTTTCGCCCCCCGGCAGGCTTAGGCCGCGAATTTCGGTGGGACATGCGCACAAGGGATCGGACACAGTGGCCCTGCCGAAGACAAGGCGAGCGATGCCGCATCCCAAGCCCCCTGAACTGCGCCACCGGATCATGGCCGGCTTCATCGGCAACGTGGTGGAATGGTATGATTTCGCGCTCTATGGCTATCTTGCCGGGGTCATCGCGCCGGTGTTCTTCCCGCAGAACGACCCGACCGCGGGCCTGATCGCGATCTACGGGATTTTCGCCGCGGGGTTCCTGATGCGGCCGCTGGGCGCCGCGGTGTTCGGATGGTTCGGCGACCGCTACGGCCACGCCAGGACGATGCAGATCTCGGTGACGCTGATGGCGCTGCCGACCCTGCTGCTGGGGCTTTTGCCGACCTACGCGCAGGTCGGCGTGCTTGCACCCGCCCTGCTTGTGCTGGTGCGCCTTCTGCAGGGGCTTTCGGTCGGCGGGGAGTTCTCCTCCTCGGCCACCTACCTGGTTGAAACCGCGCCGATGGGCCGGCGGGGGGTGATCGGAAGCTGGGCCAATATCGGGTCGATGACGGGCTCGCTTATGGGGGTCGGCGCGGCGGCGCTGGTCACCAACCTGTTCGACGCCGCCACCTTGGCCGACTGGGCCTGGCGCCTGCCCTTCCTCGGCGGCGCGGTTCTGGGCGCCACGGCCATCCTGATCCGCCGCGGCCTGCACAATTCGGACCGCTTCGCGACCCATCACGACCAGCGCGACGAAACCTCGCCGCTGCTGGCGGCGTTCACCACGAACCGCAAGGAGACGCTGCTTGCCCTGGCCTTCGCCGCGGCCTACGGCACCTGTTTCTACATCGCCTTCGTCTACCTGCCCGAATGGCTGTCGGGCCAGGGGCTGATGGACCGCGGCACGGCCCTGGCCATCAACACCGCGATGACGCTGATCGTCATTCCGCTGATGCCGCTCGCGGCCATCGTGGGCGACCGCTGGATACCGCGCCGCACCTGGATCGGGGCGGCGCTGTTCGCGCTCGCGGCCTGCGCCTGGCCGCTGCACGCTTGGATCATCGCCTCGGGCGGGTCGCTGGCGGCAGTCGTGGTCGTGCATGCGCTTACCTTCGCGCTGCTGGCGGTTCCGCTGGGCTCCGCGCCGGCGCTTTTCGTCGAGATGTTTCCCGAGTGCGACCGGCTGTCGGGCTATTCCGTCGCCTTCAACGTGGGCGTAGGCGTGTTCGGCGGCCTGACCCCGATGATCGCCACCAGCCTGATCGCGGCGACCGGGGCGGCCACCGCGCCGGCCGTCTACATGGCGGTCGCGGGCCTGCTGGCCTGCGCCGCGCTGGCGCTGACACCGGATCGCAGCCGTGCCCCGTTACGCTGAGCCGCCCGAGGGGGGCCTGGGCGGCGCGGACCGGTATCCGAAAGGCGGGGCTGCGGTTGACGTGGATCAATGCCGCCTGAGCCGCGCTGAAACACCATTCCGGGGATGCGGCGGGGTCGGCCTCCCTGTCGGCGGAGGTGGTTCGTGCCAGGGGCAAAAAAGATCCGAAGGGCCATGCGGCATGCCTGTCCGAGCCATGACCCGGTGGGGTTCGACCGGCCTCGATGCCGCGCCGCCGGTTTGCGTGCTAGCGTGAGCGGATGGCAGGGACCTTGCACACCATGAGCGGGACCGCGGACCCCAGCGCGGCCACGGGCGTGGTCTGCGACATCTCCGGCTCGGTGGTCGACGTGCGGTTCCCCGCCGGCGGGCTGCCGCGGATCAACACCGCGCTGCATGTCCAGTGGGACAGCCCGAAGCCGCTGGTCCTTGAGGTGCAGCACCACCTGGACCCCCGCACCGTGCGCTGCGTCGCGATCGAGGAAACCGCCGGGCTGGCCTGCGGCACCGCGGTGCTGGACAGCGGCGGGCCGATCTCGGTGCCGGTGGGCGACGCGGTTCTGGGCCGCCTGCTGAACGTCCTGGGGGTGCCCATCGACCAGGACCCGCCGCTGCCGGCGGACGTGCCGCGCGCCGGAATTCACCGCGCGCCGCCGCCGCTGGCCGCGCAATCCGCGGGCACCGAGCTGTTTCTCAGCGGGATCAAGGTGATCGACCTGCTTGCGCCGCTGGCCCATGGCGGCAAGGCGGCGATGTTCGGCGGCGCGGGCGTGGGCAAGACGGTGCTCATCATGGAGCTGATCCGCTCGATCGCGGACCGCTACAAGGGGATCTCCGTGTTCGGCGGCGTCGGCGAACGCTCGCGCGAGGGGCACGAGCTTTGGCTCGACCTGAAGAAATCCGGCGTGATCGACCGCACCTGCCTGGTCTTCGGCCAGATGAACGAACCGCCCGGCGCGCGCTGGCGCGTGGCGCTCAGTGCGCTGTCGATCGCCGAGCATTTCCGCGACGAGATGAACCGCGACGTGCTGCTCTTGATCGACAACGTGTTCCGGTTCATTCAGGCGGGGTCCGAGGTGTCGGGCCTTCTGGGCCGGCTGCCCTCGCGGGTCGGCTACCAGCCGACGCTCGCCACCGAGATCGCCGATTTCGAGGAACGCATCGCCTCGGTCAAGGGCGCGGCGGTGACCTCGATCCAGGCGGTTTACGTGCCTGCCGACGATTTCACCGACCCGGCCGTGGCCGAGACCTTCACCCATCTGGACGCCGCCATCGTGCTCAGCCGCGACATGGCCGCCGAGGGGCTGTATCCGGCGGTCGATCCGCTGGGCTCCAGTTCGACCCTGCTGGACCCGGCCATCGTCGGTGTGCGCCACTACGAGGTGGCCGAGGAGGTCCGGCGCCTGATCGAGCAATACCGCGAGTTGCAGGAGATCATCTCGCTTGTCGGCATCGAGGAATTGAGCGCCGCCGACCGCAAGGCCGTGGGCCGGGCGCGCCGGCTGATCCGGTTCCTGACCCAGCCCTTCGCCGTCACCGCGCAATTCACCGGCCACAAGGGCGTTTCGGTCCCGCTGGAGGACACGGTCGCGGGCTGCGCCGCGATCATCGACGGCGAAGCGGACGACTGGGAGGAAGGCTCGCTCTACATGGTCGGTACGCTCGACGATGCGCGCGCCAAGGAAAAGGCGCGGGGGGCAGCCGCATGAGGCTTGTCGTCACAACGCCCACCGAGCTTGTCGAGGACGTGGACGAGGTGCGCCATGTCCGCGCCGAGGACGAAACCGGCGCGTTCGGCATCCTGCCCGGGCACGCGGATTTCGTGACCGTTCTGCCGGTCTCGGTCGTGACCTGGCAAAGCCCCGAGGATCGGGAGGGGTTCGTGCTGGTGCGACGCGGGGTGCTGACGGTGCGGGGCGGCACCCTGGTCGAGATCGCGGCGCGCGGGGCCTATCGCTCGGCCGAACTGGCCGCCCTTGGCGAAGGCGCGCTGGCGGAACTGGAGCGGCGCGAAATCACCGAGGCCGAGGCCCGCACCACCGACACGCGCCTGCACCTCGCCACCATGCGCCAGATCGAACGCGTTCTGCATGCCGGGCGCGACGGCGCCGGGCCGCCCTCGCTCGACCGGCGCGAGACGCCGCGCGACGCCGGGCCGGAGGCGGACCGATGAGCGATCCGAACCAGCAAGAGCGCCGCGATATCGAGAAGACCGTCCGCCTGCGCGAACAGCGCCGCGAAACCTGGGAACGAGAGGGCGAACGGCCGCTGTGGAAGAACCTGTCCATGACCGGGTCACTGGGCTGGCTGATCGTGCTGCCGACCCTGGCGGGGGTGCTGGCGGGCCGCTGGCTGGACGCGCTCCTGGGCACCGGCGTGACCTTCAGCGGCGCGTTGACCTTCGCCGGCGCCGGCGCGGGACTGGCGCTCGCCTGGCGACGGATGAACCGCGAATGACAGCGGGGCCGCTCACCATCAAAAAGGTTCGGCCCGACGCGGGCGCGGCGGCGGTCCGCCGGGCCGCGTCGCGCAGCCCGAGCGGAGGATAGCGATGGACACCAGCCCCCTCGCCCCGGACATCCTGTTCCATCTCGGCCCCGTGCCCATCAGCCGCGCCGTCGCCACCACCTGGGCGATCATCGCGCTGCTGTTCGCGGTGCTGCGGATCACCTTCCGCGACCCCGCCCGCCCCGGTGCGGTCCAGGCCGCGCTGGAAATCCTGGTCACCGGCATCGCCGGGCAGTTGCGCGAGATCCTCGACCGCGACCCCTGGCCGTTCCTCCCGCTGCTGGGCTCGCTGTTCCTGTTCCTGGTGCTGGCCAACCTGTCGGCCGTCGTGCCCGGCGCCGCGCCGCCCACCGGCCATATCGAAACGCCGATGGCACTGGCCCTGATCGTGTTCCTGTCGGTGCATGCCTACGGGGTCATCGCGCGCGGCCCCGGGCGCTACCTGCGCCACTATGTCGAACCCAGCCCGTTCCTCTTGCCGCTCAACGTGCTCTCGGAACTCACCCGGACGTTTTCGTTGATGGTGCGCCTGTTCGGCAACATGATGAGCCACGAATTCGTCATCGCGATCCTCGCGCTTCTGGCCGGGTTGCTGGTGCCGGTGCCCTTCCTGCTTCTGGGCATCCTGATCGGCATCATCCAGGCCTATATCTTCACCGTCCTGGCCACGGTCTACATCGCCGCCGCGGTGGGCGCCGTCGAGGCTTGAGAAAGGAGAACGCATGGAAAACACCGTCGAAATCGTCAGCGTCCTGGGGGCCGCGCTCGCGGTCTCGATCGGCGCGATCGGGCCGGCGCTCGGCGAAGGCCGCGCAGTGGCCGCCGCGATGGAGGCGATCGCGCGCCAACCCGAGGCCGCGGGCACGCTGTCGCGGACCCTGTTCGTCGGTCTGGCGATGATCGAGACGATGGCGATCTACTGCCTGGTGATCGCGCTGTTGCTGCTCTACGCTAACCCGTTCACCGGCTAGGCCATGCAGATCGACTGGTGGACGCTCGCGCTTCAGACGGTCAATTTCCTGATCGTCGTCTGGCTGCTCAGCCGGTTCCTGTACCGTCC
>JBNGDM010000251.1:0-5022 GCA_049975105.1 Rhodovulum sp. | reverse complement strand
GAGTCGCCGCTCGGTCTCCATCCGGATGCCGAGCTCGGCCTTGCGGTTGGCGAGGAGGGATTCCAGCTGCGGGTCGCGCCCGAGGCTGCGGGCCATGTCGGTCATGGCCCCGCGGGACGCGTGGTAGCCCGTGTAGTCGCCTGCGCGGTAGTGCGCGCTGGTCCGACGGTCGAGCCCCTGCCAGCGCTCGACGAAGCGCTCGGCCCGGGTGTGCGGGTCGGTGCGGAGCTCGGTCTCGCGCTCCAGGGCGCGGATCGCGCGGCGGGGCCGGCCCCCGGCGGCCGCGCGGGCGAGGTCCGGGTCCGTCACATAGGCGGCTTCCGCGTCGCGCCAGGCATGGGGGCGCAGGGCCTCGAAGGCGTCGCGGGTGTGGTTGAGGTGGCGGACCTGGTCGGGGCTGACCTCGCCCCCCTGGGCCTGCGCCTCGAAGACGGCGTGGACGGCCCCGGCATGGCGGATCAGCGCGCGGGTGCGGGCCGGGCGGAGCGCGGCCTCGCGCGCCTCGGCGAGATCGTCCCGTTGCGGGCGCAGGTCGGATGGCTCGGGTGTGTGAGCACGGAAGTCGATGCCCCGGCGCGCGGCGAACCCCTCGGCCGGCTCTCCCCCGGCATGGTCGAGCGCCATGTCCTTGGCGCGGTCGCGGCCGAGGGTGCGGGCGAGCCGCTCGGGGCTCGCGAAGTCGTCGCGGCCATAGTGCAGCTCCACCCCGTCGCGGTGCCGGGTGAGGGCAACATAGCTGCCATGGGCATCCAGCCCCGGCGTCGCCGGCACATGGGCGCGGTCGACCGTCATGCCCTGCGCCTTGTGGATCGTGGCGGCATAGCCGTGATCGATCCGGTCGTAGTCTTTTAGGTCGAAGCGGACGGCGCTTCCGCCCTCGGTGCGCACGGTCATCGCCTGGCGGTCGAGGTCCGTAATGGTTCCGAGCGTCCCGTTCTTCACGCCGAGGCCGCGGTCGTTCTGCAGGAACATCACCCGGTCGCCGGGGGCGAAGTCCCGCGCCGCGCTCGACGGTCAGCCGGGCCTCCGCGCCCAGATCGCCCGCCTCCCGCATCCGCGCCCGCGCGGCGAGGTTTAGCGCGCGCACCTCGTCATTGGTGTGGGTCAGGATGATGTGGGTGGCGTCGGGGGCGGTCTGCCGGTCGCGGTCCCAGCTCTCGATCAGGGCCTCGCGCGCGGCCTCGAGCGTTGGGGCCGCATGGATATGGCCATGGGCCTCGTAGGCCGCCAGCGCCACCTCGGTCCGGCCCGTCGCGAGGTCACGCGTCGCCTCACGTTGCCATGCCTCGCGCTGGCGGCGCACCTCGCCGATCCGCGCGCCGCCGTGGCGGTCGTGGAGAGACCGGAAGGCCGCGCCCGCCTCGATCGATTGCAGCTGTTGCGGATCGCCGACCAGCACCACCTTGGCTCCGGCCTCGGAGGCCTGTGACAGCACGCGTTCGAGCTGCCGTGTGCCGACCATCCCGGCCTCGTCGATCACGAGGATGTCGCGCGGGGAGAGCGCGTCCCGCCCCTGCGCCCAGCCGTGCTCCAGGCTCGCGATGGTGCGCGACCCGATCCCCGAGCCGCCCTCGAGGTTCTCGGCCGCGATCCCCGACAGCGCCGCGCCGTGGACGTTGTACCCCGCCGCCTCCCAGACCTCGCGCGCTACCTCACCTTAAGAATTGAATTTACCTGACCGCACCCGGTCCGACAAAGCGCAATGCCGATCAGTTGCAGCAAATCGGTCTGGCAGACGCAACGCGATCAAGATATGCTGCCGCCATCAAGAAATCCACAATATGTAGTTTGGTCACGTGCGGGATAATCAATGAGTGATAAGAAAATCGGGAAACGCTTCTCGCATGTCTATATTGTTCGGGGTGAACCCGAGAAAGATAGCAAGAAGGCGCGTTTTCGGCTCGCCAAGCTGGCGGAGAAGTCGTGTCCTTCCGCAAAAACCACGAGGCACGGTAGCTCGATTGACTACAACAAGCGCGCGCAGGAAAGCATCGAGAACGAACTAGGTGTTAAATTCGGAACACGCTCAACCTCGGGGACCCTAGTCAGAAGCTGGGAATGGTATTTCAATAAGGTCGCGGTGACTGAAATGCTGGACACCATCACAGTTGTCGCCGCATCGCTTCACAGTGAATACAGCAAGGACGACAGACGCGGCAGATTTCTTGCCGAGGCAAGGCGCATTCTCAAGGAAGAAAATCTAGCCTATGAGATTGATGAGATTGGCGGCGTCCACCCGTTGGTGGATGCGACCTTTTCAGCCGCGATGGAATCCGCCATATCTGGCATGGACAACCCTCGATATGCCGCGTCGGCAGAATGCGTCAATCGAATTGACGGATACCTCTTGCAGGACCCGCAAGACTTCATCGGCGCTATCCGGGCTGTTTTTGGCGCTTGCGAAAACACGTTCAAACTCATGTATGGGGTTCCCCGCCTGGACGCCAGGACGGCGGGAGAACGGATAGGCGGTGATCAGCAGCGTCTTTACACGGAACATCCGACTTTGCAGGCGGCAAGCGCGAAAACGCTCGAGGCGTTCAAACAGTGGGTGAACGCAGCACACTTTTATCGGCACGAGCAAGGCGTTGAAGAACCGAACCAGCCCGCGCCGGAGGTGGCAATCCTTCTCGTCTCCCAAGGGCTGTCTTTTGTCAGGTGGCTAACGGCGCTGGATCAAAGAACCGATATTAGCTGAGGGTCGCGATGTAACACCGCTCCCGATACGACAAAACGTTTAACGCCCCCTCTGGCAACAGCACCTCGGAATGCACGACGCCGCGCTTGGCGGTGAAGTCGTGACTGCGCTCGATCCGGTCGTCGCGGAGCCGCGAGGCGGACCGGTAGGCGGCGGCCGCGACCGCGCTCGCGCCGGAGGAGCGCCCGATGACCTTCATGTGGAGGTGATAGATCGCCATGATGCGGCGATCTGTGCCACGGGCACCGCGACGTCGGAACGACGTATAAGCGCGCCCTCCCTCGAAAAATTCTCGGGCGGGACCGGGCCGTCCCGCGCTGTCCCGGCGACGTTGGAGCGTTTCGCGCCGGGTGCCGATATCCTCATCGCATCAACGGATTGAGGAGGATGACATGCGCAAACCGAGGGATTTCGACGCGGAGCTGAAGGCGCTCGAGGACAAGGCGCGGGAGCTCAAGACGCGCAAGGTGCAGCAACTGGGCGAGCTGGTGATCGCCACAGGCGCCGACGCGCTCGCGCCCGAGGAACTGGCGGGCGCGCTGAGCGTGCTGGCCGAGACGACCGACGCGGCGAAACGGGAGGCCTGGGCGAAGCGCGGGGCGGCGATGTTTCGGGGCAAGTCGCGGCGATCTGGTCCGGCAAATGATGGCGACACTGGCCGCGCTGAAACGAAACCGGGCCGCGCGCAAGCGCCTGCAGGCAGCCCGGGCACGGCATGACCGGCGTGGCTGGCAAATGGACCGGCGCACGCGCACGCGGCAGCTGATCGAGCTCGGCGGGTTGATGAAGAAGGCCGGCCTCGTCGAGATCACCGGCGACGACCGGACCCTGATCTTCGGCGACGACCGGACCCTGATCTTCGGCGCGCTCCTGTGGAGCGCCGACCGGCTCAAGGGCGAGAAAGGCGATCACGCGCGAAAGGTCTGGCGCGACTGGGGACGCGCGGGTTTCGAGATCGAAGCGAAGGAGAAGGCCGGGAAGTGAGAAAGAGCGCCCGCATCACCGGACGAGTTCTACAAACTCGCCACTCCCGCCCGTCGCGAACCGGCCCCAGGCCTTCATCAGCGCCCGGCGCCGGTCGAAAAGATCGGAGCGCGCATAGGCCCGCTCGACCTCATTGCCGGTCGCATGCGACAGCGCGGTCTCGGCCACCTCGCGATCCGCATGGGCGCTCTCGCTGCACCAGTCGCGGAAGGTGGAGCGGAAGCCGTGCACCGTGAACCCGTCCGCGCCCATGCGGCCAAGGAGCGGCTTGAAGGCCATGACGGAGAGAGGCTGTGCCTTGTGATCCTTGCCGCGCTTCGGGCTCGGGAAGACGCAATCAGGATCTAGGCCGCGGACCTTCTGAAGCACCGCCAGCGCCTCGGGCGAGAGGGGGACGCGATGGGGCAACCCGCGCTTCATTCGCGCGTCGGGCACCAGCCAGACCGCTTCGTCCAGATCGAACTCGGACCACTCCGCGCCTCGCACCTCACCGCTGCGGAGCGCGGTCAGGATCAGGAATTCGAGACAGCGGGCAGAGACCGCCTCGCGCGCGGCAAGCTGAGCCATGAACGCGGGCAGCTCGCGCCAGGGCATCGCCGCCATGTGCACGGCTTTCCGCTTCACGGCAGGCAACGCCTTCGTCAGCCCCGCAACGGGGTTTTCGTGGGGATAATGCCCCGCCCCTTTCGCCCAGTCGAAGATCGTCGAAAGCCGTTGCTTGAGGCGCCTGGCGGTCTCATGCTTGTCGGTCCAGATCGGGGACAGCACCGACAGGATATCGGCCGAGCCGATCGTGTGGAGCGGGCGCTTGCCGAACTTCGGATTGGCGTAGTTCTCCACCGTAGCGAGCCAGGTCTCGGCGTGCTTCCGGTTTTTCCAGGTTGGCAGGAGCTGCGCATGAACGCGCGCGGCCGCCTCTTCGAAGGTCAGGCTCTCCCGCTTGCGGATCGTGTCTGGATCGCCGCCTTCGCGCGCGATCTTGCGGTAGGCGCGCGCCTTCGTCCGCGCTTCAGCAAGGGATACCAAGCTGGCTGCCCCGAGCCCAAGATCACGCCGCCTCCCATGTACGACGGTGCGCAGGATCCACGATCTCGCACCGCCGCTTCCAACCTTCAGATACAGCCCCTCGCCGTCGCCATAGAATCCCGGCTGGCGGAGGTTCTCGACCTTTTTGGTGGTAAGTTTCGGCACGATCTCGTCACAACATTCTTCCCAACATTCATGTTGGGATAGAGTGGGCTCGAATGCAAGCGGAAGAAACGCAGTTTCATTATAAAAAAGTGTTTTGGATGGTATTTTGGGAATGCATGCACTGCAGTGAAACACCGTGACGGTAGACC
>JBNGDM010000250.1:0-5069 GCA_049975105.1 Rhodovulum sp. | reverse complement strand
GATAGGGGGGGCGGCGTTCCCGCCCGGTGTCACCCTGGCGCGTTCTTGCACGCCTTTTCATGCGCTTGCCGCGAAATAAGGGCCGGGGGCGCCAGCCCCCGGCCCCGGTCGCCTCGCGCAAGCGAGGCGAAACCCGAAGGGCTCTGTCCCGCCGCTTTCCGTCCGTCCGGCGCTCCCCGGCTCAGGGCTGGTCGGCGGCGCGGCACGGGGCGGGGTGCAGCAGGTCGTCCAGCATGTCCGAGATGTCCTCGATCCGTTCGGCCAGCACATGGGTGACGCCCGCCTCGCGCTGCACCCGGCCGGTGACGCGCAACAGCCGCCCCGCGATCACCGCGCGGCGGTAGCGTTCGAACACCTTGGCCCAGACCACCACGTTCGCCACGCCGGTCTCGTCCTCCAGCGTGATGAAGATCACTCCCTTGGCGGTGCCCGGCCGCTGGCGCACCAGCACGAGCCCGGCCACCGTCACCCGCATACCCGAGGGCGGCAGGTCCAGCAGCGCATGGGGCAGGCAGGACGGCGGTCTGGGCCAGTCGCAGGGGCAGGGCAGGGGCATGGGAACAAAGATAGAACAATTCGCGCGCCGGGCAAAGGGGGCGGCACTGGCGCGGCCACCCAATTATGCGGCTGCCCAATTATGCGGCTGCCCATGGGCCGGTCCGGTCGGGGCCGCGCGTGGCACGGCCCCGACCGATGGGGCGCTCCGTCCACGGGGCAGGCCGATGCAGGCCGGCGGTGGGCCGGCCAGATCGGCAAGAACGCCCACCCGCGCCACCACCGCCCGACACTGCACGCACGAGGGGGAACCTGTGAGAGCCTGGAAAAGCGGCCTTCCGCAATCTCCGGGAGATCGGGGCCGGATCGGCAGGGCCGGGGCCCGGGCCGCCCGGGGGCGACAGGGCCTGCCGGTCGCTTTTGCCCCCAAGCCCGCGCCCCGGCGTCGCGTCGCCGCGCCACCCGGGCATGCCAAGCGTCCGCCACGCCCGAACGGGATTGCACTCGGCGCCACCGTGCGGCAGCGCCTGCGCCCCTCACGGCGGTGCCGGTCGTGATCGGGCCGGTGCCCGGCCATTTCTCAAGGCGCCCGGATCGGCGCAAAAACTCATATGGGAATCATATGGAATTCATATGGAAATCATATGCGCGGTTCCGGCCATTCCGGCCCGCTTCGCCTTTCGCTGGAAAATCCCCTGCACCTCGCCTATGTGGGGCCTCGACCCGGAGCAAAGGAGGCACGGCCCGCATGGCGAAGATCACCTATATCGAGTTCAACGGCACCGAACATGTCATCGAGGTCGCGAACGGCTTGACCGTCATGGAAGGCGCCCGCGACAATGGCATTCCCGGGATCGACGCCGATTGCGGCGGCGCCTGCGCCTGCTCGACCTGCCATGCCTATATCCATCCCGACTGGGTCGACAAGCTGCCCCCCATCGAGGAGATGGAGGCCGATATGCTTGATTTCGCTTATCAAACCGATCCCAAGCGGTCGCGCCTGACCTGCCAGCTCAAGGTCACCGACGCGCTGGACGGGCTGATCGTGCAGATGCCAGAGAAACAGATCTGATGCGGCTGGCGGCGGCCCTGGTCGCCGCGCTGCTTGCCGCCCCGGCAGCGGCAGAAATCGTCTCGGCCCGCTACGCCGAGCCGACCACGCGCTACGCGCACGGGGTGCTGGGCGACGCGGTCGAATGGGGCGCTCTCGATCTGCGCCTGTCCGACGGCCGCACACGCCGCCTCGTCCTGTCCGAGTCCCGCGTCTTTGAGGACACCGCCCCCCGGCTGGCCGATCTCGACGGCGATGGAACTCCCGAGATCATCGCCGTCGAAAGCCACCTCGACCGCGGCGCAAGGCTTTCGATTTACGACGAAAACGGGCTGGTCGCGGCCACCCCGTTCATCGGCACCCGGCACCGCTGGCTGGCGCCGGTGGGCGCGGCCGACCTCGATGGCGACGGCCGGGTGGAAATCGCCTATGTCGACCGCCCGCACCTGGCCCGCACCCTGCGCATCTGGCGGCTCGAAAACGGCCGCCTCCGCGAAATCGCCAGCGCCGAGGGGCTGACCAACCACCGCATCGGCGACGATTTTATCTCGGGCGGCATCCGCGAGTGCGGGCAAGGCCCCGAACTGGTACTCGCCAACCCCGATTGGTCGCGCCTCCTGCTGGCCCGCCTCGTGACAAACCGCATCGAAACCCGCCCCGCCGGCCTGCCCGCGACCGCCGCGGGGTTCCGCGCCGCGCTGGCCTGCCGGACCTAGGCGCAGCGCCCTGTTCTTCTTGGTGAAAATACCCTCGGGGGTGAATTGTCCGCAGGACAAGAGGGGGCGGACAGCCCCCTGCGTCCGGCCGGTCAGAGCGCGCGCCAGCCGATATCGCGGCGATGAAAACCGCCGGGCCAGTCGATCCGGTCCACCATGTCATAGGCCCGGTCGCGGGCCTCGCGCAAACTGGCCCCCCGGGCGGTCACGTTCAGCACCCGCCCGCCCGTGGCCACCAGCTGGCCCTCGCGCGCGGCGGTTCCGGCGTGGAACACCATGTGCGACGAATCCTCGGGCAGGGCGTCCAGCCCGTCGATGACCGAGCCCTTCTCGTACGCCCCCGGATAGCCCTGCGCCGCCATCACCACCGTCATCGCGTGATCGTCCGCCCAGTTCACCCGTGCCTCGCCAAGCCGCCCCTCGGCGCAGGCCAGCAGAAGATCCAGAACCTGG
Organism: Rhodovulum sp.; assembly: GCA_049975105.1. Taxonomy (GTDB): domain Bacteria; phylum Pseudomonadota; class Alphaproteobacteria; order Rhodobacterales; family Rhodobacteraceae; genus Rhodovulum. The sequence continues at coordinate 2,354 of JBNGDM010000250.1, read as the reverse complement.
CCCCCCAGCCGCATCATCAGCACCTGGCATTCCGGGTCGCCGAAACGGACGTTGTATTCCACCAGGCGCGGCCGCCCGTCCTCGATCATCAGCCCGGCATAGAGCACGCCGCGATAGGGCGTGCCGCGCCGTGCCATCTCGGCCACGGTGGGTTTCACGATCTCGTTCAGCGCCCTCTCGCAGACCTCGGGCGTCATCACCGGGGCGGGGGAATAGGCGCCCATGCCACCCGTGTTGGGGCCGGTATCGCCCTCGCCCAGGCGCTTGTGGTCCTGGGCGGTGCCGATGGGCAGCACGTCCTTCCCGTCGCACAGCACGAAGAACGACGCCTCCTCGCCGGCCATGAACTCCTCGATCACCACCTCGGCGCCGGCGCCGCCGAAACCGCCGCCGAACATCTCGTCGATGGCCGCCTCGGCCTGTTCGACGGTTTCGGCGACGATCACCCCTTTGCCCGCGGCCAGCCCGTCGGCCTTGACCACGATCGGGGCGCCCTGGGCGCGGACATGGGCCTTGGCGGCGTCGGCCTCGGTGAAATGGCCGTAGGCGGCGGTTGGCGCGCCGCAGGCATCGCACACCGACTTGGTGAAGGCCTTGGAGGCTTCCAGTTCGGCAGCCGCCTGGCTGGGCCCGAAACACGCGATCCCCGCCGCCGCCAGCCGGTCGGCCACCCCCGCCGCCAGCGGCGCCTCGGGGCCGATCACCACGAAATCGACGGCGTTTTCCTCGGCGAAGGTGGCCACCGCGCCGCCATCCTCGATATCCAGCGTCGCGCATTCGGCGATTTCGGCGATCCCGGCATTGCCCGGCGCCACGATCAGCCGGTCGCATTTCGGGTTCTGCAGGATCGCCCAGGCCAGCGCATGTTCGCGCCCGCCGCCGCCCAGGATGAGGATGTTCATGGCGCTCTCCGCTTGGCCTTTCTTGCCGCGCGTTCTAGGCTCCGCGCCATTCATAGGCAACTCGGTTTCCCTGTGGGAGGTGCGGCGCGACATGACCTGGGCAGAACTGTTCGACTCGGCGTTCCTGCGCGACGTGCTGGCCGCAGTGCTGGCCATCGCGCTGGGCGTCTGGCTGCCGGCCCTGTTCGCGTTCCGCCGGTTCCGTACGCGCCAATGGTGGGAAAGGAAGGCCGCGTTCTACCAGGAGGTCATCGCCATTCTGGGCAATCTCAAGCGGCTGGAGGATCGCGACCTGCAGGACGAGATGGACGGGCACGATTGGGACGAAGACCACCGCGCGCAGGCCGCCTGGGACCGCGAGGAGGCCACGCAACTGCTGCGCCGCCTGTCGAACGAGGGCGTGTTCCTGCTGTCGCGCGACAGCGAGGATGCCATCGCGCGCTATTTCCGCGATATCGCGCTGGCCAAGGGCAAGGAGACGCTGCGCGACCGGCTGATCTATCAAGCCGAGGTGACGAATGACGCGCTGATGGATCTGATCGCGGCGGCAAAAACGGATCTGGGGGTGCGGGCGTGATGTCGGATCTGATCGACGACGACGGGCCGGGCGGCAACGCGCCGGAATTCACGGTTTCGGAGATCTCGGGCGCGGTGAAACGCACCATCGAGGGGGCGTTCACCCATGTCCGCGTTCGGGGCGAGGTGGGGCGCGTCAGCCGGCCGCGCTCGGGCCATGTCTATCTGGATCTCAAGGACGACAGGAACGTGCTGGCCAGCGTGATCTGGAAGGGGGTCGCGGGGCGGCTGGCCACCCAGCCCGAGGAAGGGATGGAGGTGGTCGCGACCGGGCGGCTGACGACCTTCGGCGGGCAATCGCGTTACCAGATGGTGATCGAGGATATCGCGCCGGCGGGTGTCGGCGCGCTGATGGCGATGCTAGAAAAGCGCAAGGCGGCGCTGGCGGCCGAAGGGCTGTTCGCGGCCGAGCGCAAGCAGGCGCTGCCCTATCTGCCGGGGGTGATCGGGGTGGTGACCTCGCCCTCTGGGGCGGTGATCCGCGACATCCTGCACCGTTTGCGCGACCGGTTCCCGCGCAAGGTGCTGATCTGGCCGGTGGCGGTGCAGGGCGCGGCCTGCGCGCCCGAGGTGGCGCGCGCGATCCGCGGCTTCAACGCGCTGACGCCCGGTGGGGCGCTGCCGCGGCCCGACCTGCTGATCGTGGCGCGCGGCGGCGGCAGCCTGGAGGATCTGTGGGGCTTCAACGAGGAAATCGTGGTGCGCGCGGCGGCCGAGTCGCGCATTCCGCTGATTTCCGCCGTGGGCCATGAAACCGATACCACGCTGATCGATTTCGCCGCCGACCGGCGCGCGCCCACCCCCACGGCGGCGGCCGAGATGGCGGTGCCGGTGCGGCTGGAGCTGTTGGCTTGGGTCGACGGACAGGAGGCGCGG
>JBNGDM010000249.1:0-5087 GCA_049975105.1 Rhodovulum sp. | reverse complement strand
CCTCTGCCCGGCACGATCGTGATCGTCGCCAATTATTACATGATCATCGTGGTCTTCATCGCCATCGGCGTGGCCGAGGAGAAGCGCGCGCATATCTCGGTGGAGTTCCTCACCGATCTGATGCCTGAACGCGTGCGCACTGTCCTTTCGGTATTCTCGGGGCTTCTGACCGTGGCGGTTATCGTGGTGCTGATGATCGCCGGCTGGACCGAAGCGGTGAAGAAGACAAGGGGCGGGGCGACGATGGAACAGGGATCGCAGATGATCGAGATCTGGCAGAGCTATTGGCTGGTTCCGGTGGGGGCCGCGCTGATGGCGCTGATCGCGGCCTATCGCGTGATCGTCACGGTCACCGGCTGGCGCAACGGCCTGAGCGAAACCGACCCGGATGTGAAATTCATAAATGACTGACGTTGCAATCGGCCTTACAGGCCTGGCCACTCTGATCGCCCTGATCGCGGTGCGCGTGCCCATCGGGATCGCCCTGATCGGAGTGTCCTTCGCCGGGATCTGGGTTTTGATGGGTCCTCGCGTCGCGTGGGGCGCGATGAGCCTTGTTCCCTACAAGTTCACCTCGAGCTGGATCCTCAGTTCGATCCCGATGTTCCTGTTCCTGGGTTTCATCAGCTATCACACGCAACTGACGCGGGGCATGTTCAACGCCGCACGGATCTGGCTGGCAAGCCTGCCCGGGGGGCTGGCCATCGCGTCGATCTTCGGTTCCGCGGGCTTTGCGGCCGTGTCCGGCTCGTCCATCGCATGCTCGGCGGCGATGGGGCGCATCGCCATCCCCGAGATGATGAAGCACCGCTATCATCCCGAACTGGCTACCGGCACCGTGGCCGTGGCGGGCACCATCGGCGCGTTGATTCCGCCGTCGATCATCCTGATCCTCTATGGCGTGATCGCCCAGATCTCGATCTCGGCGCTGTTTCTGGGCGGCATCGTCGCGGGTCTGATGACGGCGCTGGGCTATGTCATCGTCGTGCTGGTGCGCGTGGGGCTCAATCCGGATCTCGCGCCCGAGCGCGACTCCGACGTCTCGCTGCGCGAGAAGCTGCTGGCGCTGCGCGAGACATGGCCGATCCTGCTGATCATGGTGGGCATCTTCGGCGGCCTCTTCGGCGGCGTCTTCACTCCGACCGAGGCGGGCGCCGTGGGTGCATCGCTCGCCTGCCTCGTGGCCATCGTCAGCGGACAGATGACCCTCGACCGGTTCCTGACCGCCGCGCGCGAGACGCTGATGACAACCGCCGCTCTGCTGATCATCGCCATCGGGGCCAGCCTGCTGACACGCTTCCTCGCGCTGTCAGGGGCGGGTGACTACCTGTCGTCGGGGATCCTGTCGATCGCGACCAGCCCGGTGCTGCTGATGGTCGGCATCGTCTGCGTCTACCTGCTCATGGGGATGTTCCTGGAGCCGATCGGCGCTATGTTGCTGACGCTGCCGATCATCCTGCCGGTGGTAGATGCCTCGGGGTGGAGTCTGCTTTGGTTCGGGGTCGTTCTCACCAAGCTTCTCGAAATCGGCATGATCACACCGCCGATCGGCATGAACGTCTTCGTGATCAAGAGCGTCGTGGGCGACCTTGTGAGGACCTCGGCCATCTTCCGGGGCGTGGCCTGGTTCATCGTGATGGACCTCGTTCTCGTCGCCATCCTGTGCGCCTTTCCGCAGCTGGTCCTGTGGCTGCCGGAGCTGTTGAACTGACCTGAACGGTCCGGCGTTGCCGGGCCGCAGAACCAAGAATGAGGGCTGAGATGCAAACCGATCAACTGATCCGCCGCGCCCGCGGGCAACAGCTGGCCGACATGCTGCGCCGGTCCGCCGGGCGGGTGCCGAACAAGACCGCGCTGGTCTTCCGCGACCGGACGGACAGCTTCGCCGAACTCGACGCGGCAGTGAATCGCGCAGCGAACGCCCTGGCCGCGCAGGGAATCGCCAAGGGTGATCGGGTGGCACTGTTCACGCACAACAACCGCGCCTTCGTGGTTCTGCGCTTCGCGCTGGCGCGGCTGGGCGCGGTCACGACGCCGATCAACTTCATGCTGAACGCTTCCGACGTGGCCTATATCCTTCGGCATTCCGGGGCATGCATGCTGATCGCCGAAGATGCGCTTTGCCCAATCGCCGATGATGCGCTGGCCGAGATCGGGTTGACGATGCCGAAATTCGTCATTCCCCATGCTGGGGTCGAGGCGCCGCAGGGCTGGGCACCGGTGTCCGAGATCCTGGACCATGCCGATGAAAGCGAGGTGTGGCGCGATATCGGCTCCGACGATCCCATCCAGATGATGTATACCAGCGGCACGGAATCGCGGCCGAAGGGGGCGTTGCTGACCTCTGGCGCGCTTTACGCGCAATACGCCAGCTGCATCATCGACGGTGAGATGAGCGAGGATGCCGTTTCGCTGCACTGCCTGCCGTTGTTTCATTGCGCGCAGCTCGATTGCTTTCTCAGCCCCGACATCTATCTGGGCGTCACTTCGATCCTGCATGACAGGGCGGATCCGGCCGAAATGCTCGAGGCCAGCGAGACCCATCGCGTCACCAAGCTCTTCTGCCCGCCGACGGTCTGGATCGCCCTGCTGCGCCATCCCGATTTCGACCGCCGCGATCTGAGCAGCCTCAATGTGGGCTATTACGGCGCTTCGATCATGCCGACCGCGGTGATCGAGGAGCTGTCGCAGCGCCTGCCCCGGATGCGGCTGTTCAACTTCTACGGCCAGACGGAAATGGCGCCTTTGGCCACGATCCTGAAACCCGCCGACCAGTTGCGCAAGCTGGGCTCGGCCGGGCGGCCGGCGCTGAACGTGGAAACGCGCGTGGTGGATGACGAGGACAACCCGGTGCCCGTGGGCGAGGTGGGCGAGATCGTGCATCGCAGCCCGCACCTGATCTCGGAATATTACAACGATCCCGAAAAGACTGCCGAGGCGTTTCGCAACGGATGGTTCCACAGCGGCGATCTGGGCCGCTTCGACGAGGAGGGCTATCTCTACGTCGTCGATCGCAAGAAGGACATGATCAAGACCGGTGGCGAGAACGTCGCCAGCCGCGAAGTCGAGGAAGCGATCTTTCGCCATCCCGACGTGGCCGAGGTGGCAGTGTTCGGCGTTCCGCATCCCAAGTGGATCGAGGCGGTGACGGCAGTGGTGGTGCCCAAGGCCGGCGCGCGCCTCTCGGCCGAGGACATGATGACTTACTGCCGCGACACGCTTGCCCATTTCAAGGCACCCAAACATGTCGAGATCGTCGACCAGTTGCCCAAGAACGCCAGCGGTAAGATCCTCAAGCGTGACCTCCGCATCACCTATGCCGAGGTGTTCTCCAGCGAGTGACGCGCGTTTGGGGAGAGTTGCGGAGCGAAAGCGCTTGGTGCCGCGATCAGCTTCACCGATCAGGCAGATTCGCGACCGGAGTGCTCAACAAGCGCGGTGCCGACCGATTGGCTTCCAGCCTGACGGAGGGGGCAGTGTCCTTGTCATGGCCGCGCGTTGATAGCCACCGGGGCGATATCGTCGCGCCGAAGCATGGGCTGCCCGTGTATTGCGCGCGCGACAGTGAAATCCAACGAGAGACTTCCCTGTGATGGAAGTTCTCTCTATGGCTTTGATTTATGGCGAAGTTTTGGGTTCATGCCATTGGGTCTTGAAGGGTGTTCTCTCGTCGCCCATTCATCGGCATCTCCGTGACAGCTTCGTCCGGGTAAAATGTCTTTGCCCGGCGCCTGTCTCCCCGGTCAGAGTCTCGCGGGCGTCGATCGGATCGTCTGAACCCCAGGCCGGGTCATGGTCTTGGGATCTCGATCTCGGTCGTCATTGCCCGCTTCCGCACGCGCAGTGAACCCGGCACGCCTTGCGAGCGTCGCACCGACGGCGTCCCGACCTGCCTTGATGTTCTGCTGCTGGCTCTACCTGATCCATCTTCCCAGCGCATGGGCACGCGACCGCGGAGCGCCGAACCCGATGTTGGGTGCCTTCCGCGCGCCCCTTGCCCTCCGCCTACGACGTGGCGCATTGCCGAAATGCAATTCCTTTAGCCGCGGTGTCATGCTCGCAGGAAAGAAGATATGGGCAGAAGGTTCAGTCCGACAGGAGTGGCATTACGAGGGAGAAAAGCTCGGCCTGGGAGGAGATCCCGCATTTCCGGTAGAGCTGCTTGCGGAACACCTTCACCGTTTGCGGGCTGATCCCCAGCCTCAACCCGATCGAGACCGAGCTGTGACCGCGCAGGATCAGCAGCGCGACCTCGGCCTGGCGATGGCTCAGAGCGGTTCCGTGACGCTCCCCCAGCCGATCGCGAATGCGACGGACAAGCGCGTCATCGGTATAGTCGCCGCTTGAGGAGAGGCCGGCCCATTGCCTTGCCACCAATCCGCAGGCAATCGCGCTCAATCTTTGTGCAACCTCGATGTCGCGCGGAGAAAAAACTCGTCCCGAGGTCGCATCGCGCCCAAGACAGACATGCACCGAGACACCCTCTGCCGGGTAGGCGACATAGGCGATTTCGTCGATCAGGGTCGTGCGCCGGTAGTAGCTGGCGTTATACTCGTTCCGCTGGAACTGGTCGGGCGCGAAATCCCGCAGTCGATACAATCCTTCCCTGACCCGCATCACGTGCAGTTCGTGGAATGGGTCCAGAAGGTAAGCACCTGAGATATAATCTGTTTCTATCCTGTCATGAACCTTCGGGTTCCGGGCCTGGCAGAACAGGATCTCGGGAGGCCTTGTCTGGAAATAGGCCAGCATCGTGGTGTTGTCGATCTCGATGCAGCGATCCAGCCAGGCATGGAGGGCAGGGGCGAAGGCATCGCTCCCCAGCGCCACAATCGCGGCGCCCAGATGCTCCTCGCTGATATTCGGTAACGCCCGCATCATACCCCCTTGGGGGTATATACCCCCTGAAACAGCTCTTCCTAGCATAACTTTTGCAACCTGGGGGTATGCCGCAAGAGGGGCTTGATGAGCCAGCAAAGCATCGCCGTAGATATCGCCGACGTGGTCAAACGCTATGGCAGCGTCACCGCGCTTCATGGCGTGTCCATGGATATTCGCGAAGGGGAATTCTTCACGCTGCTCGGGCC
>JBNGDM010000248.1:0-5087 GCA_049975105.1 Rhodovulum sp. | reverse complement strand
CGGTGGCGCTGGCCGTCGTCGTGCTGGTGGTCGCCGCGACCATGGCGCCGTTCCTGGCGATCGAGGCGGGCGGGCGCGCGCATGCCAGTTCGGTCCTGGACGCGGCGCTGGCCTTTGCGACCGCGGGCCCGGCGGCCTTCCTGGCGCTGGCCGTCGCGGCGCTGATCGTGTTCATCCCCGTCCTGCGCGCCCTGCTGGTGATCTATGTGCTGGCGCCCATCGTGGCGAACCGCCCGCCCGCGCCGCGCGCGGCGGCCGCGTTCCGGCTGTCCGAGGATTTGCGCCCCTGGTCGATGGCCGAGATCTTTGCCATCGGCTGCGCGGTGGCGCTGGTCAAGATCGCGGACCTGGCGCAGGTTCATTTCGGCCCGGCCTTCTGGATGTTCGCCGCCCTTGTCGGGCTGGTGGTGGTGCAGGACGGGTTCATGTGCAGGTATTCGGTATGGAAATCGCTGGAGCGCTGAGAACCGCGCGCGAGATGGGCCTGGTGGCCTGCACGCGCTGTACCCGGGTGTGGCCCGGCGGCACGGCGCGCTGCGGGCGCTGCGGGCACCGGCTGCATTCGCGCGCGCCCAAGGCGCTTCAACGGGTCTGGGCGTGGTGGGCGGTGGGGCTGATCGCCTATCTGCCGGCGAACCTGTGGCCGATGCTGGAAACCCGCACGCTGGTCTCGTCGCAGGAAAGCACCATCGTGGGCGGCGCCGTGGACCTGGCGCGGCACGGCAACTGGGGCATCGCGCTGGTGATCCTGGTGGCCTCGGTCGCGATCCCGGTGGGCAAGTTCCTGGCCATCGCAAGCCTGGCGCTGGGCGTGCGGGGCGGCAGCGCCCTGCCCCGGCACCGGCGTCAGCAACTGTATGAAGTGGTGGAATATATCGGCCGCTGGTCGATGATCGACGTCTTCGTGGTGGCGATCCTGGCCTCGCTGGTGCAGCTGGGCGCGGTGGCGCAGGTCAGCCCGGGCCCCGCCAGCCTGTTCTTTGCGCTGTCGGTGATCTTCACCATGCTGTCGGCGCAGGCCTTCGACAGCCGCCTGATCTGGGACGAAGACCCCGCGCCGCTGGCCCCGCCCCTGCCCGAGGGCCGCCCCGCATGACCGAGATGCCGCCCGAAACCCCCGTCGAACCCGCCCGCAAGAGCCTGCTGGAGCGGCTGTCCATCGTCTGGGTGATCCCGGCCGCGGCGCTGGCGATCGCGCTGGGGGTGGCGTGGAACAGCTATGCCGAACGCGGGCCGCTGCTGGAGCTGAGCTTTCAGACCGCCTCGGGCATCCGCGCGGGTGAAACCGAACTGCGCTATCGCGACGTGACGGTGGGGCTGGTGGAAAGCGTGGCCTTTACCGAGGGGCTGGGACAGGTGCTGGTGGGCGTGCGGCTGGACCGCGACGTGGCCGAGTACGTGGACGACGACGCCCAGTTCTGGGCGGTGCGCCCCGAGGTGACCCCGCAGGGCGTGTCGGGGCTGGAAACCGTGCTGTCGGGCACCTTTATCGAGGGCATCTGGGACGCCACGCCCGAGGGGTTCATCGCCCGCCACGCGGCCGAGGCGCAGGCGCCGCTGAACCGCGAGGGGCGGCCGGGGCTGACGCTGCGGCTGCGGGCGGCGGGCATGGCCTCGCTGACCGAAGATGCGCCGATCGTCTATCGCGGGATCGAGGTCGGCCGGATCGGCCGGGCCGAGGTGTCGCCCGATGGCAGCACGGTCGAGGCCCGCGCCATCGTCTTTGCGCCCCATGACCGGATGATCTCGTCGGCGACGCGGTTCTGGGACACATCGGGGTTCCGGTTCAGCCTGGGGCCCGGGGGGGCGCGGCTGGATTTCGATTCCATCGCCTCGCTGGTCTCGGGGGGGATCACCTTTCGCACGGTGGTGTCGGGCGGCGGGCCGGTCGGCCCCGACGCTGTGTTCACCGTCTACCCCGACGAGGCCGCGGCGCGGGCCAGCGTGTTCGGCGCCGAAACCGGCGAGACGCTGGCGCTGACCGCGATCTTCGATGAAAACGTGGCCGGGCTGGCCGTCGACGCGCCGGTGGACCTGGGCGGGTTGCGCGTGGGGCAGGTGACGGCGCTGACCGGCATCGTGGATGCCGAGCGATTCGGCGACGACCGGGTCCGGCTGGCCGCGACGCTGGCAATCCGGCCGGGGCAACTGGGGCTGGAAGAGGGCGCGGGCCCCGAGGCGGCGCTGGATTACCTGGAAACCCGCGTGACCGAGGGGCTGCGCGCGCGGCTGGTGACGGCCTCGCTGCTGACCGGCGGGCTGAAGGTGGAGCTGGTCGAGGTGGCGAACGCGGCCCCCGCCACGCTGGAAACCGACGCGGTGCCGAACCCGGTGATCCCCACCGCGCCCGCCGACCTAGCCGATGTCGCGGCCACCGCCGAGGGGCTGTACAACCGGATCAACGCGCTGCCCATCGAACAGGTGATGGACAGCGCCATCGCCGCGCTGGAAAACGTCGCCCGGCTGACCGGCAGCGAGGATATCCGCGCGGTGCCCGGCGAGGTGCGCGCATTGCTGGGCGAGGCGCGGGGACTGGTGGGATCCGAGGACACGCAGGCCCTGCCCGCACGGCTGTCGGCGGCGGTGGGCGAGCTGGAAACGCTGGTGGCCCGCCTGAACGAAGGCGACACGGCCGGACGGCTGACCGCGGCGCTGGACGCGGCGGCGGCGGCGGCGGCGGGCGTCGATACGGCACTGGCCGGGGTGCCCGGCCTGGTCGACCGGCTGAACGGGATCGCCGCGAATGCCGAAACCGTGCCGCTGGACGAGCTGGCCGCGCGGCTGTCGGCGCTGCTCGACGCCGCAGACCGGCTGATCGACACCGACGCCGCGCGCGCCCTGCCCGCCGACCTGTCGGCGGCGCTGGCGGAGCTGCGTGCGGTGCTGGCCGAATTGCGCGAGGGCGGCGTGGTGGAAAACGCCAACGCCACGCTCGCCTCGGCGCGGTCGGCCGCCGACGATATCTCGGCCGCCGCACAGGACCTGCCAGAGGTGCTGGCCCGCGCCCGCGCGGTGCTGGACCAGGCCGCCGCCACGATCCGCGGTTATGACGCCAGCCGCGGGGTGGGCCGCGACCTCGGCCCCGCGATCCGCGAGGTGGAACGCGCCGCCCGCGCGGTGTCGGACCTCGCGCGCACGCTGGAACGCAACCCCAACTCGATCCTGTTCGGACGCTAGCGATGAAATACGCCCCCCTTGCCCTTGCCACCCTGCTGGCCGCCTGCTCCGGCAGCCCCGCCCGCTATACCGTCCCCGAGGCCGAGGTGGCCGGGCCACGGGTGCCGTCGATCTACGGTACGGTGGCGCTGCGCGAGGTATCGCTGCCGGCTTACGCCGCCTCCGAGGAAATCCATTTCCGCGGACCCGACGCCGCGCTGAGTTCATCGTCCGACGTGCTCTGGGCCGACGACCCGACCCGGGCGGTCACCGGGGATCTGGCGCGGACACTCGGCCGGATGACCGGGGCGACGGTCGCCGCCGACCCCTGGCCGTTTTTCGACCGGCCGGCGGCCACGCTGGAGGTGCGCGTCTCGGAGATGCTGGCCGAGGCCGACGGGCGGTTCCGGCTGGCCGGCCAGTTCTTCGTGGCGCCCGAAAGCGGCGGGCGCGGCCGGTCGGGTCGCTTCGCGATCGAAACCCCGATCGCCGCCCCCGGCGGCCCCGGCGAGATCGCCGCGGCCCGCGGCCAGGCGGTGCACAACCTCGCCGCGCAGATCGCACGGGACGGGCTGCGCTGACCGCCGTGATCGGGGGGCGCTGCCCCCCAGCCGGTCGCCTTGGCGAAGCCAAGGCGAAACCCGGAAGCGGGCACCTCAACGGATCGTGCCGTCGAGACCGACCACGCAATCCACAGGGCCGCGGGCCGTCACCACCCGGCGCGCGTTCGGGATGTCGTTGCCCAGCGCGCGCGCCCGCGCGGCGTCCGGCGCCAGCCCGTGGTCCAGCCAGCGCTGCACCAGGCGGCGTTCCAGGTCCGCCAACGGCACGTCGAGGAAGACCGAGTGGTCCCAGAGCGCCGCAAGGCGCCGCCAGGGGGCCTCGTCGAGGCAGAGGTAGTTGCCCTCGACCACCACGATCCGGGTTTCGGGCGCGATCTCGGCGGCGCCGGCGATGGCGATGTCGCGGACGCGGTCGAAGACCGGCGCGATCACCCGCGCCCCGCTCCGCACGCGGGTCAGCATGGCCGCGAACCCGTCGAAGTCGAAGGTTTCGGGCGCCCCCTTGCGGGGCAGCAGGCCACGCAGTTCCAGGAGGCGGTTGTTCAGGTGGAACCCGTCCATCGGCAGCAGGACCGCCTGTTCCCCACGGGCGGACAGCGCGGCGGTGACCGCCGCGCCGAGCGTCGATTTCCCCGCGCCGGGCGGACCCGCGATGGCGACCAGGCGGCGCGGGGCGGCGGGCGGCAGGGCCGCGATGCGGGCGGCCAGGGCCGTTGCGGTGGCGGTGATGGGGGGCGGGGCGCGCATGGCGGCAGCCTATCCGGTCGCGGGCGCGCCGCTAGCCCAGCATGTCGAGATCGCAACCGTCGACGATGATCGCGAGGTTCCAGAATTTCCGCAACTCGGCCTCGGCGGCCACCGCGGCGGCCTCGTCGTCGGGGGGCAGGCGTTCGACGCGGAAGCCCAGCCGCTCGAAGCCCGAGGCATCGACGCGCGACAGGATCACCGGGATCACCCGGCGTTCCACCGCCGCCGCCGCGAGGCGCAGCGCGGCGCGGGCAGGGTCGGCGAGCGGCCCGGTGATGCGGATGCCGATGCGCGACAGGGTGTCGTCCTGCGCGTCGCGGGCCCAGAGCGCGGCCGAGGGCGGCACCTCGCCCGCGGGCGTCAGCATCTTGCCGCGGGGGGGCGGGGGGTGGCCATCGAGGATCAGGTCGTCGATGTCCTCGGGGCGGGCCGGGGTGATGCGGGCGAGAATGGTGCTCCAGGCCGGGTCCATCAGCCGTCCCCCCCGGTTTCGGCGATCAGCCGGGCGGCCTGCCCCGCGCCCGGGGCGGGCAGCTCGACCGCGGCCAGGGCGGTGCGGAACCGGTCGGCCGCCCCGCCGTCGAGGCAATCGGACAGCACGCGGTCGAGCCGCATCAGGTC
>JBNGDM010000247.1:0-5157 GCA_049975105.1 Rhodovulum sp. | reverse complement strand
GGTCGACGCGGCGGCCGGGGCGGACCTGGTCATCGGGGCGGGGGATTTCTGCAACCGCCGCGAGGGGTTGGGCGAGGCCATCGCGATGCTGGCGGGCATCGCGGTGCCCATGGTTCTGGTCCCCGGCAATTGCGAAAGCGCGGATGAGTTGCGCGCGGCGGCGCCCGCGGGGGCCGCGGTGCTGCACGGGCAGGGCTGCGAAATCGGCGGGCTGCGCTTCTTCGGGCTGGGCTACGGGGTGCCGGTCACGCCGTTCGGCGCGTGGTCCTGCGACCTGACCGAGGAACAGGCCGCCGCCCTGCTGGCGCCTTGCGGCGTGGCCGATGTCATGGTGTTCCATTCGCCGCCCAAGGGGATCGCGGATGTGACGGGCACGGGGATCTCGGTCGGTTCCACCGCGATCCGGGATGCCATCGCGCGGGTGCAGCCGAAACTGGCCGTCTGCGGGCATGTGCATGACTGCTCGGGGCAGGAGGGGCGGATCGGCGAGACCCGCGTCGTCAACCTGGGCCCGACCGTCAACTGGTTCGAGATCGGAGACCAAACGTGACCCACGCCGCCCCGGAAAAGGAATTCATCCCCGTCCGCATCGCCGTTCTGACCGTGTCGGACACCCGCACGCCCGCGGAGGACCGGTCCGGCCAGACGCTGGTGGACCGGATCGAGGGCGCGGGCCATAGCGTCGCCGCCCGCACCATCCTGCCCGACGAACGCGACCGGATCGCCGCACAACTGCGCGACTGGTGCGCCGATCCGAACATCGACGTGGTGATTTCCACCGGCGGCACCGGGCTGACCGGGCGCGATGTCACGGTCGAGGCGCACCGGGACGTCTACGAAAAGGAAATCGAGGCCTTCGCCACGGTCTTTACCATCGTCTCGATGCAGAAGATCGGCACCTCGGCGGTGCAAAGCCGCGCCACGGGCGGCGTTGCCCAGGGCACCTATCTGTTCGCGCTGCCGGGCAGCCCGGGCGCTTGCAAGGATGCCTGGGACGAGATCCTGGTGCACCAGTTCGACTACCGCCACCGGCCCTGCAATTTCGTCGAGATCTTTCCGCGGCTCGACGAACACCGGCGCCGGAAATGACCCGCGACGGAAATAGATGAGTCTTGCGTAACACATATGTGGCTTGGCCCGGCCAAGGGCTGCGGCTATCTGTTTGAGGCGCCAGACGGATTTCCCGCCGGTAAAGGATGACGACACGATGCGATTTCTCCGCCGCAGTCTCGTGGGGCTGTTCCTGATCGCGGTGACGGTGGGCCTGTTGGCCTATGCCGGCTATTCGGTCAGTTCCGCGATCCAGGCGCGCCTGAACGACAGCCCCGCCCAGCGCCCGGCCCGCGAACGGGTGTTCGCGGTGAATGTCGCGACGCTGACGCCCCAGACGATCACGCCCGTCCTGACCGCCTTCGGCGAGGTGCGCGCGCGCCGAACGCTTGAACTGCGGGCCGAGGCGGGCGGCCGGGTGGTCGCGCTGCACCCCGCCTTTGAAGAGGGCGGCCATGTCGAGGCGGGCGAGTTGATCCTGAGGGTCGATCCGTCGACGGCGCAATGGGCGCTGGACGTGGCGCGCACCGACCTTGCCGAGGCCGAGGCCGACCTGGCCGATGCCGAACGCACGCTGGACCTGGCGCGCGAGGAACTGGCCGCGACCGAGGACCAGGCGCGCCTGCGCGACCTGGCGCTGGCCCGGCAGGAGGATTTGCGCGCGCGCGGCGTCGGCACCGATGCCGCGGTCGAGGATGCGGCGCTTGCGGCATCGGCGGCGAAACAGGCGGTCGTCGCCCGCCGCCAGTCGGTCGCCCAGGCCGAGGCGGCGCTGGCCACCGCGCGCACCGCGCTGGAACGGGCCCGCATCCGCCTGGAAGAGGCCGAGCGCGACCTGGCCGATACCGAACTGCGCGCCGCGTTCTCGGGCACGCTCAGCGATGTGACGCTGGTCGAGGGCGGGCTGGTCACCGCCAACGAGCGCGTGGCCGATCTGATCGACCCGGACGCGCTGGAGGTGTCGTTCCGGGTTTCGACCGCGCAATATTCGCGCCTGCTGGACGACCGGGGCCAATTGCGCCCCGCGCAGGTCACGGCCTTGCTGGACGTGTTCGGCGCCGATCTTCAGGCGACGGGGCGGCTGACCCGCGAAAGCGGGGCGGTGGCCGAGGGCCAGGTCGGCCGGTTGCTGTATGCCAGCCTGGACAGCGCGCCGGGGTTCCGGCCGGGCGATTTCGTGACCGTGCGCCTGGAGGAACCTCCGCTTGACCGGGTGGCCCGCCTGCCCGCCACCGCGCTGAATGCCGCCGGCCAGGTTCTGGTCTTGGCCGAGGATGACCGGCTGGAGGCCGCGGCGGTGGAACTGTTGCGCCGCCAGGGCGACGACGTGATCATCCGCGCGCCCGGGCTTTACGGCCGCGAGGTGGTGACCGAACGCTCGCCGCTGCTGGGCGCCGGCATCAAGGTGCGCCCCTTGCGCCCGGCCGAGGGGGCCGCGGCGGTCCCGGAGGCGCCCGAGATGGTCGAACTGACGCCCGAGCGCCGCGCGGCGCTGATCGCCTTTGTCGAGGGCAACCCGATGATGCCGCAAGAGGCCAAGGCACGCGTCAAAGCGCAACTGGAACAGGACAAGGTCCCGGCCCGGATGGTCGAGCGGATCGAATCCCGGATGGGGGGCTAGCCCGTGGCGCGTTTGATTCCCAGCGCGGCGGGGGGTGTCCTGTCCTATTTCACCCGTCACCGGACGGCCGCGAACCTGTTGCTGGTGGTGCTGATCGCGGCCGGTCTGGCCGCGGCGCCGCGGATGCGGGCGCAGTTCTTCCCCGATATCGTGATCGACAACGTCACCGTTAGCGTCACCTGGGAAGGTGCGGGCGCCGAGGACGTGGATTCCGGTATCGTCCAGGTGCTGGAACCGGTGCTGATGGCGGTCGAGGGCGTCGAGGAGACCGAGTCGCGCTCGCGCGAGGGGTCGGCGGTCGTGACGCTGGATTTCGAACCCGGCTGGGACATGTCGCGCGCCGCCGACGATGTGCAGGTCGCCGTCGACAGCGTCACCGAACTGCCCGACGAGGCCGAGGAACCCGAGGTGCGGCGCGGGGCCTGGCGCGACCGGGTGACCGATATCGTCATCACCGGCCCGGTGGCGGTGGAACAGATCGGGCGGTTCGCCGACGAACTGGTGGCGCGGCTTTTCGAGGCGGGGGTCACGCGCACCACGATCCGTGGGCTGGCTGCGCCGGAAACCATCGTCGAGGTCCCCTCGGCCGAGCTGATCCGGCACGATGTCTCTATGTCGGACATCGCCGAGGTCATCGCCGCCGAGGCCGCGACCGACCCCGCGGGCGATGTTTCGGGTGGCAATGCGCGCGTTCGCACCGGTGTCGAAAAGCGCAGCGCCGACGAGATCGCGGCGCTGGTGCTGCGCTCGAACGACGACGGGTCAAAGCTGACCATCGGCGATGTCGCGACCGTCCGGGTCGAGGGCGTGGACCGCGAGCGGACCTATTTCGTGGGCGAGAACCCGGCGATTTCGGTGCGGGTGGACCGGTCGGACAAGGGCGATGCGATCGAGTTGCAGCACCGGGTCGAGGACGTGGCCGCCGAACTGCGCACGACATTGCCCGAGGATGTCTCGGTCGACCTGATCCGGACGCGGGCGGAATATATCTCGGGGCGGCTCGATATCCTTTTGCAGAACGGGCTGATGGGGCTGGGCCTGGTGCTGGTGCTGCTGTTCCTGTTTCTGAACGCGCGCACGGCGTTCTGGGTGGCCGCGGGCATTCCGGTGGCGATGCTGGCCACCGTGGCATTGATGTATGCATTCGGGCTGACCATCAACATGATCTCGCTGTTCGCGCTGATCATCACGTTGGGCATCGTGGTGGACGATGCCATCGTGGTGGGCGAGCACGCGGATTTCCGCGCCCGGCGGCTGGGCGAAGACCCGGTCACCGCCGCCGAGAACGCCGCCCGCCGGATGTCCGCGCCGGTATTCTCATCCACGCTGACCACGATCATCGCCTTCCTCGCGCTGGTGGTGATCGGTGGGCGCATGGGCAGCATGATCGCCGACATCCCGTTCACCGTGGTCGCTGTGCTGACCGCCTCGCTTGTGGAATGTTTCCTGATCCTGCCGAACCACATGGCGCACGCGATCGCCCATTCCGCCAAGGAACACTGGTACGACGCGCCTTCGCGCGTTTTCAACCGCGGCTTCCGCTGGTTCCGCGAAACCGCGTTCCGGCCGTTCATGGGGCTGGTGATCCGGGCGCGCTATCCGGTGCTGGCGCTGACCATCCTGTTGCTGGCCAGCCAGGTCGCGCTGTTGATCCGGGGCCAGGTGCCCTGGCGGTTCTTCAACGCGCCGGAACAAAGCTCGGTCTCGGGCAATTTCGCGATGCTGCCGGGGGCGAGCCGCGCCGACACCATGGCGATGATGCGCGAGATGCAGCGCGCGACCGAGGCTGTGGCGCAGCGCTACGAGGAAGAATACGGCCGCAACCCCGTCGATTACGTGATCGCCGAGGTGGGCGGGAATACCGGGCGCGGCCTGTCGGGGGCCGATATCAAGGATGCCGACCTGCTGGGGTCCATCGCGATCGAGCTGATCGACCCGGACCTGCGCCCCTATTCCTCGTTCCAGTTCGTCGGCGAGTTGCAGGACGAGGTGCGCCAGCATCCAAAGGCCGAAACCGTAAGCTTCCGCGGCTGGCGGTCGGGGCCGGGGGGCGATGCGCTGGACGTGCAGTTCTACGGTGCCGACGCCGACACGCTGAAATCGGCGGCCGAGGCGCTGAAGACCGCGCTTGCCCAATACGGCGAGGTTTCGGCGGTCGAGGACAGCATGGCCTATGACAAGGAAGAGCTGATCCTCGATCTGACGCCGCAAGGGTCCGCGCTGGGTTTCACCATGGCCGAGCTTGGCCGGGTGCTGCGCCACCGGCTGAACGGGATCGAGGCGGCGACCTATCCCGACGGGCCGCGGTCGGCCGCGATCCGGGTCGAACTGCCCGAGGGCGAGCTGACCGCGGATTTCCTGGACCGGACGTTGTTGCGCGCGCCGTCGGGCGAATACCTGCCGCTGGCCGATATCGTGACGGTCGAGCGGCGCACGGGCTTCTCGACCGTGCGGCGCGAGAACGGCCTGCGGGTGGTATCGGTCAC
>JBNGDM010000246.1:0-5203 GCA_049975105.1 Rhodovulum sp. | reverse complement strand
GCCATGGCCCCCGTCCCCGCGCGAATTTCAAACCGCATCGGTATCCCGCTCGTATGACATTTGGATAACGCTCCTGTCCGATCCAAGGAGGCAGACCCGATGCGCGACATCCTGGCCGGGCTGGTCCTGGCGCTGACCCTCGCCGCGCCGCTGCGCGCAGACCCGGCCGCCGACGCCGTGCAGGGCGTGATCTCGAACCAGATCGAGGCGTTCCGCGCCGACGATTTCGCCACCGCCTTCGGCTTCGCCTCGCCCGGGATCCAGAGGATCTTCCGGACGCCCGAACGGTTCGGGCAGATGGTGCGGAACGGCTACCCGATGGTCTGGCGGCCCCAGGAGCTGCGCTACCTGGGGATCGAGGGCGCGGGCGACGCCCGGCGCCAGGTGGTCGAGATCACCGACGCGGGCGGACAGGTGCACCGGCTGGAATACAGCATGATTCGCACGCCCGAGGGTTGGCGCATCGACGGGGTGCGATTCCTGCCCGCGCCGCCACCGATGGTCTGAAACTGGCCCGCCTCTTTTTCTTGGGCGAAATACTCCGGGGGGAGTCCGAAGGACGGGGGGCAGCGCCCCCCTTTCCCCGCCTCAGCCCGCGCCCAGGTCCGCGGCTGTCAGCATGTATGCCTTGCCGAAGCCGCCGTTCAGATGACCCGCACGCGGCACCAGCCGGACGAAATGGAAATCGCCGAAATCCACGTAAAGCCGCGCCTTGGGCTGCTGCGCGAGGTAATGGTCGCGCAGCGCCGCGCGGCCGGGATCGTCGGGCGCGACGAAGGCGGCCTCGGCCTCGATCGTCAGGCGGGGATGGGTCAGCGGGTCGCCCTTGGGCCCCGGCTCGCCCACCAGAAGCGAGCAGAGGGGCGCAGCCCGCAGGGCCGCGGTGTGCGGCGCAAGGTCCGAGATCAGCGTCACCGGCACGCCGTCGGGTCCCGGGGCCAGCGCCACGCGGGTGACGAAGGGCGCACCGTCGCGCAACACGCCCAGCGCGCCGAAGCGCGCCGCGTCGATCAGGCGGCGGGCCAGGGCGCGGGCCTCGTCATCGGCGGGGCGGAACGGGTCCTTGGCGGGCATGGCGGCTCCTTTCGCGGGCAGCATGACGCGCGCGCAGGGATTCGCCCAGACTTGCGCCGCGCCCGCCCGCGGGGTTTGCTGGCGGCAGGACAAGGGAGAAGAGGGAGGATCCCATGAGGACACCGATCGCGCTTGCCGCGCTGGCGCTGGCCTGGCCGGCCCTGGCCGAGGACACCCCGCCCGTCGGCATCCGCCCTGACGTCACCAGCGTCACCGTGCCCACCCGCACCGGCAGCGCCGAGATTTCCCGCATCCAGGACCCGGCGCATGAACTGACCGGCGAATGGGCGCGCACCTCGCGGCCCTGCCCGGATTTCTGCATCCAGCCGATGCGCCCCGCCCCCGGGGTCGCCACCATCGGCGAGCTGGAACTGTTGGACATGCTGGCCGACCCGGAGGTGACGGTGGTCGACAGCCGCACCGTGCCCTGGTTCGAAAAGGGCTCGATTCCGGGCGCGGTGAACATGCCCTATACGGAAATGACCGACCGGCTGGGGGAACTGGGCTGCGAGATCGATTTCGACGGCTGGGATTGCACGGAGGCGCTGCCGGTCGCGCTGTTCTGCAACGGGCCGTGGTGTGGGCAGTCGCCCACGGCGATCCGGCGGATGATCGAGGCGGGCTACCCGGCCGAGCGCATCAGCTATTACCGCGGGGGCATGCAGGTCTGGCGGATGCTGGGGCTGAGCGTGACCGACGGGGCCGGCTGAAAGGGCCGGACCGGCCCGCGCGCCCCAGGTCGGGGCGCGGGCCGTGCGCCTAGACCCGCGCGGCGCGGCGGCCGGGGCGTTGGCCCGCACGCCGCCTGCCGCACGCCCAGGGCAGCGGCGCTTGCGCCTTGGCGCTTTCGGCGATGATCCAGGTCATCCAGCGGCTTTTCCGTTTCATCCCGGCACTCCTTCGCATGTCGCCTGCCTGTCAGGAAGGCCCCCGGGTCCGCGGGGTGGACCACTGCTCGGGTCGGGGGCGCTCCTTTGTTAACCATGCTTGGACAATCGGGCAGGGTTTGGGCGCGCGCGGGCCATGATTGTGACAATCGCGGCCCGTGGTCCCCCCGCCGTTACAACCGGATCGCCGAGATCAGCCGCCCGTAATCGGCCTCGCCCGCGTGGACGGAGCGGCGGTAGGAAAAGAACCGATCGGGGTCGGAATAGGTGCAATGGCGCGTCCATGTCGCCTGGCCGATGCCGGCTGCGCGCAACCGTGCCAGACCGAAGGCGGGCAGGTCGAACATCACCCGGTCGCCCGACCCGCTGGCGAAGAACCGGGCGTTGCCGGGGTCCTCGGCGATGAAGGTATCCAGGAATTCGGGGCCGACCTCGTAGGCGCGCTGGCTGATCGTGGGGCCGATCACCGCGACGGTGTCGGCGCGGGATGCCCCCAGCGCCTCCATCGCGTCAAGCGTCGCCTCGAGCACGCCGTTCAGCGCACCGCGCCAGCCGGCATGCGCCGCGCCGACCACGCCTGCCTGCCGGTCGGCGAACAGCACCGGCTGGCAATCGGCGGTCAGCACCGCCAGCGCCAGCCCCGGCGTCGCCGTCACCAGCCCGTCGGCGCGGGGCCGGTCGTCGGGTGGCGCATCCAGCGTGACCGCGTCGGCGGAATGGACCTGGTTCACCGTCACCAGGTGGTCGGCCGCCACCCCCAGCGCGCCCGCGACGCGGGAGCGGTTGATCGAGACCACCTCGGACTGGTCGGAGGAGCCGCCGCCGCAATTCAACCCGTGGAACACCCCCGAGGACGCACCGCCGCGCCGGGTGAAGAACCCGTGGCGCAGGGGCGAGAGGGCGTCGGAGGTGAGAATCTCCAGCGTCATGGATCGAATCCCGGGGGCGAGGGGCCGCCCCGTTCTGTCAGCGCGAGTGTCTGGAAGAGGGTTCCCATTTCCTGCGGATGGGTCAAGCGGCGATGTGCGGCGATATGGGACTCGAGCGCTCCGCCCGACAGGTTTTTCGCCAGCGCCTGCGCCCGGGCGGTGATGCCCAGCCGTTCCAGGAAAACGCCCTGCGGGGTCAGCGGGCTGACAGCCGCGCCGGCGGCCTGGGCGGCGCGGGCCAGCGCCTCGAAATCGACATGGGCGGTCAGGTCGGACTGGCCGGGATGGGCCAGCACGGGGTCGGGCCGGTGCGACCGCACCGCCTGCAACGTGTCGCCGCGCGACCGCCAGCCGCCGTAATCGACGATCAGCGCCGCGCCGCCACGGGCTGCGATTCGCGCCGCGATGGCGGCGGCGATGGGCGCGGCCGCTGGGCAGGTCTCGACGATGTCGCCCGGGCGGGTGTCCTTCAGCCGGTGCGCGAGTTCGGCCAACGGCGCGGGCGCCGAGAGGCCGAGCGCCAGCGCGCCCTCCGCCAGCCCCACCTGGCGTTCGCGCCAGCCGGCCGGGTCGCGCTGGAACTGGCGGATCGGCAGGGCGTCGAAGAATTCGTTGGCGACCAGGAAGAGCGGCGCCTCGGGCAGGGCGTCGACGCCGTCGATCCAGGTGACGTCATGGCCGGCCAGCGCCGTGCGTTGTTTCGCGCGCAGGCTGGGCGAGGTCTCGACCAGGTGGAGGCGCGCGGCGGCGTGAAAGCCGGGCACGGTGCGGGTGGCGCGCAGGGCATCGGCCATCAGCGTGCCCCGCCCGGGGCCCAGTTCGGCCAGCGTGAACGGCGCGGGGCCGCCGCGGTCCATCCAGGTCTGCGCCAGCCACAGCCCGATCAACTCGCCGAACATCTGGCTGATCTCGGGGGCGGTGGTGAAATCGCCCGCCGCGCCGAACGGGTCGCGCGTGCTGTAATAGCCGTGCTCGGGGTGAATCAGGCAGTCGGCCATGAAGTCGGCCAGGCTGATCGGGCCGGTGGCCGCGATCCGACGGGCCAGGAGGGCGGCCAGCGGGGTCATGCCCGTCGCCGTGCCAGCCACAGGAGCAGAAGCCCCAGCGCCATCATCGGCAGCGACAGAAGCTGGCCCATGCTGAGGCCGACCCCGCCCGCGTGCAGGACGTGGCCCATCGGGTTGTCCGGCGTGATGAACTGCGGATCGGCCTGTCGGAAGAATTCCACCGTGAACCGCGCAAGCCCGTAGCCGATGAAGAACACGCCCGCCACGCGGCCCGGCCGTTTCAGCGCGCCGCGCGCAAGCGCGAGCCACAGCAGAACCGCGCCGAGGATCAGCCCCTCCAGCCCCGCCTCGTACAGCTGCGAGGGGTGGCGGGCGCAGGGGACCATGTCCCAGCCCGGGCAGAATTGCGCCCGCTCGGTGGGAAAGACCACCGCCCAGGGCAGGTCCGAGGGGCGGCCCCACAGCTCGGCATTGATGAAATTCGCCACCCGCCCGAAGAACAGCCCCGGCGGCGTGGCGATGGCCAGCGCGTCGGCCGCAGACAAGAGCGGCACGCCATGCCTGCGCGCGAACAGCGTGATCGCGGCCACGACGCCCAGCAACCCGCCATGGAACGCCATCCCCCCCTGCCAGAGCATGGGGATTTCCAGCGGATGCGCCAGGTAATAGCCCGGCTGATACAGCAACACGAATCCCAGCCGCCCGCCCAGGATGATCCCGAGGATGATCCAGGTCAGCAGCTCGTCCACCTGCTCGGCCGTCATCGGCGCGGCGCGGTCGGGCCAGAGCGTGGGGCGGCGGACCAGCGCGACCACCAGCCGCCAGCCGATCAGGATGCCCGCGATATAGGCCAGCGCGTACCAGCGCAGCGCGAATTCCATGCCGAAAAGCGAGATCGAGACGATCTCGGGGCCGATATCGGGGAAGGGCAGAACGGCGTGCATGGGGTGACTCTGTTGGACGGTGGGCGGGCGAAGTCAACCTTGAGGTTGGCCGCCCGCCACGTCATATAAGGGGCGAATGCAAATGCCAGGGGGCGCCGATGCAGACCCGGAACAAAC
The DNA here is from genome assembly GCA_049975105.1 of Rhodovulum sp. Lineage (GTDB taxonomy): Bacteria > Pseudomonadota > Alphaproteobacteria > Rhodobacterales > Rhodobacteraceae > Rhodovulum. The sequence goes on along the minus strand of JBNGDM010000246.1, from coordinate 245 downwards.
TTCTGGACGACATGTCCAAGCTGATGACCAATGCCATGGGCGTCGCCCAGGGCGCCAAGGACGAGGCCGAGACGGCGATGAAGAGCATGGTCGATCGCTGGCTGGCCGATCGCGATTTCGTCACGCGCGAGGAATTCGACGCGGTGCGCGCGATGGCCCAGAAGGCGCGCGAAGAGAACGAGGCGCTGAAGGCGCGGCTGGACGCGCTGGAAGGCAAGTAGGCGCCGCATCAGGGGCGTATGAGG
>JBNGDM010000245.1:0-5210 GCA_049975105.1 Rhodovulum sp. | reverse complement strand
GCGTCGCCCCCCAGACCCCCCAGGGTATTTCAGCCAAGAAGAAGAACCGGACTGCCGAAACCGGTGGACCGGCCAGGACGGCCAGTCCAGGGCGCGGGTCTCAGGCCAGTTCCGCCGCGCGCGCCTCGCGGATGCGGTCGGCATCCTTGCCGTGCAATTCCTCGTAATGGTCGAACCGGCTTTCGAACCAGGCCGTGCCATGGGTCAGCCCGCCCAGCGCCTGGAACAGCTCTTCCTTGGCCGCCGCCGGCAGCAGCGCCTGGAACACGTCCCAGCCGCGGGCCTGTCCGTGCGCCTCGAAGCCCAGCACCTGGCCCTTGAGGCTGCCCGCCAGCGCCACCAGCGAGCCGGAATAGACCGTGGGCACGTGGATCGCCACACGCTCGACCGGTTGCAGGACCACGGCGCCGGCCTTGTCCAGCGCCTCGCGCACGCCGGTCTTGGAAGCGGTGCGGAAGGCGTGGTCGGAACTGTCGACGGCGTGGTGCTTGCCGTCGGTCAGCGTCACCGCGACATCGACCACCGGAAAGCCCAGCGGCCCCTGTTCCATCGCCTCGCGCGCGCCCGCCTCGACCGCGGGGATATAGTTCTTGGGCACCGCGCCGCCCTTGACCGTGTCGTCGAAGGCAAAGCCCGCGCCGCGGCCCTGGGGCCGGATCGTCAGCTGTACATCGGCGAACTGCCCCGCGCCGCCGGTCTGCTTGCGGTGGCGATGATGGGTTTCGACCGGCTTGGTGATCGTCTCGCGGTAGATGCCGGAGACGGAATGTTCGCTGGCCTCGATGCCGAAATCCTCGGCCAGCTTGGCCAGCACCCGGCGCATGTGGATCGGCCCCTGCAGGCGGACGACGAGGTGGCCGGTCTCGCTGTCCTGGGTCAGTTCCATCCCCGGGTCGGCCGCCGCGATCCGGCCCAGCGCCGCCGACAGCCGCGCGTCGTCGCGTTCGTTGGCCGGGGCCAGGATGCGGGCATAGGCGGGCGGGCGGCCGCGGGTCCAGCCGGGCAGTTCCTCGGCCCCCGCGGCGGTATAGGCAAAGCCCGGCTCCAGGTGGTCGGATTTCACCGCCACGGCCAGCGTGCCGGGGTCCAGCGGTTCGGGCACCGGTTTGCCGTCGATGCCGGTCAGCGTGCCGACATTGTCGCCGGCCAGCGGACTGCCATGCTGCACGGGGCTGCCCAGCGCCCGGATCAGGGTGGACTTGCCGACATGCTTCTTCGTGTCGCCCGCCACCCCGATGGCCAGCGGCGCCTCGACGCCGAGGCGCAGCCCGATCGCCTCCATGCCCGGGGCCTCGTGGCGCAGCGCCTTCATCAGCCGGGTCAGGCCGTTGCCGTGGCTGGCCGCGCCCAGGTAGGCGGCCATCACCGCGTTGTCGCGATGGGCCTCGGCCAGCACCTTGTAGACCTCTTCGGTGGGCGGCGCGCGGTCCTCGATCAGCTGTTCCATCAGGTGGTCGTCGAAATCGGCCAGGTGTTCCAGCAGTTCGGCGCGGGCCTCCTGTTCGCGGTCATGCAGGTCGTCGGGGATCTCGATCAGCTTCGAGGGCTGGCCCTCGCGGTACTGGAAGGCGCGTTCCGAGATCAGGTCGACGGCGCCCACCACGTGGCCGTCCGCGTCGCGGATCGGGGCTTGGCGCAGCACGATATGGTGGTTGGCATAGGCCTGCAGCCCGCCCACGATGTCGCGGATGCGGGCCTCGTCCTGGTCCATCTTGTTGATGAAGATGAAGCAGGGCACGTCGGATTGTTCCACCAGCCGCAGATAGGGCGCGGCCAGTACCGCGGCGTCGGGTTCGGGCGCGACGCAGAGGATCGCGGCGTCGCTCGCGGCCAGCGCCTCGCCCGCATGGCCCAGGTAATCGGGCCCCCCGGCGATGTCGAAGCCCGCCCAGGGTTCGCCCAGGTAGGTGAACTGGCTGACCGTCAGGGCGTCGGTGAACCGGGCGGCGACGGGGCGGCCGTCCAGTTCGCTCAGGGCTTTCAGCAGGGTCGACTTGCCCGCCTGCGAGGGGCCCAGGATCGTGAAACAGCGCATGGGGTGACATCCTCCGATCGGTCGCGTGGCACGGGTCATGGCTCGCGTGCCCTGCGCGCCGGCCGGTGTGCTGCGCCCGGACCGGAGGCCGGATGTCCGGCCTGCCCCGGCCGTCGGGTGCGGCCGCCCAAGGCGCCGGGCCGCTGTCCCGTCAGGCCCCGATGTTCCCCGGTAATGTCTGGCGCGGTCAAGGCAAATCTGGGGGCATCGGGACGCACCGCGGGGGCCGGGGGGCCATCGCGTCGCGGGCCGGGTTCACGTCCCGTTAAGGGGCGCCATGCAATCTGGCGCGGTCCTTGCCCCCGGAGACAAGATGGAAGCGCGCGCCCGGAAAATCGTCGTCGAAACCTCCGGGCCCATCTTCGCGGCCAAGGGGCGGTTCGCCGACGCGTTCTACAACCACCTGTTCGACCTCGCACCCGAGTCGCGCGCCCTGTTCCGGCGCGATTTCCAGGGCCAGAAGCGCATGCTGATGGCGGCGCTGGCGATGGTGGTGGGGGTGCTGGGCGACCGCGACCGGCTGGCGGCCACGGCGGCGCATCTGGGCCGGGTGCACGCGAACCGGCAGGTGCGCCATGCCCACATGGCCATCGGCCAGCGGGCCTTCGACCGGGCGCTTGTGGAATTCTACGGCCCGGCCTGCACCGAGGACATGCGCGCGGCCTGGCAAGCCGCCTATGCGCAGGTGCTGGATCTGATGGACCTGCCCCGGGATGCGCCCGACGCGCCCGCGCCGGCCAGCGCCCCACCCGCCGCCTGAGCGCCGCGCCCCGCTCAGACCGACATGCAGATGTATTTCATCTCCAGGTAATCCTCGATCCCGTGGCGGCTGCCCTCGCGGCCCAGCCCCGATTGCTTGACGCCGCCAAACGGCGCCACCTCGGTCGAGATGATGCCGGTATTCACCCCCACGATCCCGTATTCCAGCGCCTCGGCCACCTTGTAGACCCGGCTCAGGTCGCGGGCATAGAAATAGGACGCCAGCCCGAAGATCGTGTCGTTCGCCATCGCGATCACGTCGTCCTCGGTCTCGAACTGGAACAGCGGCGCCACGGGGCCGAAGGTCTCCTCGCAGGCGAACTGCATCTCCTGGGTGGCGCCGGTTACCACGGTGGGCTCGTAGAACGTGCCGCCGCGGGCATGCCGCTGGCCGCCCGACAGCACCTGCGCGCCCTTGGCGGTGGCGTCGGCGATATGTTCCTCGACCTTGGCCAGCGCGTCGTCGGAGATCAGCGGGCCAAGGTCGGTGCCGTCGTCCAGCCCGTCGCCCACCCGCAACCCCGCCACCGCCGTGGCCAGTTTCTCGGCGAAGGCGTCATAGACCCCGGCCTGCACGTAGATGCGGTTGGCGCAGACGCAGGTCTGGCCGTTGTTGCGGAACTTGCAGGCGATGGCGCCCTGCACCGCGGCGTCCAGATCGGCATCGTCGAACACGATGAAGGGCGCGTTGCCGCCCAGCTCCATCGAACATTTCATCACCTGGCCCGCGGCCTGTTCCAGAAGGATGCGCCCCACCTCGGTCGACCCGGTAAAGGTCAGCTTGCGCACCGTCGGGTTCTCGCAGAACTCGCGGCCGATATCCGACGACCGCGACGACGTCACCACCGACAGCACCCCCTTGGGCACGCCTGCGCGTTCGGCCAGCACCGCCATGGCCAGCGCCGAAAGCGGCGTCTCGCCCGCGGGCTTGATCACCATCGAACAGCCCGCCGCCAGCGCGGGGCCGGCCTTGCGGGTGATCATCGCGTTCGGAAAGTTCCACGGCGTGATCGCCGCCGTCACGCCGATCGGCTGGCGGATCACGGTCAGCCGCTTGTCGGCCTGGTGGCCCGGGATCGTCTCGCCATAGATGCGCTTGGCCTCTTCGGCGAACCACTCGATGAACGACGCGCCATAGGCGATCTCGCCGCGGGATTCGCTCATCGGCTTGCCCATCTCGGCGGTCAGGATCACCGCCAGGTCCTCCTGCGCGGCCATCATCAGGTCGAACCACTTGCGCAGGATGTTGGCGCGTTCCTTGGCGGTCTTGGCGGCCCAGTCCTTCTGCGCGACCCGCCCGGCCTCGATGGCGCGGGCGGTCTCGGCGCGGGTCAGGTCGGGCACGGTGCAGATCGCCTGCCCCGTGGCCGGGTTCGTGACCTCGAACGTCGCGCCGTCATCGGCGTCGATCCACTGGCCGCCGACATAGGCCTGCGTGGCCAATAGATCGGAATCCCTGAGAAGGCTCTTGAGGTCGCTTGCGGGCATCGGTCATTCTCCCATCCGTTCGGGCGCAGGCAAACATGGAGGGCGGCGGAATGTCCAGTGACGAAGACGGGGTCGACTGGGACGCGGCCTATTCCAACAGCGGCCATGTGGCCGGGTCCGAGGCCTATCCCGGGCTCTGGGCCGCGGCGGCGCAGGCGTTCCGGGCGGGCGCGCGGGGGCAGATCGACCTGCCCTATGGCGACCACCCGCGCCAGCGCTTCGATATCTTCCTGCCCCCGGGGCGGGCGCGGGGGCTGACGGTGTTCGTCCATGGCGGCTATTGGCTGCGTTTCGACAAGTCGTTCTTTTCGCACCTGGCCGCGGGACCCTTGGCGCGCGGCTGGGCGGTGGCGATGCCCTCCTACCGGCTGGCCCCCGAGGTGCCCATCGCCGCCATCACCGCCGATATCGCCGCCGCGCTGCCGGTCATGGCGCGGCTGGTGCCCGGGCCGATGACGCTGGCGGGCCATTCCGCGGGCGGGCATCTGGTGGCGCGGATGCTGTGCGAGGATGTGACCCTGCCCGAGGCGGTGGCCGACCGCCTTGCCCGCGTCGTGCCGATCTCGCCGGTCTCCGACCTGCGCCCGCTGCTGCGCACCGGGATGAACGACAGCTTCCGCTTGGACGAGGCCGCCGCCCGCGCCGAAAGCCCGGCCTGCCACGCACCGCGCGCGGGCGTTCCGGTGACTGTCTGGGTCGGCGCCGCCGAACTCCCCGCCTTCCTCGACCAGGCGCGCTGGCTGGCCGAGGCCTGGCCCGGCGCCGCGTTGCACCTGGACGAGGGGCGGCACCATTTCGACGTGATCGAGGGGCTGGCCAGTCCGGACAGCCCCCTGACCGAGGCGGTTATCGGCACCGGCGCGGGGGGCTGACTCCGCGCCCCGCGCTTCGCCGCGCCGCAGCGAAAGCGCATACAAGAGTCATATGG
>JBNGDM010000244.1:0-5252 GCA_049975105.1 Rhodovulum sp. | reverse complement strand
CTCTTCGATCCGCTCGGGCTGTTCCGGCGCGCGCTGGGACAGCTTTGCGGCGGTTTCGGACGGTACGCGGTCGGCACGGACTGGCCGCTCGCGAAGTGTGGCGTGATAATCTTTTGCCCATTTCGCAGCGCGTTTCGACCAGTAGAGCAGCTCGTCGCGGTTCATCGCGTCCATACCTTGCTGCTTTAGCGCATCCTAGCGCGGGCATAGGACCCTCTGGTTAAATCGGCAAGGTGGCCTGAGTTTAGGCCGACGCTCTTGCGAAAGGGGATGATGCGGCGGCGCGAAGGCATGGTGTGCTGTGCGTGACAGGGCCGGTGGCAAGCGCGAGTTCGACCGGCTCGTAGATCGCCGCAAATGAACTCTGTTCGAGGGTGCGCCCCAGGCGCGATTTGGGCCTCGTATTCCCATCTTTCAGGATATGTGCCAGAACCCGCGGCGGGACGCGCGCGAAGGACGAACGCATGACCGAGATTACCCTTTACAACACCCGGACCCGCCAGAAGGAAAGGTTCCAGCCCATCGATCCTGGCAATGTACGCATGTATGTCTGCGGACCCACGGTCTATGATCGAGCGCATCTGGGCAATGCACGTCCGGCGGTGGTGTTCGACGTTCTGTTTCGGCTGCTCCGGCATGTCTACGGACCAGATCATGTCACTTACGTTCGAAACATAACCGACGTGGATGACAAGATAATCGCGCGAGCGGAGGAAAGCGGAAGACCGATTTCCGAAATAACGGAAGAGACGGCGTGTTGGTATGTCGAGGACATGACAGCACTGGGGGTTCTGGAGCCGAACGAGATGCCGCGGGCGACGGCCTATATCGGCCAGATGATCACGATGATCGAGGAGCTGATCGAGAAGGGGCATGCCTATGCCGCCGAGGGTCATGTGCTGTTCGACGTAAGGAGCTATGCTGGTTATGGGCAGCTCTCGGGGCGATCGGTCGATGACATGATCGCCGGGGCTCGTGTCGAAGTGGCGCCCTATAAGCGCGACCCGATGGATTTCGTCCTATGGAAACCTTCGGCACCGCAACAGCCGGGTTGGGATAGCCCCTGGGGCCGGGGCAGGCCGGGTTGGCATATCGAGTGCTCTGCGATGAGCCACGCGATCCTGGGCGACAGTTTCGACATCCATGGCGGCGGCAACGACCTGACCTTTCCGCATCATGAAAACGAGATCGCGCAAAGCAAGTGTGCCCATCCGAAGGGCGAATTCGCACGTTACTGGCTTCATAATGAAATGCTGCAGGTCGAGGGCAAGAAGATGTCCAAGTCCTTGGGCAATTTCTTCACTGTGCATGATCTTCTGGAACAGGGCATTCCAGGTGAGGTGATCCGCTTCGTGTTTCTGTCGACCCATTACCGCAAGCCGATGGACTGGACGGCAGAAAAGGCGCGCGAGGCAAAGTTGGTATTGCAACGGTGGAGGGGGCTCGTCGCGGACATCGAACCCGCGCCGAGCCCTGCGCCCGAGATCGCCGCCGCCCTGTGCGATGACCTGAACACGGCGGGCGCGATGGCTGTGTTGCATCGCTTGGCTGCGGATGGCGAAGCCTCGGCACTGAAGGCATCAGCTGGCCTGCTCGGGCTGCTGGGTGACGAATTGGGCCACTGGGCGGAGGCGCCGTCGGCTGATCTTGATGATTGGGTCGAGCGGTTGGAGGCGGCGCGTGCTAAGGCCATGGAAACAAAGGATTTCACCGAGGTGGACCGTCTGAAAATGGCGCTTGTCGATGCCGGGATCGAGGTCCGGATGACCAAGGCGGGTGTCGAGTTGCTGCCGGGTGTTGGGTTCGATCCCTCCCGCTTGGAGTCCCTTGAATGAGGGCCGGTTCCAACCGCCCTGTGTTGTCGGTGTCTCCGTTTTCGGGAGGTGTCCCTTCTGGGACGAACGAAGGGTTGGCTGGCTGCGAGAGGTCGCACCGATGAAGGAAGACCGCCTCTATCTTTACGATACGACTCTGCGCGACGGGCAACAGACTCAGGGCGTGCAGTTCTCGACTGCGGAAAAGGTCAAGATCGCTGAAGTGCTGGATGCGCTCGGTGTCGACCATATCGAGGGTGGCTGGCCCGGAGCGAACCCCACCGATAGTGCCTTTTTCAATGCGGCGCCGAGAACCCGCGCCGGGCTGACGGCGTTCGGGATGACAAAAAGGGCAGGGCGCAGCGCCGAGAACGACGAGGTGCTCGCCGCCGTGCTGAATGCCGGAACGCCCTCGGTCTGCCTGGTGGGCAAGACGCATGATTTCCATGTCGAGACGGCGCTGGGGATCAGCCGCGACGAGAATCTCGCGAACATCTCGGAATCCATCGCCCATGTCGTTGCCCAAGGCCGCGAGGCCCTGTTCGATGCCGAGCATTTCTTCGACGGCTGGAAGTCGGACGTGGGCTATGCTTTCGCATGTCTCAAGGCTGCGCAGGAGGCCGGTGCGCGCTGGGTCGTGCTATGTGATACGAACGGTGGCACGTTACCGCATGAGGTAGGCGAGATCACCGCGCAGGTCATAGCCAGCGGCCTTCCAGGCAACATCATCGGTATCCACACCCATGACGACACTGGCAACGCAGTCGCGGGCAGCCTGGCCGCCATAGATGCCGGTGCGCGGCAGGTGCAGGGTACGTTGAACGGGCTGGGTGAGCGTTGCGGAAATGCCAACCTAACGACGCTGATCCCAACTCTTCTTCTTAAGGCGCCCTATGCCGGTCGCTTTCAGACCGGCGTAACCGAAGAGGCCCTGTCGCACTTGACGCGCGCGTCCCGGCTCTTGGACGACATTCTGAACCGGGTGCCGCTAAAAAGTGCGCCTTACGTGGGCAGTTCGGCCTTTGCGCACAAGGCGGGACTGCATGCCAGCGCGATCCTCAAGGACCCGACTACCTACGAGCATATTGACCCCGCCCTGGTTGGCAATATCCGCGTCATCCCGATGTCAAACCAAGCCGGGCAGTCCAACCTGCGTCGGCGGTTGGTCGAGGCGGGAATCGAGGTTGATGAAGCAGACCCACGGCTTGCGCTGATCCTCGACGAGATCAAGACCCGTGAGGGCGAGGGATATTCCTATGATACGGCGCAGGCCAGTTTCGAACTTGTGGCACGGCGGCTTTTGCACGGGTTGCCCGCTTACTTCGAGGTCAAGCGCTACCGGGTAACGGTGGAACGGCGCAAGAACCGTCACGACCGCATGGTCAGTTCGTCCGAGGCGGTGGTGGTGGTCAAGGTAAATGGCGAAAAGAAGCTGTCGGTTTCCGAAAGCCGCGATGCCGAGGGGCGGGACCGGGGTCCGGTCAACGCGCTCTGGCGGGCACTGGCCAAGGATCTTGGCCCCTACCAGCCCTATATCGATGACATGAAGCTGGTCGATTTCAAGGTGCGAATCACCAACGGCGGCACCGAGGCAGTGACCCGCGTGATCATCGACAGCGAGGATGGCCAGGGTCGGCGCTGGTCGACCGTGGGCGTGTCGCCGAATATCGTCGATGCTTCGTTCGAGGCGCTACTGGATGCCGTCGTTTGGAAGCTGGTGCGCGACGGGGCGACGCTGTGACGGGTCGGGGCGCGTTCTGTCCACTTCATAACGGGTTGCCGCACGCCGGCCCAACAGGGCGAAGCGGCTTAGGCTGGGTGGCCTTTATCACGTGCGTTCCAGGGGATGTTCGGCACCATGACGCCGCGTGTGGGAGGGAGGCGGATATCGCCGCGCAGACCGAAGGCGCCGGACATCCGGCCCCGGGTCAGCGCAGCTTTTCCGATGCCGCTTGGGGGGCCAGTTTCGGACCGATGGATTACAGACGCGCAACCCGACGGCCCAGCGCCGATTCCTTTTTCGCGACCTTCCGGGGCAACGCTGATGAGAACATCGCCACCGGCTGCGCTTGCTGGGACGAGGCCCTTCATCTGTCAAGCGGCGGTGGGCCAAGATGAGCTTGGAGGCCTGTGCCGAGATCGTTCGACGCGGCGACCCCGACCGGTTCTTGGCTGCAATGGCCGCGCCAGTGACCGCGCGCGTCCGTCTGATGCCTCTTTATGCCTTCAATGTGGAGGTCGCGCGCGCGCCTTGGTTGACCGAAGAGCCGATGATCGCCGAGATGCGGCTCCAGTGGTGGCGCGACGTCCTAGAGGAGATCGCCGCGGGCGCTTCCGTGCGTCGGCACGAAGTCGCGACGCCACTGGCTGCGGTTCTGGGGTCGGCCGATGCGCGGCTTCTGGACGGGCTTGTGGCGGCGCGGCGTTGGGACGCGTATCGTGAACCATTTGTCGATCCGGCTGCACTCGAAGCGCATATCGCCGCGACTTTCGGCACGCTGATGTGGGTTTCGGCGAATGTTCTTGGCGCTGTGCAGGGCGAATGTGCCCTGCGGGACCTGGGCTTTGCGCAAGGCGTCGCGGCTTGGTTGGTGGCGGTTCCCGAACTCGAGGCCCGTGGGCGAGTTCCGCTGGTCGATGGCCGCCCCGCAGCGGTTTCGGCATTCGCCCGGCGCGGATTGGACCATTTGCGAAGGGCGGGCGCGATGGCCGAGCGGATCCCTTTTGAGGCGTGGCCGGCGGCGCGGGCTGCCTGGCAAACAGGAACATTGCTTCGCAAAGCCGCCGCGGATCCCCGGCGTGTCGCCGAGGGCCGGCTTGGCAGCTCCGAATTTCGTCGCAGGGCGGGACTTCTTTTCCGCGTGATGACACGGCGCTGGTAGGCCGCTGCGCCTCGTTTTCAATTTGCGGGATGTCTTTTTCCGGCGATCATCCGGTGTGCACCATTGTATCCGCAGGCGGGCACTATTCCAGATCCTGTTTTCCCTTGAGACGCGCGAGGACAGCAAATGGACGGGTGTCTTCATCGCACATGGGCGCCGCCCCGGGCGGGCCATAGATCGCCTCGGCGATCTCGGCACCCTCCGCACGGGGGTAAAGCGGTAATGCCAGTGCCAGCGCTTCTTCGATGACGTCCATCAGGTTCAGAACCTCGGGCAGCGGTTCCTCGGTGTCGTCCTCGGGCATCTCCACCTCATGGCCCGCAGGCGGCGGTGGCATCTCTTCGCGATAGCTGCGCAGCACGTCGATGTCGATCCTAGTCGTCACGGGCGCGAGCGTTACAACGCAGGGTTGGACCACCGTCGCACCCAAACGGCCGGTCAGGCGCCAGTCGCAACGGCCCTCCGGGGCGAATTCTCCTTCGAACCGAAGTTTTTTGAGCGCGATCAGACCCAATCGGGCGGCGATTGCATCCCTTGCCGCGCCATCGGGAACCAG
>JBNGDM010000243.1:0-5329 GCA_049975105.1 Rhodovulum sp. | reverse complement strand
CCCGATCCGGCGGTGGCCGGATTTTCTCGTTGTATTCGAGGGTTATGCGGGAGGGGCTGAGCACTGGCAGTGGCACCGAGTGACCCGGAAGCGGTCTCTCAGGGCCGATATTCTCCGGACCTGATGACTGCGTGGGTTTGGTGAATAGCCTTCTAAGCCACTGAAAAGTATAAGTTTCGCCGAGTGCGCGCCTAAGCACTTCGATGCCAGTCGCTTCCGTTCTAAAGGAACTGGCGTCGAACTTCTCGGTGGAACTTTCGGCTGGCGGTTGGCCCTTGATAGCGTCCTCTACTCCTTGAGGAGGTCCGGTTGTTCTGGGGCGGCGCCGCCCGTGGCGAACAACGACTCTATGATCTCTTTAGGGACGCGCCGTCGCTCCATGATACTCTTCAGCCTGTCTATAAATCGCGGATCCTCGACATTCTTTGGCGAGATGTTCTTCTCTACGAGGCGAACCGACGGCGGGTCGAAATTCAACATTTCGTTGAAGACCTCGTTGGCACGGTTCTCGAGCTCCCTCCGAAGGCTGTTCTCGTCGGCCCTATTCCCCCAGCGTGTCATGTAGGCCGGCGGTGCCGCCTTCCATCTGGGGAGAAACTCAGCAACGAAGTTCTCGCGGAAGGTCTTGCGGTGCGCATCGAGCGCTTCCCGGACCTTTTCGTGGTAACGCTCGACTACGGTCGTGAACGTCTTGACGGCATCATCGAATGATTGCCGGTCCTCTCGCAGGATAACGCGACCAAAATTATCAATTTGGAACGTATAAAGATCTTCGATTCTCTTTCGTTCTTTCCTCAGCCACTCGTCGTCGATTTTCTCGGTCGTCGCATTTTCTCCCTCTCCGACGACGACTTCGACTGCGCCGATTTCAGCCATTGGCGCACGTAGCCGACTTGAGATCTGCGCTTGGAGCGCCTTGGTGGTGGCTGTCTTGAAATCGTCGGGAAGCGGCACCCCTTTACGCCCTAGCGCAAAGTTCTTGATCTCAAACTCGACGTAAACCACACGCGAGGTGAAGACATTAAGTCGGCGCGCGATGTCGAACTTCGCAGGCGGGTTGCGCTCGAGATCGGCCTGCATCTCTTCGACCTTTTTCGGGTCCAGCGCAGCATTACCGATTTCACCAGTAGGGCTGTCGTCCGATTGCTCGGCTCCTGCGGCTCGGGCCAAGCTGTCGGACGTAGCACCCCGCAGGACGATTGCGTTGGGTTTCTCTACCGACTCAGATCCCGCCTCAATGTTCTTCGAGACAGGGGCAAATACCATTGTGTCCTCGTCAGAGATGATGACGCCAATACGGACACCCGGCTGTTCCCGAAGGTCAAGCAAGCTTCGAGAAGCTGCCTCGCGGATCACCTGAAGAGCTTCTCGTTCACCGAAGCCGAGACGGTACACCTCGGCGTCGGCATCGACGATCACCCGAATGTCTAGGTCAGCCAGCTCGTCAAAGCGGGCCGCAAGGGCGTTCGCAATGGCCTGGGACAGTGCCGGTGCGATAACGACGAGCCGTCGCCTTGCACTCTGAATCATGTCTATGACGGCATCATCCGTGGCGACGGTGAATGTGCGCTCGTCACTCGCCATTGCTCAATAGTACTCCCGAATGTAGCCGTAGGCTCGCTCGAACAGCTCGGCATCCTGGTGGAGCTTGTACTTGAAAAGGGTCTGCCGAAGCGCCTTCTTCACCTCCCGTTCGCCAGCATGGGTGGCCTGCCACCCATCGAAGCGCACCGCACGGACAATCTCGTCGATGTCGTCCACGACGCGTTTGACCATGATCGGCGTCTCTCCGTTCTTCGCCTCCTCGAAGAGTTCCGTAAGGGCGGCCTTGCCGCGGTCGATGTCTTCCTCGACCGGGGTCTCCCGCTCCATCTTCACGACGTCCTTGGCGAGCGCGAGCAGCTCCTTCAGGAAGTCGATGCTGAGCAGGAGCCCCTGCTGGTGGCGGTTCTTGAGGTCTTCCAGGCGCTCGGCCAGCGCTTTGTATTTCGGGTTCCCGGCGTGCTTGCGCAACCGGCCGGTCAGCTTGACCGAGATCTCCTTGGCTTTCTTCTCGGGGTCTGGGTTGCCGACAACGGCCTCGAGCAGCTCCGCGTCCATCACCAGGGTGTCGAGATCGTCACGCACCGCGTCGACGTGGACGTTCTCGTGGATCAGCTCGATCGTCTTGGCGCCCAGCCGGTGCCAGAGCAGCCGCCCAGTGCCGGTAGACGGCTTGAGCGACTCGTAGACCTGCGCCAGCCAGCGATAGTCCTTCTCGTGGGGCGTCAGCACCGGGTCCGGCGACAACGCCTCCCAGATACGGCTCAGGACGCTGAAGTCCGATGCGAAGGCGTCACGGCGCTCATCGTTCGGCAGGCAGTCTTGTGCCGCGATCAGGCCCTCATAGCCGGTGAGGCTGCGGTCGACGCCGGCGAAGTACTCGAGGCACTTCTGGATCGCGGACGGCAGCATCGCGGCGAGTTCGGCGATGTTGGAAACGGCCTTCTGGACGCCCTTCTCGTCGAACTTCAGCGCCTGCGCGACGTCGTCGAAGATCCCGAGGTAGTCGACGATCAGCCCGTGCGTCTTCTGCTCGCCGTAAGGGCGGTTCGTCCGGCATATCGCCTGTAGCAGCGTGTGGTCGCGCAGCGGCTTGTCCAGGTACATCGTCTGCAGGATCGGCGCGTCGAAGCCGGTCAGCAGCTTCGACGTGACGATGATGATCTTCAGCGGGTCCTTCGGGTCGCGGAAGCGGTCCAGCAGCTTTTCCTCGGCATCCCGGTCGCGCTTGTAGGCCGCGTATTCCGGCTCGCCGCTGTTGACCGAGATGACGATGTCGGAGGTTTCCGGCGGCAGGTGCTTGTCGAGTTCCTTCTTGTAGAGAACGCAACTCTCGCGGTCGAAGGTGACCACCTGCGCGCCGAAGCCGTTCGGCTGCACCTTCGTCTGGAAGTGCTGCGCGATGTCGGCGCAGATCGTGCTGATGCGTTCCGGTGCTTTCACCAGGATCGACATCTTCGCGGCGGCGCGGCCGAGCTTGTCCTTGTCCTCGTCCGTCAAGCCCTCGGTCAGTTCGGCATAGGCTTCCTCGATCGCCTGCTGGTCGATGTGCAGGTCCACCAGCCGCGGTTCGAAATGCAGTTCCTTGGTCGCGCCGTCGCGGATCGAGTCGTTGAGCCCGTAGCGGCTCATGTAGCCGTTCTCGTCGATCTCGGCGCCGAAGGCGTAGAAGGTGTTTCGGTCGGCGCGGTTGATGGGCGTTCCCGTCAGGCCGAACAGGAACGCGTTCGGCAGCGCCTCGCGCATCTTGCGGCCCAGATCGCCCTCCTGCGTGCGGTGCGCCTCGTCGACCATGACGATGATGTTGTCGCGGTCGTTCAGCACGCCGTCCGCCTCGGCGAACTTGTGGATCGTGGTGATGACGACCTTGCGCACGTCCTTGGCCAGCAGCTCGGACAGCTCCTTGCGGCTGTCGGTGCGCACCAGGTTGGCCATGTCGGCGGCATAGAAGGTGCCGGCGATCTGGCTGTCGAGGTCGATGCGGTCAACCACCACCAGCACGGTCGGGTTCTTCAGCGCCGGGTGCAGGCGCAGCTTGCGGGCGGCGAACAGCATCAGCAGCGACTTGCCGGAGCCTTGGAAGTGCCAGATCAGCCCCTTGCGCACCTGGCCGGCAACGACGCGCTCGACGATCTTGTTGACGCCCTCGACCTGCTGGTAGCGGGCGATGATCTTGATGCGCTGCTTGCCCTTCTGCGTGGCGAAGGCGGTGAAGTTCGCAAGCAGGTCCAGCACCATGGCCGGCCGCAGCATCGAATTGACGGACTTCTCGACTTCGCCCATCGACTGCGGGCCATCGGCATCCGTCCGCCACGGGCCCCAGAGATCGACGGGCATCCGGACGGAGCCGTAGCGGTACTCCTTCCCCTCGGTGGCGACCGAGAAGACGTTCGGCACGAACAGCTCCGGCACGTTCTGCTCGTAGTCGTCATGGACCTGGAGCGCGGCGTCGAGCCAGCTCTGGCTGGAGCGGACCGGCGTCTTGGCCTCGATCAGGACGAGCGGCAGGCCGTTGACCAGCAGCACCAGATCGGCGCGCTTTTCGGTCTTGCCCGAACGGAAGGTGAACTGCTGGGTGACGACGAAGCTGTTCTGCGCGATGTCGTCGAAGTCGATCAGGCGGATGGTGACATGCTGGCCGTCCGCGCCGAAGGGCATGGAGCGTTCGCCGAGCATCCAGGCGGCGAACTCCTCGTTGGCCTTCACCAGCCCGTCCGAGCGCGCGCTCATGACGATGGCGCGCAGGCGGTAGAGCACATCGTCCACGCGGGACAGATTGGCGGCGATGTCGGGGTTCAGGCGGATCAGCGCGTCGCGCAGATAGGGCTCGACCAACGCCTCCTGCGACTGTCGCGGCAGGTCGGCGGGGCCGACGAAGTGCCAGCCAAGGCCAGAGATCGCGCCACCCTGCCGAGCGAGGCCCGGCGCGACGGTGGCCGGACCGGAGCTGCCCGCGAGGCGGTCGCGGATGAAGGCTTCGACGGTGTTGGCTTCGTTGAAGGTCATGTGGCCACCGTGGCGGAGAATGCTTGTTCGTGAAGTTTGGAAAGGAATTCGCGCAGTTGCCTTTGGCGCCCTTGAATTGACTGCAATTGAGCCTGGAAATGCGAAAGACTTGTGACCACCTCTTTCTGCTGATCAATGGTCGGCACGGTCAATTTGTGCGCTCTGATATCTTGACCGTTAACCTTCCAGATTCCGTTGGATGATTTCGCGCGCGCTGCTAGGCGCGCATGGACAGGCGGATGGTTCCACTGCGCAACTGCGAATTCCTTGAGAATGATGGACTCGTCAAATCGGAGCCGAATTAGTAGGTCGGGGTAGATGAGATCATTGTACGATTCACTGCTAAGGCCGACTTTCCCCATCAGATTCCGATTTCCATTTCCGCGAACCGCAAAGGCATCGCCAGCCTGCACCAGGAACGGTTCCGCTTCGTATGCGTCTATACGGATGTATTTTTCACAACCCTGGGGATCGAACAGACCATTGGATACGGCGCTCAGAGTGACGCTTCGAAATCCTTCTTCATTTTCAGCTGCCGTGGGTGATTTTCCGTTGCGAGGGCCTTCTATGAGCAGACCCTTCACCGGCAAAACCGGAGAAGTCTTGAAGCGCTCGGACAAGAGGTTCTCAACGTAAGCGGCGTGAACGTCGGCAAGTCGATCTTCGGCTTCTTGGAGGCCCTCGTACGCGGCTCGATGGGCAGAGAACGCCTCCACCATGTGCGTCGTCAGATAATTTGGGACATCTGAGCGGTTTTCCGTTTGGAGGCTCTGGCTCATCC
>JBNGDM010000242.1:0-5345 GCA_049975105.1 Rhodovulum sp. | reverse complement strand
GTTGGAGGGGGCTAAAAATGAGACGCTCAACAGCCTTGGCAACCAGCCTTGTGGCCATGGTTGCGGCCGGTGCGGCAAGCGCCGGCAGTTTCACTTTCACGAATGATGCGGACTGGGATACCGGTTCCTACAGCAGCACGAACAGCGGGCCTCCGGGCGCGGATGATCAGGTGCAGCTTGATCCGAACATCGTCACGCAGTTCGACTTCATCTGGGTCGCGGCCTCGGGCCGCGGGACGGCTGTGCTTATCGACACCGATTACGACGATGCAACGGATGGCATCGTGAATGACGGCGTTGCCTCGCTGGCGGAATCTCAGGCGGGTTCGGGGGCCGTCCTCGGCGAATACCGCACCGCGCCGTCCGGGCGGGCCACCAACCCCTCGCGCACCACAGTGGATATCAACGGTGATGTGTGGATCGGGAACCGCGATGAGTCGTCCGGTGGCCTTGGTTCCGCCGTCAAGATCACCGCAACGCCGGGCGAAGGCGCCACAACGTCGAGCGGCACCTGGAACGGGAGCACATTCGATGCGCTGGCCTGGACAAATGCTGGGGGTGCGGACAACCTCGGCGGGACCAGCACGGCGCAGGATGATGCGATTGAACTTTACATCCGCACGCCCAGCACCAACAATCGCACCATCGCCATTGACGCGAACAACGATGTCTGGATCGGCGGCTATGGCGACAAGGAGCATGCCAAGTATGACGGCGATACTGGCGCCCAGATCGGGAGTAGCGCCTTCGGTGGCGGCTATGGCGGCGTGATCGACGGCAAC
Organism: Rhodovulum sp.; assembly: GCA_049975105.1. Lineage (GTDB taxonomy): Bacteria > Pseudomonadota > Alphaproteobacteria > Rhodobacterales > Rhodobacteraceae > Rhodovulum. Next base: position 4,563 of record JBNGDM010000242.1, on the reverse strand, counting down.
GGCATCCTTTGGTCGTCGAACTGGTCTTCCAACACGATTTACCGATACGACACAACGGCCGCGGATGCTGCGTCAGGTGCACTCAGCCCCGTAACGACAGGTGGGCCGTCCTACGGGCTTGGCGTCGACAATGATGGCAATATCTGGAATACCCATTATTCAAATAGGACGGTCTCCAAGCTCGCTCCCGACGGCACCCTTCTCGCGACTTATTCGTCGGGCGGCTATCTCAGCCGCGGGGTGGCGGTGACGCCAGACAACACCATCTGGATCGCCAACAGCGGCGACGACACGGTAACTCGACTGGCTACCGACGGCACGCTCTTGGCGACGATCCGGGTCGGCGATTATCCCACCGGCGTGTCGGTGGATAGCAATGGCAAGGTGTGGGTGACCAACCAAGGCAACGGCTTCAATGGCAACAGCGTGATGCGGATCGACCCGGCGATGATTGACGGCTCCGTTCCGGCCAATGTCGCCAGCAGTGCAGCAGTTGATCTGCGCGTCGATCTGGGTGCGGGAGCCAACCCCTACAACTACTCCGACATGACCGGGTCGCTCGTCGGCGGCATCACCAACCCGACCGGCACCTGGCTGTCGGGCGCCATCGATGGTGGTGTCGGGGCCATCTGGGACAAGGTGTTCTGGAACGAAGAGGCCGAGGGTTTGATTCCCACCGGATCCGACATCGACGTTTTTGTGCGCGTCGCGGATACGATTGCCGGGCTCTCGGGCGGCGTATGGACGTCCTATGAAAGCGGCGATACGCTGAACCTCGCGGGCCAGTATGCTCAGATCCGCGCGGTTCTGACGCGGCCCGGGGGCCCGGGGGCGGCAACGCCGATTCTGTCCGATGTGCGGTTGACCACCTTTGACGGGGGCGTGGTCCCACTTCCGGCGACGGCATGGTTGCTGTTCGGCGGCATCGCGGCCCTTGTTGGCTTCGGCCGTCGTCGGCAGGCCTGACCTGTCGACGTCCAAAACCACGGACGGCTGGCCGAACCGGCCAGCCGTCTTCGTTGCAGGTGCCGGAGCTTCATGCGAGATGAAATGAGGCTTCGGACAGTCAGAGTGTTTACGATGCGCCTTTTGTCAGTTATCGTCCTTGCCCTGTTGCCGTGGGCAGCGCCGGCCGCCACCGTCGATCTGGATTTCAACCCGGCGCCCGCGCCGGACCTCCCCGAGCATTTGCAGGTCACGCCGAGCACGCCCCTGCAACAGATGCGCGACGCCCTCGACAGCGCGCTTGCCGCACGGCCGGATGAACCGGCCCTTCTGCATCGGCGGGGAACCGTCCTCTACCATCTGGGCTGGAAGGATGAGGCGCGTCGGGACTGGGCCCGAGCGGCCGAGCTCGATCCGGTCTTTGCGCCCGCCGACGTGATGGCCGACGTTCAGGAAGTGTTCCTTCAGCAGAGCCTCGGCAACGTCGAAGCCGCCCGCGCGCAACTGGAAGCAACCTCGCAAAAGCACGCCTCCAACCCCTATTTTCACCTGATGCGCGCCGAGCAGGCGATGCGGTCCCGTGCGGTGGACGAAGCCGAGAAGGCCTATCTGCGCGCCGACGAGCTCGATCCCGACCTCTTCGTCACCAAACTCAATCTGGGCCGCTTCTACGAGTTCATGGGGCAACAGGACAAGGCGCGGCAGTATTACGTCGCCGCGACACGGCTGGCGCCGGAGCATCGCCTTGCCTGGGATTTTCTCGGCGAGCACCAGTTCGCCGGCGGACAGTTCGACGCGGCCTATGCAAGCCTGCAAAAGGCTGAACGGCTCGATCCCTCGCAGCCACTGGCCGAGGTTCGGCTCGGCAACCTTTTCGCGGCGGGGGGCGATCATGTGGGGGCGCGGCACTGGTATACGCGCGGTCTGGAGCGGGCCGAAGCGGGACGCTACGAAATCCTGGTGGCGCTGAGCGATGTGCAGATGCGCCTCGGCCTGCTGGACGAGGCGCGCGCCTCCCTCGACGCGGCCCTGGCCGAGCGTGAAACCGCGCCGGTCCTCGTGGCGCGTGGCTATGTCGCCGAGGAAACGGGGGACATCGACGACGCGATCGGCCTTTACCGAAGGGCGATCTTTGTGGACCCGGGCAATGTGGTTGCGGCCAACAATTTGGCCATGGCCTTGATCCGTGCGGGCAGGAATGCCGACGAGGCGATGGTGCACGCGGATTACGTCTATGGGCAATTGCCTGAGAACGCGTCCGTCCTGGGCACCTATGCGCTTGCAAGGGCCCTGACTGAGCAGAATGCCGAGGTTAAGGCGTTGTTGGGTCGTGCGATCCGCGTGGCTCCGGACGACCCGTGGCTCCGCTTTGCCCTCGGGCGCATGCAACTGAGCGATGGCGACGCCGAAGCTGGGCAAATGAACCTCGAGGCAAGCCTGCTTCTGCAGCCAGATTTCCCTCGTCGCGCGGAGATAGAGTCGCTGCTGTCGTCTAAGCAGTGATGACGCCGCGGAGCGCGCGTTTCTTCGCGCAAGATCAACGCGGCGCCGTGATAAGCGTCGGTTTCAGGGTTGAAAATAGCAATGGAAGCTTGATCCCACCCTTGACGGGCAGCCTTTGACTCATTTCGTAGTGCTGAAATTAGAGCATGTGCTCGGACACCAACTCGGAGCGGTTCTGGGCGGTGACCTTGCGCACCGTGTTCCGCGATACCCGCAACTCCCGGCAAATCTGTTTGATCTACTTGCCGTCGACGAAATGCGCCCGCCTGATCTTCGCGATCGTCTCCACAACCAACATCCCCTGACTGCTCCCTCATGCCTTTGAGGAAGCTTCTCACCAGAATTATCAGGGGGTCACTTTTGGACGCCGATCACCCCAAGATAGGGGTCAAACTTGCATGCCGTTCCACAGCGTCCGGCCAGAAGGCCCCTATCGATCAGGCGCTCCTGAAGCTAAGAGGGCAAAACAGGGCCCAATACCATTCAGTCAATTCGGATCATTCTCACTTCGCAGGAGGACTTCTCGAAGTAGTTCCGCGGCGTCTGCCGCGGCGTAACCTCTTTCTGGACTTGAACGTGAGAGAGGTTGGATGTTGGATTCGAAGTCAGAGACGAACACCTCGAGATCTTGAGAGCTGACTATTCCCTTGCGCTGAAGAAGTTCGAGCAGCCTAATCTGAAGGAGAATCCCTATGTCGCGCTGAGCTGAAGACTTGCGCTCGGCGGCCTCCTCGGCAAGTGCAACGGTCTTCTTCTCTCCTTGTCGGCTCTCAGGTGGTCTCTTGTAAGTTGCCATCTACTTTCCTTCCGAAGAACCAAGCTCGTCGTAGTCGGCTTTCACGGAATGCAAGCTATCGCCGTCGTGCGGCCATTGTCCGATGAAGAGAATGGCGAAGGAGCCTGTTGCGTGGGCAGCTTCCCCGCTGCGACCAGTATTGAGGTAACACCGTCTGCTCCTCCAGTGCGAGTAGATGCGCTCTGAGGTTGCCGCGGAAAGAGCCTTGGTCTTCAGGCCTGACCTCACGCTCTCGTGTCTGAAGTGTCTGCTTCGCGTTCATGTCGTTACCCAGGTTAAAACCATTATTGATATGAAAAACGTCCGCCCAGGCATCCGCACATGGTCCGGTGCAGACACCTTCGGTCAGATGGTAGCATATGTTCGTGCAAGCATCTTAGACGCGTAGGTATGACTCATCCACTGATCTGTCAGGACACAGTGCCGACGATGTCTTTCAATCAGCATCACGATACCCACCTGTTTCCGCAGGCAGGTGGTTTCGAACACGCGCAAAAAAGCGCCCCGGGAATTGTGCATGCCCACGGCGTTTGAAAACGCCGTGGGCATGCAGGTCAACTTGCTCGGGCGCGAATGCCCTCGTCGGACGCGCCCGTCGGGACCAGGGCTCGGACAAGGTTCTTGACCGACAGGATTCCGACCTGTTCTCCATCCCGCAGCACCCGGTAGCTGAGACCGGTTTCCCCCTCGGAGAGCGCGATCACCGATTCCAGCGTGTCATCTGCATCGACATCCCCCACGAGATTTGCGCGCGGTTCCTCTGTCCGCTCCATCACCGAGCGCACGCGCAGCACCCGCGCCCGGTTGATGTCAGAGATGAAGTCCACGATGTAGGGGTCGTTGGGGTGCAGCAGGATATGCTGCGGCTCGCCCTGCTGGACGATATGGCCGTCCTTGAGGATCACCAGGTGATCGGCCAGCTTCAGCGCCTCGTCCAGGTCGTGGGTGATGAAGACGACCGTCTTCTGCAGCTCCTCCTGCAACTCCAGCAGCAGGTCTTGCATGTCAGTGCGGATCAACGGATCTAGGGCCGAGAACGCCTCGTCCATCAACATGATGTTGGCGTTCGAGGTCAGCGCGCGGGCGATGCCCACCCGCTGCTGCATCCCGCCCGATAGCTGGTGGGGAAACTGGTTGTCTTGCCCCTCCAGCCCGACGCGGTTCAGCCATTTGTGCGCCTCGTCTTCCCACTCTTGCCGCTCGTAGCCGCGCACCTCCAGCGGCGTGCCGGCATTTTCCAGAACAGTGCGGTGCGGCAGCAGCGCGAATTTCTGGAACACCATCGACATGTTCTCGCGGCGCAGGCGGCGCAGCTGCTC
>JBNGDM010000241.1:0-5353 GCA_049975105.1 Rhodovulum sp. | reverse complement strand
CGGACCCTATCGGAGGATCGAGATCGATGACTGAGACCGCGAACCTGTCCCTGCCGCTATTGCAGGCCGCGCAGGCACAGAAGCATGTCACGGTGAATGAGGCCTTGGTAAAACTCGATGCGCTGGCTCAGCTTTGCGTTCAGAGCGTCAGTCTTGCCGAGCCGCCGACCGGTGTCCGGGATGGTCAGGCCTGGGGCGTGGCCTCCGGTGCGAGCGCCGAGTGGGCGGGGCAGGACGGTCGGATCGCGATTTCTGACAATGGCGGTTGGGTCTTTGCTGTCCCTCAGGCCGGCTGGCGGGCATGGGTGGTCGATTCCCTCACCGAGATGCGCCATGATGGTGTGCGCTGGTTGCCGATCGCTGCAGGAGGCGCCGTCTCGCCGGGCGGGATAGGTTTTAAGTTGGAGCTGCTGGAGTTCGACCACGAGGTTCTGTCCGGTGCCGCCCAGCCCACGGCGATCGGGCTGCCCTCACATGTGGTGGTCTTCGGCGTGACAGCACGCGTGATTTCCGAGATCACCGGCACCTTGTCATCCTGGCGCCTGGGCACCGAGGGTGCGGACGACCGCTTTGGCAGCAGCCTCGGACTGGGCCTGAACTCTTATGTGCAGGGCGTCCTCGGTCAGCCGATGACCTTTTATTCACCCACGCCTCTGGTGCTGACTGCCGAGGGTGGCGAATTTGCCAGTGGCGTCGTGCGGTTTGCCATGCACTTCGCCGTGCTTGGCCTGCCGGCAGAGGTCTAGCACCATGCGTCCGGTTCAGCCCGGCGATGCGGTGGCGGTTGCACGGGCCCTGTACACCCGTCCGGCCCGCGCGCGTGTATCGACGATCGTGCACATGTTCGCGAAAGTCGAAGCGGCCGATGCCTATCGCAAACGGTTTCACAGGGCGCATCCCGACTGGGGCAACGGCTCTCTCATGGCATTGGCGCACCGCGAAGAGCTGCCACCCGAACCGCCACTCGACGATCCCGACTATTGCAGGTGTCTCGCACTGGTCTTCTCCGCACTTGCCGAATGGCGGGCAGAGCAAGCCCATCTCAGCGGGCGCAGGTGATACAGGTGGGTGTCGCGGGGTCGAGTGTCAGACGCTTTTCAGCGATTTCGTCGCCGCATTCGGTGCAATAGCCGAACTCGCCTGCTTCTATCCGGTGCAGCGCCGCGCGGATCCGCCGTTCGGTGCCAGCACGACGCGTTTGCTGCGCCTTTGCCATGGCTTGGCGCTGCAACGCATCCATTCGGCTGAGCCGCCCCACCGACTGCTGGTCGAGTTCGACTGTCCTCGTATCCACCTCGCCGAGCGCCGTGCCGGCCTCGGCGTCTGCAAGCATTTGCAACAGCCGCTTCTTGAATGCGCCTACTTGCTGCTCGTCCATGGTCGGTTCCTCGCGCGATCGTGCGTCTCGTAACTTGGTTTTTCCGGCATAGCTGGTGTAAAGTCGGCCCGCAACGAAAGGGACTGCGCATGGCCGAGACCAAACCGCGCCTGACCGAGCTTGATCCGGTCTGGAAACGCATCTGCGCCGAAGCCAAGGCCGCCGTCGCAGACGAACCGCTGCTGGGCGGGCTGATGCATATGAGCCTGCTTCACCATGGCGGGCTTGATGACGCGTTGGCCTATCGTTTTGCGCTCAAACTTTCGTCCGGTGAGATGTCCGAACAGTTGTTACGCGAAATCGCAGATGCCGCCTATGCCGACGATCCCGGGCTGGGCAAGGCGGCACGCGCGGACTTGATGGCGGTTTATGATCGTGACCCAGCCTGCCACCGCTTCATCCAGCCCATCTTGTTCTTCAAGGGATTCCAGGCACTTCAGGCCTATCGCGTCGCTCATCACCTTTGGACGAAGGGGCGGTTGGACATGGCCTATTTTGTTCAGATGCGCACCTCGGAAATGTTCGGCGTCGACATCCATCCCGCCGCGCGGCTCGGCCAGGGGATCATGATCGACCATGCCCATTCCATCGTGATCGGGGAGACGGCTGTCGTAGGCGATAACGTTTCGATGCTGCACTCGGTCACACTGGGCGGCACCGGCAAGGAAGAGGGCGATCGCCATCCCAAGATCGGCGATGGCGTGTTGATCGGCGCTGGCGCCAAGGTGTTGGGGAATATTACCGTCGGCTGCTGCTCGCGGATCGCGGCAGGTTCGGTGGTGTTGCAGGATGTGCCGCCCAAGTCGACCATGGCCGGCGTGCCCGCGCGGATCGTCGGCGAGGCGGGCTGCGAACAGCCATCTGTTACGATGGATCATCGGTTGGGCAACGACGAGGCGAACTGAGGCTCCATTGCGGGTTGATACGCGATCCCCACCCGGGAGCCATGGGAGGCGTCGGCCCCCGGGCGGCTCGCATTGGCGGGAAGTACGTTTGATGTCCAAGCCCGCCAGCGCAGGCATATCGCCCCCAGTGACATCAGCATGTAAAAACCTTGGATCAGTGCGGCGCTGAGATTGAAATCCGCAACCATGCTGACCATGACGCAGGTCGACGCCGCCAGAACGAGACCGAAATAAAGAGGTCGGTGGGTGTCGATACGCCCGACGCTGAGACAGTAAAATCCCGCAACGTAAAGCGCAAAGCCCAACAAGCCTACCGCGCGGCAAAGCGTGTCCGCGGTCACGCTGAAAGCGACCTCGTATTCCATTATTTTGACCAATCTGGATTTTGTAAAACGGCCGGGTGAGTTTCCCGATCCTAGAACCGTTCTAGCAGTTGGCGTTGACGTTGGGTAAGTCCGGGATTCCAGACTTTCCTGACGCGAATTGCGTCGTCCGCCGGTGGCGTACGGGCGTCTTCACAGAAAAGACCGGGGCCGAAATCGGCCCCGGTGTGAACCACGTGCCGAGAAATTAGCCAGTGCGGACGCTCAGGCCTTCATCTGGTCGTACGCTTCGAGCGCCTTCGTTCCGTACATCAACGCGGGGCACCGCCCATCATCACGCAGACGGAAACAGTTTCCTCGATTTCGGCGCGAGTCGCGCCCGCCTCGACCGCCGCCTTCGTGTGAAAGCCGATGCAATCGACGCACTGCTTGGAAATGCCGATGGCCAGGGCCATCAGTTCCTTGTGCTTCGTTTCCAGCGCTCCGGACCCCATCGATGCGTCGTGCAGCGCGAAGAAACCTTCTCCCGCGGCTTTCTGCGTCCCGAGATAGTCCTCGATGTGGCTCTGACCTTCGGCCAGCACGTCCTTCCAATTCATTGCAGTTCTCCCATCTTGCCGTAATGCGGCAAGGATAGCGCCCGGTAACGCCGGGCGCCTTGCGTGGGATCAAGCAAGCATCGCCATCGGATTCTCGAGGTTGTCCTTTATCGCCTGAAGAAGTTCAGCGCCCATGGCGCCGTCGATCACTCTGTGGTCAACGCTGAGGGTCACCGACATTACCGTCGCCGCCTTGATCTGGCCGTCTTTAGAAACGACGGGTTTCTTTACACCAGCGCCCACCGCCAGAATTGCGCCGTGCGGCGGATTGATGACTGCGTCGAAATTGTCGATGCCAAACATGCCGAGGTTCGAGATCGCGAAACTGCCGCCCTGGTATTCCTCGGGAGCCAGCTTGCGGTCGCGGGCACGGCTAGCAAGGTCTTTCATCTCGACTGAGAGCGCCGAAAGCGTCTTGGTCTCGGCATCCTTCAACACCGGCGTGAACAGACCACCCTCGATAGCAACGGCGACAGCCACGTCGGAGGGTTTCAATTGAAGGATCCGGTCGCCCGCCCACACGGCGTTGGCCTTGGGCACCTGTTGCAGCGCCAGCGCGCAGGCCTTGATGATGAAGTCGTTGACGCTAAGCTTTATGCCCCGGTGTTCGAGTTGTTTGTTCAACTGCGACCGTAAAGCCAACAGGTCGTCGAGCCTGATATCGCGGCGCAGGTAGAAATGCGGAATCGTCTGTTTGGCCTCGGACAAGCGGGCGGCGATGGTCCTGCGCATCCCGTCGAGCGGGACTTCCTCGTGCTTCCGCTCGGCATAGATTTTCGCGACCGCCTGCGCATTCGGCCCGGTGGGCAACGCAGCGGGCGCGCTGGTCGGGGCAGGGGAGGCTGCCTTGGGTTTAGGTGCGGCGCCGGGTTCGGCCTTTTCGACGTCGGCCTTGACGATCCGCCCGCGCGGGCCCGACCCCGTTATCTGGGCGAGGTCGAGTCCCTTATCGGCCGCGATACGGCGGGCCAGAGGTGTGGCGAAGATTCGTTTGCCCTTGTCTGACGTGAGAGCGGGCGGGGTGGCGGACGGCTCGGTGCCCCCATTGGGGGCTGCCTCGTCGGCCCGTGGGGCCTTCGGCGCTTTTGGCGAGAGCAATGCGCCTGCCTCAATGTCCGCAGCGCTTTCCCCTTCCTCCAAGAGAACGGCGATGGGGGTATTCACCTTGACTCCGTCAGTGCCGGCTTCGACGAGGATCTTGCCAAGAGTGCCTTCGTCCACGGCCTCGAATTCCATCGTGGCTTTGTCGGTTTCGATCTCGGCCAGCAGGTCGCCCGCCGCGACGGTATCGCCCTCTTTCACCAGCCATTTAGCAAGCGTGCCCTCCTCCATGGTTGGAGACAGGGCGGGCATCAGGATTTTCGTCGGCATGCCTCTCTCCTCACCGGTAGGTCACGGACTTGACGGCCTCGATGACTTCTTTCGTGGTCACCAGCGCCAGCTTTTCGAGGTTCGCCGCGTAGGGCATGGGTACGTCCTTGCCGGTGCAGTTGATGACCGGGGCATCGAGCCAGTCGAATGCCTCCTGCATCAGCACCGCCGAAATGTGGTTGCCGATCGAGCAGACCGGGAAGCCCTCTTCGACGGTGACGCAGCGGTTTGTTTTCTTGACGCTTTCGATTACGGTCGAGGCGTCCAGTGGGCGCAGGGTGCGAAGGTCGATCACCTCTGCCTCAATGCCGTCCGCGGCCAGTTTCTCTGCCGCTTCGAGCGCGTAGGTCATGCCGATGCCGAAGCTGACGATCGTCACGTCAGACCCTTCGCGCCAGATGCGCGCCTTGCCGAAGGGGATGGTGAAGTCGTCCAGCACCGGCACTTCGAAGGAGCGCCCGTAGAGGATTTCGTTTTCGAGGAATATCACAGGGTTCGGGTCGCGGATCGCGGATTTCAGCAGGCCTTTGGCGTCGGCGGCCGAGTATGGCTGCACGACCTTGAGGCCCGGTATATGCGCATACCATGCCGCGTAGTCCTGACTATGCTGGGCGGCGACGCGGGCCGCGGCGCCGTTGGGACCGCGGAAAACCATCGGGCAGCCCATCTGGCCGCCGGACATGTAGAGTGTCTTGGCCGCCGAATTCACGATCTGATCCATCGCCTGCATGGCGAAATTGAAGGTCATGAACTCGACGATGGGGCGCAGGCCGCCGA
>JBNGDM010000240.1:0-5358 GCA_049975105.1 Rhodovulum sp. | reverse complement strand
GTTCCGGGCTTTCCTCGATCAGCGGATCGATCCGCTGGCGCGAGTTGCGTTTGGCCAGTTCCACCGTCGGCTGCACCGCCAGCATCGGCCCCGGCGCGTGATGCATCACAAAGCCGATGAAGCAGTTGCCCGCTTCCGTCGCCCCCACCTGCGCGGCCTTCATGAACACCACCCGCTGCACCGGGCTGACCGGCGAGAGCGCATCCATGATCTCGCGCATATAGGGCGTGCGCGCGGTCTTGTAACGCCCGGGCTCCGCCGAGGCGCGCGACGACAGCCAGCGATGCCGGTCGGCCCATTGCGACACTGTCAGGTCCGGGTCGGGCCGCAGGCCCCGCGACCAGGCGCGCAGCAGGTCATTGGCACCGTCGAACCCCGCGACATCCTCATCCAAGGCCGCTGCGGATCTCGGCGAGGCTGTCGAGTTGGGCGCGGACATGGGCTTCCAGAACCTTCTGCATCACCGCCACCTCCACCGTGATCCCCTCTCCCAGGGCGGCTGCCAGTTCCGAGGCCATGAGGGCTGCCACCCGCGCGGGCCAGATCACCCAGGCGTCACGCTCCTCGCGCGCCAGCCGGAAGATCAGCGTTTCCGCGCGCGCCTTGTCGACCAGGTCGCCTTTCAGCTTTTGCAGCCGGATGCGGCGTTCCTGCGCCTTGAGCACCTCGTTCGCGGTCTTGGCCTGCAGAAAGGTCGTGCCGCCGCCGACAGCCGGCGCGGCCATCCCCTGCTCCTTGAGCGTGTCCCCCACCGCTGCGACAGCGGCCTCGGGCACCGGCTTTATCCTGGCCTTGCCCGCCGCAGAAGGTTTCGCCTTGGCGCGGGATTTCGACGGGTCGGTCGTCTCGGCGCGGCGCGTGTCCGACGCCTCGGGGTCGATACTGCCGTCAGCGTGCAGCACCAGCCGCCCTGCGTCCTTGGCTTTCTGGATCGCCCCGCGCGAGAGGCCCACGCGGGCGGCATACTGGCGTTCGCTCAGGCCCTGCATGGCTCACCCCGCGCGCGATAAAGCAATGGAATTGCTGCGATTTCCGTTGATTACAGTCCGCGCCGGAGCGATTCTGGGATCAAGCCAACAGACCCGGATCGGAGACAGCCCCATGAGCACCCATGAAAAACCCGCGCCAGAGCACGATCGCGACGCGCTGCTTCTTGAGATCGCGGACCGTCACCTGTTTCTCGAAACGCTGGAAACCCGCAATTCCGACAGACTCGATTTTCACGAACACGGCGTCTGGGCGATCCGCTCCGCGCTCGAAGCCGCCTTCGAGGCGGGATGCCGCGCCCGGGCCGATGCCCCCACCCAATCCTGAAGGAGCCTGACCATGACCGCCATCACCACCATCCGCATCGGTTACGCCGCGCTGCCCGATCCGCTCAATCTCAAGGATCGCGACGCGGCCGCCCGGATGATCGAGGCCGCGCTGCGCGACGAAGGCATCAAAGCCGAGGCGTCGGACGTGATCTCGCACATCAAGATCGAACTGCCCACCACCGAGCTTGCCGCCGCCAGCGCATTTCTGGCCAGCCTGCAACTGATCTGAGGAGCCGCCCATGACGGACCTGTCCCTCAACGGCCTGCCCGAGGGCGAGACCCTCGACGATCTGGTCCGGCGCAACTGCGCCATCGGCTTCGACCTGCGCTTCTGCCGCAGCGTGGCCGTGGCGGAGGATGATCGCGACACCGTCACTTGCGACCCGTCCGAAGCGGAGTTCGCGACCCTCTACGCCCTGACCGATCTGGGCGAGGCCATCGCCATTCACGATGTGCATCTCACCAGCGCCGGGGCCGACGATGTGGCGGCCATCAGCCGCGCTCTGTTCGTGGCCATGGTCAATGTGCATCGCGACCCGCCCGACGCTGCCCAGCGACACGCGGCCGAGCAGTCTGCTTTGATCGATGATGATCGGGTCGGATGATCAGAACGCAATCTTATGGCTCTGATTTGCCTACACTTTCAGACGCGCAAGAGCGATTCTGATTGCACAAGAACGATGCAACACACCCAACGGAGCCACGCCATGACCAGCCTGAACCCGATCACCACACCCCGCCATCAACTCCGCGCCGAGAAAGCGCGGAAGAACAAAGAAGCCGCGCTGAACGCCTTCATCGGCAGGAAAGCCGAGATCGACGAGATGCTCGCGCGCCTGCAGGCGCTCAGCGACGACCACTTCAACTGCCACCCCGACGAGGTGAACTGGGCCGATGTCGGCACCCTCGAACACTACGCCAGCCTCCTGAAGCGCATCACCGACAGCGCCTTCGGCGAGGGCGAATTCGCCGGGTAGCCCGTCCGGCCCAACTCCCCGAGCGGCCCGCCATAATGGCGGGCTTCACCCGGTAGAGGGTGCCGCATCCCGCGCCGCCCGCAAACCGGAGACCAACCATGACCCAGATCCAGCTATCCGACGCCCAAGCCGTCATCCTGTCCGCCGCCTGCGCGCGCGACGACGGGGCCGTGTTCCCCGTCACCACCACCCTCAAAGGCGGCGCGGTCGGCAATGTCTGCAAGAGCCTGCTGAAACGCGGGCTCATCGAGGAAATCGAAGCGACCGATCTCAACACCGTGTACCGGCATGACGAAGAGCGCGGGCCGATCACCCTGCGCGCCACCCCGCTGGCCTACGCCACCCTCGGAATCACCGACGTGCCCGACGCGCAGGACAACGACCAGCCGGAGCCAGAGGCCACACCGCAGCCCATGCGCCGCCGCAGCGGCACCAAACAGGAAGCGCTGATCGCAATGCTGCGCGCCGAGGGTGGCGCGACCATCGACGAGATCGTGGCGGCCCTCGAATGGCAACCGCATACTGCGAGGGGAGCCATGTCCGGCGCGCTGAAAAAGAAACTTGGCCTGACGATCACCTCCGAGAAAGTCGAGGGTCGCGGGCGGGTCTATCGCGCCGCAACACCAGATTAAGATACCCCAGAACCCCAGAGCACAAAACATAGTTGCTTCCGTATTGCAGAATCGGTGGCGCTCTGCCTAACTTCACTGAAGATCAGGCATTCGCTGTCGATCTGCTCTCAGTCGGCACTTGCCTGCGCCGACTTGACTGCCTCAAACTGGGCCAGCCATGTGCTGGCCCGTTTTTCATTTGCCGATCTGGCGCTGCTCAAGATTCTCGTCATCCCCATCGGATTTCATGACATTGGCGATGAGATGGTTCAGGGTCTCGTTGAAATAGCTGGTCAACTCGCGATGCAGGGTCTGAAACTCGCGCGCGATGGTTTGTTCGAAGCGCGTCTGCTGGACCCGCACCATGACCGTCGTGCGGCGCTGGCGCGGATAGCGATAGGGTTTGACATCATGCTTGCGGCACAAGGCCACAAACAGCCGCACAGCCCAGACATCGGGCAACGAGTATTGCAACTCGATGACTGGCTCGTCCTTTGACGGGGCATCACTATCCAGCCGGGATTGCAGCCGTTCAAGCGCAGCACCTGCAGCGGCACGTTCCCCCGCTGTGGCCCCTCTGGAAAACAGCGCTTCCAGCTTCGCGAGTTTTTCTCTGATGTCGTCCTGGTCGCGCATTCCACCTGTCCGCCTGATCCGATCTGCGGCGGCGTAGACCATCCTGCCCGCGCAGGGTCAAGCAATCCGGCCTCAGCGCAGGCCCTCGAACAGGCGTCGCAAGGCATAGCCACGCGCAATCGATACGACGGTAAAGACCAATCCCATCTTCAGATTCTGCGCCAGCGTGGCGTGCAGCCCGAAGACCGGAAAGATCAGGATCTGCGTAATGACCGCGACGCCGTAGCCCGCGATCACGTTGGTGACGGCCTCGACCAGCGACATGGTGCGCGTCTGTTTCATGTGACTTCCTCATCCATCGGCCAGCAATTGAGCCGCCAAAGTTCGCAGCGCATGCGCCGCAACCAAGGGGACCACGCCGTTGCCACAGAGCCGAAGCCGGTCCACCCGGTGGGCCAGCCCATCAGCGCCTCGACGAACAGCGGGTTCAAGGTCCGGCGCGGCTCGGAGGTATCGCTCCCAGCCATCGGCGTCACCAGGACCTGGCGGCCAAGCAGGCCGTTCACCGGCGTGTTCGCCAGTGTCGTTGCACCGTCCTTGTGATCGCGTGCCGTCGGGGTCATCCACATCCCCGCCGAATGAGTCAAGTCGGCCGTCTTGCGTTTGCCCGCGCTCGGTTTGCATCCGTCGTTGGCCATCGGCGTGGGCCACATTCGCAGCAGTTCCGTCCGGTTCCCGCCACTCGACCGGGTCCCAGAGCAGGCGCGCGGGGTCGGCCAGTTTGTCACCCTCACGGATGGCGAGGATGAACAGCCGCTCACGCTTGTGGGGCGCGCCGACTTCCGCCGCCGTGAAGAGGCCTGCCGCAAGCTTGTAGCCCATGCCGACCAGTCCTGCGGCGACTTCGGGGAAGCCGAGGCGGAGATGATGGGCGACATTCTCGAGGAACATGAAGGGCGGCTCGACCTCGGCAATGATGCGGGCGACATGCGGCCAGAGGTGGCGTGGGTCATCGGCACCCCTGCGCTTGCCCGCAACGGAGAACGGCTGGCACGGATAGCCCGCAGTGACGATGTCCACCGCGCCGCGCCACGGGCGGCCGTCGAAGGTTCCAACATCGTCCCAGACAGGTGCGCGATCCAAGGACGCGTCTTCCATCCGCGCCACGAGAGTGGCTGCGGCGTAGGTTTCCCGTTCGACATGGCCCACAGCACGATATCCGGGGATGGCGATGGCGAGCCCGAGGTCGAGACCGCCCGCGCCGGAGCAGAGGGAGAGGCCGAAGAGGCATGCGTCTCCGGCTCCGGAAGCGTGTCCAGAGGAAGGTAAAGCCAGGTCATGCATGTCACGCAGCGGTCTTGCGCTTTCGCGCGGATTCGGGGCCGACGTCTGTGTCCGGCGTATCGGCCGGGGCATCGGCGTCGTCGCCCAGCCGCTCCTCTTTCACCACGGCGAAGGTCCGGCCGTCGCCGTCGAGGATTGCGTCCTTGCCGGTCTCTGCCTGCCAGCGCTCGACGGCGACATCGACATAGGCGGGGCTGATTTCCATCGCGAAGACGCGGCGGCCATTGGCCTCGCCCGCCATGATCTGCGAGCCGGACCCGGCGAAGGGCTCGTAGCAGACACCGCCGCGCGCCACATGCTGGCGCATCGGAATGCCGAACGCGTCGAGCGGTTTCGGTGTCGGATGGTCGGGGCGCTCGTCCTTCGTGAAGCTGGGCATCTCCCAGGTCGAGGGCAGCGTCTGCTCGGCCACCTTCGGCGGGCGGTTCGGACGACGCCAGCCCATGAAGCAAGGCTCGTGCTTCCACAGGTAATGCGACCGGGTCAGCACCCCGCGGTCCTTCACCCAGATGATCTGCTGGTGGACGAAAGCGC
>JBNGDM010000239.1:0-5371 GCA_049975105.1 Rhodovulum sp. | reverse complement strand
GCCCGACATTTCCTCGGCCGCGATATAAGGCGGATTCGACACGATCAGGTCGAATTGGTCCGACAGATCGCCGAACCAGTCAGCGCGGCGGAAATCGGCCGTCGCGACGCCCAGGCGGCGGGCATTCTCGCGCGCGACGGCCAAAGCATCCTCTGAAATGTCGGTGCCGACCCCCGTCGCGCCGGGACGTTCGCCCAGCAGCGTCAGCAGGATGCAGCCCGACCCCGTTCCAAGGTCGAGCACGCGGTCGAACGGCCCGGCCAGCGCAGCCTCGATCAGCGTCTCGGTTTCCGGGCGCGGGTCGAGCACGGCCGGCGTGACATGGAACTCGCGGCCATAGAAGGCCCGGCTCCTTGTAATGTGTGAAACGGGTTCGCGGGCCAGCCGGCGCACGACTGCCGCCTCGAAGCGCCGCGCGGCCTCTGGAGCCAGCGGGTCGGGCAGCACCAGCGTCAGCCGGCCGGGCTCGATCCCCAGCGCATGGGCCAGCAGGCGGCGCGCGTCGCGCGGAGCGTCGGGTATCGCGGCGGCGTTCAGGCGGCGGGTGGCCCCGGCCAGCGCCTCGGCTCCGGTCATGCCTCCATCTCGGCAAGTTGGCTGGCCTGGTCGCCGGCGATAAGCGCGTCGATCACCTCGTCCAGATCGCCCGCCATCACCTGGTCGAGCTTGTAGAGCGTCAGGTTGATCCGGTGGTCGGTCATCCTGCCCTGGGGAAAATTGTAGGTGCGGATGCGTTCCGAACGATCCCCCGATCCGACCTGGCTCTTGCGCGTGGCGGCGCGTTCGTCGGCGGCCTTCTGCCGTTCCATATCGTAAAGACGCGCGCGCAGCACGGCCATGGCGATGGCACGGTTCTGATGCTGGGATTTTTCCGAGCTTGTTACCACGATGCCAGTGGGAATGTGGGTGATCCTGACCGCCGAGTCTGTGGTGTTCACATGCTGGCCACCTGCCCCGCTGGCGCGCATCGTATCGATACGGATATCGGCGGCGGGAATGTCGATATCCACCTCTTCGGCCTCGGGGAGCACGGCGACCGTGGCTGCCGAAGTATGGATTCGCCCGCCCGATTCCGTCGCAGGCACCCGCTGAACGCGATGCACGCCCGATTCGTATTTCAGTCGCGCGAAGACGCCCTCGCCCTGTATGCTGGCGACAGCTTCTTTGATCCCCCCAAGTTCGGTCTGGCTTTCTTCCAAAATTGAGAATTTCCATCCCTTTTCTTCGGCATAGCGCTGATACATCCGCAAAAGATCACCGGCGAACAGCGCGGCCTCCTCGCCGCCGGTTCCGGGGCGGATCTCGATGATGGCGGGGCGCGCATCGGCTGCATCCTTGGGCAGCAGCGCAACGCGCAGAGCCTGCTCCAGACCTGGAAGGCGTTCCCGAAGGACGGGCAATTCCTCCTCGGCCAAGGCGCGCATCTCGGGGTCGTTCAGCATCGCCTCTGCCGCGTCGATATCGGCCAGAAGCCGACGATAGAAAACGATTTCCTCGACGACCGGTTTCAGCTCGGCATATTCGCGGCCAAGTTGCGCAAAATCTCCGCCAGCTCCTTCGGCAAGCTTCGCTTCCAGGAATTCGAAACGGCGCGTGATCTGGTCGAGTTTCTCAATGGGAACCATGGCTTTCTGTCGCTCAAGGCCGGGCGTCGGTCAAGGCCCCGCCCGGGCAACCTCAACCGCCCAGCCGCTCGCGTAGCGCGCCCTGCCAGCGTTCGAGCCGCGCGGCATTTACGCCGAGATCGGAATGGCCGAATCGGGCCCGCGAAAACGCCGCCCAGGTGGAGCCCTCCTCCTTGGGCAGAACCTTGACAGAGATGTAATCTGGAAAGCCCCACAAGGCGGAGCGCTGCACGTAGGTCATCCACAACGTCTCGGGGCTGCCACCGATCCGTTCCGTTCGCGGTTCGGCCAGCGCCACCGCATCGATCGCCTTGGCCAGTTCTTCGGGCGTAACGTCATAGCTGGGCATGGTTCGGTCGCCGCCCTCGGGCCGAACGAGAATCGTGTTCGGCGTGTCCGGCTTTGCAGCAGTCAAGGGGTCGACATGCCAGACCTCGGGATCGTCCGAGACCTTGCGGAAATAGACCGCGCCCGCGGACGAAGCGACCAACAGGATAACGACAAGGTAGGTGAGTATTTTCATGTGCGTGCTCCTTGTTCCTCACATTTTGCCCACCCCCATAGGCAGATCAGTTCCGTGGCCACATGCGCCCCGGCGATGGCGGTGATACCCGCGGGATCGTAGGGCGGCGAAACTTCGACGACGTCCCCGCCCACCATGCGCAGGCCCGCCAGACCGCGAAGCATGGCGGCAGCCTGTGCGCTGGTCAGCCCGCCCCAGACCGGCGTGCCGGTGCCGGGTGCAAAGGCCGGGTCCAGCGCATCGATGTCGAAGCTGAGATAAGCGGGGGCATCTCCAACCACCTCGCGGATGCGCGCCACGGTCTCGTCAGGGCCGTTCCCGTGGACGAAGCGCGCGTCCAGCACGGTCAGACCCATTGTTTCCGGGTTGTCGGTCCGAATCCCCACCTGGACCGAGCGCGCGGGGTCGATCAGCCCCTCGTTCACCGCCTTGCGGAACATCGTACCGTGGTCAATCCGGGCGGGATCATCATCGGCCCATGTGTCCGTATGCGCATCGAACTGTACCAGCGCGAGCGGGCCGTGAACGGCGGCATGCGCCCGCAGAATCGGCAGCGAGATGGAGTGATCGCCGCCCAGTGCAATGCACCCTACCCCGGCGCCGAGAATGCCCGCGACATGGGCCTGAAGTGTGGTCGGGAACTCGCCCACCGCGGCATAGTCGAAGGCCAGGTCGCCATAATCGACGATCGCGAACGTCTCCAGCGGGTTGTATCCCCAACCGTAGGGCGCATCGCAGGCCTGTAACGTGCTGGCCTCGCGGATTGCACGGGGACCAAGCCGCGTCCCGGACCTGTTCGTCACCGCCTGATCGAATGGCACACCGGTGATTGCCAGATCCACCCCGGTCAGGTCCTTGCTCAGCGTCCGGCGCAGGAATGAGGTTACCCCGCCAAAAGCATTTTCATAGGACAGGCCCTTGTGACCGTTACGGGTGATCGCCGTATCCACCTGTTTCTTCGCGTCTTCCAACGCCATCGGCGCCTCCTGTCGGTTCGTCAGAAACCGGCGCCACGATATCAACGCAAGCGCAGCGCACCAGCCCCGGCTTTACAACTTGGCGTGCATTTGCCCAACTTGCCCCGCGCCAGCCGGAGAAGCCGATGACCCCCGAAGAGTCCGATACACTTGTCCACGACCCGCAAGGTGGAATGCCCCGTTTGATCGAGATCATGCGCCGTTTGCGCGACCGCGAGACCGGATGCCCATGGGACATAGAACAAGACTTCGCCTCAATCGCGCCCTACACGATCGAAGAAGCCTATGAGGTCGCCGACGCGATCGACCGCAAGGCGTGGCACGAACTGGAGGGCGAATTGGGCGATTTGCTTCTCCAGACGGTCTATCACACGCAGATGGGGGCCGAGGCGGGACTGTTCACCTTCGACTCGGTGGCGAATGCCATCGCCGATAAAATGGTTGCCCGCCATCCGCATGTGTTCGGCACCGAATCCCGCGAGAAGTCTGCCGAGCAGCAGACCCGCGACTGGGAGACGATCAAGGCGGCTGAACGGGCGCAGAAGGCCGCGCATGGGGTGCTGGATGACGTGGCGCTGGCGCTGCCCGCCCTGACCCGCGCGGTAAAGCTACAAAAGCGGGCTGCCCGCGTGGGGTTCGACTGGCCCGAGATCGGGCAGGTTGTCGACAAGATCACCGAGGAAGCGAACGAATTGGCCGAAGCACGGGACAAGATGACGGAAGCCGAAGTTTTCGAGGAATTCGGCGACATGCTGTTCGTGATGGCCAACCTCGCGCGGCATCTCGGGATCGAACCCGAAGAGGCCTTGCGCGCCGCGAATTCAAAATTCACGCGTCGGTTCAATGCGGTGGAGGCGAAACTTCGCGCGAGAGGCAAACAGCCTGAGGACTCGAACCTGGCCGAGATGGACGCGCTTTGGAACCAGGTGAAGGCCGCCGAAAAGTCTGACTAGCGCGCACGTTAGATGCGAAAAGACTACGCCCTCGACGCCACACGCTTAGGCGAGCCGGGCCGCCTAAGAAGCTAGCGCATAGGCGCTTCAATTCGATCATGCTTTTTGTACGAGGCGGTAGCATGACCGATGGTGCGTGGCGTCCGATAGATGTCACGCAGATATGAGTCCGGAGGATCCCTCCCCCTTGACCTGACTATTTTTGTCAGCTTTATCTGGTACAAGAAACAATCGGGAACGAACAGGAGATTCCATGACCATACGCGCCGCCCTTATCGCAACCGCCGCCGCGACGCTGGTCCAATCGGCCGAGGCAGAGGTGAACATCTATTCCTACCGCCAACCCGATCTGATCCAGCCGGTCCTCGACGCGTTCACCGAGGCGACCGGGGTCCAGACCAATGTCGCCTTCCTCGACAAGGGTATGGTCGAACGGCTGAAGGCCGAGGGCTCGCGCAGCCCAGCCGACATCATTCTCACCACCGATATCTCGCGCCTCGCCGAGGCCGTGTCAGCCGGCGTCACCCAGCCGGTGGACAGCGAGATTCTGACCGCCGCGATCCCGGACTACCTTCGCGATTCCGGCAACCATTGGTTCGGCGTCACCACCCGGGCACGGATCGTCTATGCCTCGAAGGACCGTGTCGATCCCGCGGAGGTCACCACCTACGAGGACCTCGCCGACCCAAAATGGGAGGGGCGTATTTGTACCCGCTCGGGAACACACAGCTATACGCTGGCGCTCGTGGCCGCGATGATCCACCACCACGGCGAAGAAGCCACTCGCGAGTGGCTGCAGGGTCTGAAGGCGAACCTAGCCCGTAAACCACAAGGCAACGACCGCGCCCAGGTCAAGGCGATCTGGTCCGGCGAATGCGACATCAGCCTGGGCAACACCTATTACATGGGCCAGATGCTTGAGGACGAGGAACAGAAGGCCTGGGCCGAAAGCGTCAACGTGCTGTTCCCGGTCTTCGAGGGCGGAGGCACGCATGTAAACGTTTCGGGCGTCGCGATGACGAAATCGGCGCCGAACCGCGACGACGCGCTGAAGTTCATCGAGTTCCTCGCCTCGGAGCAGGCGCAGGAGGTCTACGCTTCGGTGGTATATGAATACCCCGTTACACCGGGCAGCGAGCCCTCCGAACTGGTAGCGAGCTGGGGCGATTTCACCGCAGACGACGTGAACCTCATGGAACTGGCCTCGCTGCGCGGTGCGGCGCTGCGCCTTGTGGAAGAGGTCGATTTCGACGGCTGACTCTCCAAGGCCGTCCGCTGTGGTCCCCTTCCGGG
>JBNGDM010000238.1:0-5389 GCA_049975105.1 Rhodovulum sp. | reverse complement strand
ACGTCAGACACCCCGCCCTTCTGACCGCTCCGCCCGACCGGGCCTACGGCCCGACCGCGCGCCCCTTCGCGCGGTTTCGCGACCTGCCCCCGCGGCTCGCCGATCTCAGGGCCGGCTGACGGGCGTTCCGTTCAGCAGATCGGCCAGCATCCGCGCCTTGGCCGGGTAGATCCACGCCGCGTCATAGCCGCGCTCGGCCGCGCGCCGCGCCCCCCGGCCCAGCCGCGCCGCCCGCGCCCGGTCCTCCAGCAGCCGGCCGATCGCATCGGCCAGCGCCGCGGGGTCGCGGTGATCGACCATGTCGGCCGAAACGCCCGCCTCGACCGCCTCGCGCACCGGCGCGCTGTCCGACACGACCAGCGGCGCGCCCGCCGCCATCGCCTCGATCAGCGACCAGGACAGCACGAAGGGCACCGTCAGGTAGACATGCACATCCGTGCCCTGCAACAGGCGGCACCACGCACCGCGCGGCAGCAGCCCGGGCCAGTGCAGGCGCGACTCGTCGAGGTCCAGCTCGGCCAGCATCCGCGCCTTCCAGCCCGTCCCGTCCGCGGGCTGCGGGCCATAGGCCACCCGGTCCTGCCCGCCGATCACCGCGTGCAGGTTGGGCCGGCGCGCCTGAAGGATCGCCAGCGCGCGCATGAATTCGGGGAACCCGCGGGTGGGCTCCATCCCGCGGGTGGCATAGGTGACGATCTCGGCATCCCCGGGCAGGTCCAGCCCGGGCAAGGCCATCCGCGCGCCCGGGGCGGGGGCAAAGAACCCGGTATCCACCCCGTCATGCATCACCGTGATCCGGTAGCGCATCCAGGCGGGGAACTGCTCGGCCTGGAACCGCGTGGGGCACAGCACCATGTCGGCCTCGGCCAGGTCCATCAGCGTGGGCGCGTTGCGCGCCAGCGCCAGCGCCCGGCGGTCGGGATCGTTGCCGCGCTGCACCGGGCCGGTCGCGTCCACCGGCGGGTGGCGGTAATACCATTCGACATAGCTGACATATTTCGCCCCCGGCCAGACCGCCTTGGCAAAGGTCCCCGCGCCCCAGCCCGAATGCGCCACGACGATGTCGGGGGCCAGCCCCTCGCGCCGCGCGGCCAGCGCCGCGTTGGCAAAGGCCTGCCCGTTGATCATCGCCGATTCCAGGGGGCGCGCGAAACGGTGCACCCCCTCGGTCGGCGCGCGGTGCGGTTTCATCCGCACCATGCGGCAGCCCGGCGGCGGGGTCGCGCCGTCGCGTTCGGTCATGAACCACACGCGCCAGCCCTGCCGCGCCAGATAGGCGCCGAAGCCCCCGAACTGCGCCGGGAAATTCAGGTGCGAGAACAGGATCTCCATGGCAGAGGCTTACGCCGCCATGGTGAACAAAGCCTTGCCGCGGGCCCGCCTCAGTCGGTCCTGGGCTTGTCCCCCGCGGCCAGGATCTCGGTCGGGGAAATCGGGTCGGTATGGCTGCGCGGCGTGGCCTCGTGCAGCGGCCCCTGCGCCAGCGCGTTCTCCAGCTCGGCGTTCAGCACCTTGCTGAGGGCGACGTAGTCCTCGTTGCGGTCGATCGGCACGCCCGGTTTCCAAACCGTCGACAGGTCACGCAGCGCGGCGCGGTCGAACTCGAAAAAGGTCTTCTCGGCATTTTCCGCCTCGAACGGCGTCAGCCCGGTCTTCTCGATGGCGAAGCGGCCCGCCCTCAGCGCGCTGTCGAACAGCTCGCGCACCACGTCATTGGCGCCCGCGCGATACAGTTCGAACACATGCACCCGGTCGCGGGCGCGCGCGATGATGTGCAGGTCGGGCCGGATCCGGCGGGCATAGGCCACCAGTTTCGTGTTCGCCTCCGGGTCGCCCAGGCAGGCCACCAGGACCTCGGCGGTCTCGATCCCGGCCGAGGCCAGCAATTCGGGCCGCGTCGGATCGCCGTAGGACGCCTTGAACCCCAGCCGGCGCAGCTTTTGCACCGCGGCCAGGTCGTGGTCCATCACCGTGGTCCTGGCGCCGGTCATGGTCACCATCCGGTTCACCGTCAGCCCGAACCGGCCCATCCCCGCGATGATGACCGGGTGGCGTTCCTCGATCCGGTCATGCTCGGGCGTTTCGCCATGCGATTTCGTCCAGCGCACCAGCAACTGGTGCAGGATGAACAGCGCGGGCGTGATCAGCATCGACAGCGCGATCACCAGGTTCGACATGTTCGCGACCGACTCGGGCAGGATCCGCTGCGAGGCGGCAAAGGACGACAGCACGAAGCCGAATTCGCCGGCCTGCGCCAGCCCCAGCGTGAACAGCCAGCGGTTGTCGCGGTCCAGCTTGAAGGCACGGGCCAGGCCATACAGGACCGCCACCTTGATCATCACCAGGCCCACCACGTAGACCGGCACCAGGATCGGCGCGGACAGCACGATCGAGAAATCCATCCCCGCGCCCACGGTGATGAAGAACAGCCCCAGCAGCAGGCCCTTGAACGGCTCGATCGAACTTTCCAGCTCGTGCCGGAACTCGGAATTGGCCAGCACGACGCCCGCCAGGAAGGTGCCCAGCGCGGGCGACAGCCCCACCATCAGCATCAGCGAGGCGATGCCCGCCACGATCACCAGCGCCATCGCGGTGTTCAGTTCGCGCAGCCGCGCGCCCTGCACATAGCGGAACAGCGGCCGCACCAGGTAGTGGCCCGCCAGTACCGTGCCCGCCACCGCGCCCAGCGTGACCAGCGTCACCCCCCAGGCCGGCAGGTCCGCGATCAGGCTGGCCGCGCCGTGATGGCCCTCCTCGGCCCCGGCGCCGCCATGGCTCGCCGCCCCCAGCGCAAGGAACGGCATCAGCGCCAGCATCGGGATCACCGCGATGTCCTGCATCAACAGCACCGAGAACGCGCTGCGCCCGCCCGGCGTGGTCATCAGCTTTTTCTCGGTCAGGGTCTGCAGCACGATGGCGGTGGACGACAGCGCGAAGATCATCCCCATCGCCAGCGCCGCGCGCCAGTCCTGCCCGAACGCCATCGCCGCCGCCGTCACCAGCGACAGCGTCAACAGGATCTGCAAGCCCCCCAGCCCCACCAGCTTGTCGCGCATCGCCCACAGCGCGCGGGGTTCCAGTTCCAGCCCGATCAGGAACAGCATCATCACCACGCCGATCTCGGCGACATGGCGCAGGCTGTCCATCTCGGCGCCCACCACGCCCAGCACCGGGCCCAGCACGATCCCGATCAGCAGATAGCCCAGCACGGACCCCAGCCCCAGCCGCGAGGCGATGGGCACCGCCAGCACGATGGCGCCAAGATACAGCGTCGCCTGGATCAGAAAGCTTTCCATCGGTCCTTTCGCCTGTCCGGGGTCTGGGGGTCTTGCGCGCGGGTTTCATACGCCGTCACGGCCCGGACTCGCACCGGGGCCGCGTCGCGCGCCACCCTAGCCATCTTCGCACCCGCAGCAAGACGGAACAAGCGGACAAATCGAAACGCCGCGGGCTCAGGCCGCGTTCAGCCCGCCGGCGGCCAGCGCCTCGGGCGCGATGCCGCGTTTCCTGGCGCTGGCGCGTACCGCCGCCTGCAACGCCGGGCTGCGGTCCAACAGGCGGCGGAACCGCGCCTCGTCCAGCACAAGAAGGGTCGAGGGCACGATGGCCCGGATCTCGGCCCGGCGCGGCTTTTGCATCAGGATCGCCATCTGCCCGAACATCTCGCCCCGGCCCAGCCGCCAGCTTTGCCCCGCGCTGTCCAGTTCCACCGCGCCCGAGGCGATGAAATAGACGCTGCGCGGCAGGCTGTCGCGACGCACCACACGCTCGCCCGCATCGGCATAGCGGGTCACAAGTGCCCGCGTCAGCCGCTTGCGCGCGGCCTCGTCCAGATCGGCGAAGACCGGGAAACGGCGCACCAGTTCGGCCTTTTCCACCGCGAGGTCCAGCTTGGGCCGTTCCTCGCAGGCCGCCCGGCGGCGCGCGATGTCCTGCATCAACACCGTGTGCAACTCTGCCCCGATCAGTCCGTCCTCGCGCATCGCATCGTATTCGCGTTCCTCCAGTCGCAGCGCGGTGCGCCGGATGAACCGCCGCTCCAATTCTTCGGCATAGCCGGGGTATTGCAGCCGCAGCCCCTCCAGCGCGGTCTCGACCGCCTCGCAGCGCCGCGCCAGCAGCTCCTGCAACAGCTCGGCCACCCGGCGGCCGTGGATGCGCCGGATACGCCCGTCGATGAACCCGCCCAGGTCGCGCAGGATCAGCCGCTGCGACAGCAATATCTCGAACCGGTCCGCCGTCATCCGCGCCAGAGGCCGCGACAGCCGCAGCCGGTTGTGCAGCGCCACCGCCGCCCGGAACGTGCGCCCGTAGCCCAGGCTCGCCCGCGCCGCGCGCTGATAGCCCAGCCGCCCGCCCGACCGCGCGCCCTCGATCAGGCGGTCCACCTCGGACAGGATCGGTTCGGCCAGGCTTGCCGACATGGTGCGGTCCTTGATGCGGGCCAGGATCGCGTCGCGTTCGGCCCCGGCCAGCGCGATCAACCCCAGCGCCACCCGGTCGCGGTCCAGGATCTCGGCGTTTTCCTCGGCCGCCTTCACCGCGCCGTCCAGCCGCTCGCCGAACCGTTTCGCCTCGGACCGGACGATGTCATGGGTCAGCTCGTAATTCTCGGTGGTTTTCGCCACGTCCTCGCGCACGGTCTGCAACGCCACCGCGATCACCTGGTTCGACAGCGCCTGGTCGATCGGCGACAGCCGGTCCAGTCCCAGCCGCGCGATCACCCAGCGCAGCGTCGTGCCCTGCACGATCAGCGTGAACAGCGTGAAGCCGGTCGCCAGGATCCCCACCAGCCGCTTGACCTCGACCGGCACCCGCACGCTTTCGGTCACCGCCAGCGCCAACGCCAGCGTGACCGCGCCGCGCAACCCGCCCCACAGGATCGCAACCCGGTAGGGCCGTTCCACAACCGGCGACAGGCGGATCAGCGACAGCATCGGCAACAGCCCGAACAGGATCACCACCCGGGCGGCCAGCGCGGCCAGCGTCACCACCGCGATCAGCGCGAAATCCCCGATCCGCACCTCTTCCAGCAGCCGCGGGATCAACAGCGCGGCGAGAATGAAGATCAGCGCCCCGGCCCAATGCGCCAGCAGGTCCCAGACCTCGCGCAGGTTGGCCCAGGCCGCCGGCGGCAGCCGTCCCGGCCCCGTCAGGTTCAGCGTCAGCCCCGCCGCCACCACCGCGATCACCCCCGAGGCGCCCACGCTCTGTTCCGCGCCGATATAGGCCAGGTAGGGAAGCGCGACCGACACCGAGATCTGCGCCAGTTCGTAGCGGCCGAACAGCGCCATCACCCAGACCGCCAGCCGCGCCGCCAGCCAGCCGGTCACCGCGCCCCCCGCGATCAGCACCGGGAACCGCGCCAGCGCATCGCCCAGCGCCGGGT
>JBNGDM010000237.1:0-5391 GCA_049975105.1 Rhodovulum sp. | reverse complement strand
GCGCACGGGCACGGTCCAGCACCCGGCCCCGACCGGCGGGCAGACGTTCTTCCAGGTGCGCCTTGATCTTGCGCGCCAGAACCGGCCCGGCGCCCTCGGTGCCGATGGCGACGACCAGCGGGTCGCGGTCGACCAGCGCGGGCGTCAGGAAGGCGCTGGCATCGAGGTTGTCGACGATGTTGCAGGGCACGCCGGAAGCGGCGGCAAGTGCCGCGACGCGGGCGTCTTCCTGGGCCTTCTCGTTGGCGGCATAGACCAGCCGCAGCCCGGCCATGTCGGCCGCCCCGATCGGGCGGGGCAGCACCACCAGACGCCCCTTTGCCGCCCATCCGGCGATGACCGGGTCGATCCCGGCGGCGTGGACCTCGATCCGGGCCTCGGTTTTCAGCAGCAGGCGCAGCTTGGCCACCGCGGCGGCACCACCGCCCGAGACGGCCACGCGCTGGTCGGCGACGCGCAGGAAGACGGGAAAGAACTTCATCGGGCACCTCGTGGAAAGATGCCGGATTTAGAACATTATTCCTCTCAATGCGCCATACAGGCGGGTGAATAAGGATGTTTTCACTCCACTTTCGGATCAGACCGAAACACGGGTCCGACGCGGGCGGGGATGGCGTGCCGCCCAGCCCGGACCGGGCGCGCCACGCGGGAAACCCGCCCCGCCCTAGCCGCGCATCGCGAAGAAGTGGTCCGTCGGCCCGTGCCCCCGCCCCACCGTCAGACGCCCCGCCCCGCGGATCGCGCCCAGCGTATAGGCCTTGGCCGCCCGCGCGGCCTGCAGCGGGTCGCGGCAAAGCGCAAGCTGGGTGGCCAGCGCCGCCGACAGGGTGCAGCCAGTGCCGTGGGTGTTCGCCGTCGCCACGCGCGGGGCGGGCAGCCAGGCGTGCGTGCCGGAGGACAGGAACAGGTCGGGGCTGTCCGCGCCCGAAAGGTGCCCGCCCTTCAGCAGCACCGCCCCCGCGCCCAGCGCGGCCAGCGCCTCGCCCTGGCGCAGCATGTCGTCCCTGGTCGCGGCCTCGGGGATGCCCAGCAGGTCGGCGGCCTCGGGCAGGTTGGGGGTGATGACCGTGGCCAGCGGCACCAGCGCCGCGCGCAGGGCGGCGACCGCGTCCTCGGCCAAGAGCCGGTCGCCGCCCTTGGCGACCATCACCGGGTCCAGCACCACCGGCACGCCGCGCCCTGTCAGCACCTCGGCCACGGCGTGGACGATGGCGGCCGAGCCCAGCATGCCGATCTTGACCGCGTCCACGCGGATGTCGTCGAACACGGCGGCGACCTGGGCCGCGACGAAATCGGGCGCGAGCAGTTCGGCGGCCCGCACCCCTTGGGTGTTCTGCACGGTCAGCCCGGTCAGCGCGGCCATGCCATAGCCGCCATTGGCCGAGATCGCCTTGAGATCGGCCTGGATGCCGGCGCCGCCCGAAGGGTCGGACCCGGCGATGGAGAGAATGTTGGGGATCATGCGGTGCTCCATGTCCGGGTGAGGGTGCGGGCGGCCTGTTCGGGGTCGGGCGCGGCGGAAATGGCCGAGACGACGGCGATACCGGCGCAGCCCGCGGATTTGAGATCGGGGATGTCGGCGGCCCCCACCCCGCCGATGGCGACGGCGGGGACCGGGGCCGCGCGGACGATGCGGGCCAGACCGTCGAGGCCCAGCGGGGCGGCGTGGTCGGGCTTGGTCGCGGTGGCGCGGACGGGGCCGACACCGATGTAATCGACCACCCGCGGCGGGAGGGTGGCCAGTTGCGCCCCGGTTTCGATCGACAGGCCCAGGATCGCGCGCGGGCCAAGGGCCGCGCGGATCCGCGCCGGGTCGCCATCGGATTGGCCGATATGCAGCCCGTCCACCGCGGCGGCCAGCGCGACCCGCAGCCGGTCGTTGACGATGAGCGGCACGCCCAGCGGCGCAAGCCGGGCGCGCAACCGGCGGGCCTGGGCGATCATCGCGGCATCGGAGGCATGCTTGTCGCGCAGTTGCACCATCGTGGCCCCGCCGCGCACCGCCGCCAGGACCAGCGCGTCGGGCGCGCCGTCGGGCGTGACGAAATAGACGGACAGGGTCATGCCGCCGCCACCCGTGCCCCGGCGGCCATGTCGTCGGGCGTGACCGCGGCCAGCGCATCGAGGAAGGCCACCTGGAAACTGCCGGGGCCGCGTGCGCCATCGGCGGCGCGTTCCCCCGCCAACCCGTAATAGGCCAGTGCGGCGGTGGTGGTGGCGGCGCGGTCATCCGCCCCGGAGACGAAGGCGCCGACGATCCCGGTCAGCGAACAGCCGAGCGCGGTGACCATCGGCATCAGAGGGTGGCCGTTCGACACATGCCAGCCGCGCGCGCCGTCGGTCACGAAATCGACCGGGCCGGTGACGGCGACCACGGCGCCGGTCTGCGCGGCCAGGGTCCGCGCGGCGGCCTCGGCCTCGGCCACGCCATCGGTGGCATCCACGCCCTTGCCGCCGACGCCCCGGCCCGCCAGCGCCAGGATTTCCGAGGCATTGCCGCGCACCACGGCGGGCCCCATGTCCAGCAGCCGCGCGGCGGTGTCGCGCCGCAACCGGCTGACCGCAACGGCCACCGGGTCGAAAACCCAGGGGATGGCCTTGTCGCGGGCGGTTTCGACCGCCTTGAATATCCCGCGCATCCACGCGGCATCGGCGGTGCCGAAATTGATCGTCAGCGCGCCCGACAGGGCGGTGATCTCGGCGATTTCCTCCTCGGCATGGGCCATGGCGGGCGAGGCGCCCGCCGCCAGCAAGACATTCGCCATGACGTTCATCGCCACGAAATTGGTAATGTTCAGCACCAGCGGCGCCTGCGCGCGCATGGTGGAAAGGTGGCTGCCCCAGTCGGTCATTCCGTGCTCCTTCCGACGAGGCGGCAGGAATGACGGGAATGCGCGCCGATGGGGCAAGGCATTCGCGACTCCCTCCGCCAGCATGATCTGGTTCAGGTTCAAAGGGTGCTTCTCAGCCCGGGTGGCCCCGGACGCCCCTGTCACGCGCGTATGGAAGCACGCCGCGGCGCCGAGCGAAAGCCCCGCGGCGCGGAAATTGCGCCGCAGCCCCGGGACCGCTTGCTTTCCCCGGGGCGCGGGCGTGCTAGGGTTTGCGGTGTCCTGCATGGAGAACGCCATGGCCCTGACCGCCCGTTCGACCCTTGCCGCGGCGCTTGTCGCCGGTCTTGCCGCCCTGCCCGCGCGGGCCGATGAGGGCGCGACGGTCACCCGGCACGGCATTTCCGCCTTCGGCACGCTGAAATACCCCGAAGGTTTCGCGCATTTCGACTATGTGAACCCCGACGCGCCCAAGGGCGGCACGATGAGCTTTCGCGGCACCGGGGCCTCGCGCACCTTTGACAGCCTGAACCCGTTCATCCTGGCGGGCGAACCGGCGCAGGGGCTGGAGCGCATCTATGACACGCTGATGGTGCGCGCCCATGACGAGCCCGACGCGGTTTACGGCCTGTTGGCCGAAAGCGTGACCTATCCCGCGGACCGGTCCTGGGTGGTCTACCGGCTGCGCGCGGGCGCGCGCTTCGCCGATGGCGACCCGGTCGAGGCCGAGGACGTGGTGTTCACGCTTGAGACGTTGCAGGCCCAGGGCGCGCCCGCCTACCGCATCCGGCTGAAGGACGTGGCCGGTGTCACCGCGCTTTCACCGTCCGAGGTGCGGGTGGAATTCGCCGAGGGGGCGGCGACGCGCGATTTGATCGCCGATGTGGGCCAGGTGCCGATCCTGCCTGCGCATTACTATGACACCGTGGCCTTCGACCGCTCGACACTGACGCCGCCGCTGGGGTCGGGGCCCTACGTGGTGCAGGAGGTCGACGCGGGCCGGTCGATCACCTATTGCCGCAACCCCGATTACTGGGCGGCGGATTTGCCGGTGAATGTCGGCAAGAACAATTTCGACTGCTACGTCTACGAGTATTTCGCCGACAACACCGGCGCGTTCGAGGCGTTCAAGACCGGCGCCTACCTGTTCCACGAGGAATTCACCTCGGCGCTGTGGGCCACGAATTATGGCTTTCCGGCCATCGAGCGGGGCTGGATCCTGCGCGAGGTGATCGGGGATGACCGGCCCTCGGGGGCGCAGGGGTTCTGGATGAACCTGCGGCGGCCGCAATTCGCCGACCCCCGCGTGCGCGAGGCCATCGCGATGATGTTCAACTTCGAATGGTCGAACCGGACGCTGTTCTACGGCCTTTACCAGCGCACCGACAGTTTCTGGGAAAACTCGGACATGCAGGCCGAGGGGCTGCCACAGGGGGACGAACTGGCACTGTTGGAGGAGTTCCGCGACGCGTTGCCCGACAGCGTGTTCACCGACCCGGCCGTGACCCCGCGCGTCCTGTCGCCCGAGCGCAATCTCGACCGGCGTGCGCTGCGCGAGGCGGGCGCGTTGCTGGACGCGGCGGGCTGGACGACCGACGACCGGGGGCTGCGCCGGAACGCGGCGGGCGAGACGCTGCGGGTGGAATTCGTTTCGGACAGCCCCGCCTTTGAACGGATCGTGTTGCCCTATATCGAGAACCTGACCCAGCTGGGGGTAGACGCGGTGCAGACCCAGGTGGACGCCGCGCAGATGCAGCAGCGCCAGGAAGAGTTCGACTATGACGTGACCATCGCGCGGTTCGTGCTGCCGCTGAGCCCGTCGATCGAGTTGCGCACCCTGTTCGGCAGCGAAAGCGCCGAGGCGCCGGGCAGCAACAACCTGGCGGGGATCGCCGACCCGGTGGTGGATGGGCTGATCGAACGGGTTCTGGCCGCGCCCGACCGCGCGACGCTGGAAACCCGGGTCAGGGCGCTGGACCGGGTGCTAAGGGCGAAACACCTGTGGGTGCCGAACTGGTACAAGGGGTCGCACTGGATCGCCTATTGGGACGTGTTCGGAAAGCCCGCCGAAAAGCCGCCCTATGACCGGGGCACCGATTACTGGTGGTGGGACCAGGCGAAATACGACGCGTTGCAGGCCGAAGGCGCGCTGCGCTGAGGCGCTTTGACCGGGGGCGCGGGCGGCGGTATCCTGCGGCGGCGCAAGGAGGATCAGCGATGGCGGGCGGATGGGCGCGCGACGGCGCGGTGAACGAACAGATCGACGCCTCGATCAACGACGAGCTGGCGCGGCTGAAGGCGCAGCGCAGGCCCGTGGGCGAAAGCCTGAGCCATTGCGCCGAATGCGACGAGCCGATCCCAGAGGCGCGGCGGCGGGCGATCCCCGGCGTCAAGCTGTGCATAGATTGCCAGGGCGCGCGCGATGCCCGGCCCGTTCAGCGCGGCGGCATCAACCGGCGCGGGTCCAAGGACAGCCAGTTGAAATAGGCCCCTAAAGCGTGGCGAGGAACCGGCGGCGGAACGCGGCGGCGTCGAAGCCGCCCGGCGCGCGGCCATAGAT
>JBNGDM010000236.1:0-5436 GCA_049975105.1 Rhodovulum sp. | reverse complement strand
GTGCCGTACATCATTTCCTCGCGCACCATGACGGGGGCGTTGACCTCGGTCAGGCCGTTTTCGGTGACATGGGTGTCCAGCATGAACTGCGCCAGGGCGCGGTGGATGCGGGCGACGGCCCCCTTGAGCACCACGAAACGCGCCCCCGACAGCTTGGCGGCCGTTTCGAAATCCATGCCGGGCTGGACGCCCGCGAGGTCGAAATGTTCCTTGGGCGCAAAGGCGAAATCGCGCGGTGTCCCCCAGCGGTGGATTTCGACATTGCCAGCCTCGTCCGCGCCGTCGGGGATGTCGTCGAGCGGCAGGTTGGGCAGCCCCATGAGAATGTCGCGCAACTTGGCGTCTTCGGCCTTGGCCTCTTCCTCGAGGCGGGCGATCTCGTCCTTTTTCTGGGCGACCAGTGCGCGCAGGCGTTCGAATTCCGCCTCGTCCCCGTTGGCCTTGGCGGCGCCGACTTCCTTGGACGCGGCGTTGCGGGCGGCCTGCGCCTCTTCTGCGGCCTGAATGCGGGCGCGCCGTGCCTCGTCGATGGCGAGAATCGACGCCGAGACCGGCGCCAGCCCGCGGCGCGCGAGGGCTGCGTCGAACGCTTCGGGGTTTTCTCGGACGGCGCGGATGTCGTGCATGGGGGATTCCTCGGCAGGATCGGCTTGGGCGATTTTGGCATCGGTATGCCCCAGCCACACGGGGGTGTGAACCGGGAATCGGTGAATGGTCTACTCGGGCGCAAGGAAGGCCGCGTCGGGGCGAGCCGCCACGGTGCGAATCCGCCCCGGGCCGGTGCTGCCGGCCGAGACCACCGCGATCACCCGCCAGCCACGTTGAGTCTCGGCCAGGATGGGGGCGCCCGAGGTGCCGAACACCACCTCGCAGTCCAGCCCCAGGATTCCGGGCCAGCGGTTCAGCACCCGGCAGTCGTCATGTCGGCTGAGCGCGTTCGCCCGGTCGCGGCGATAACCGATCAGCGACAGCGCCCCGCGGTCGGGCGCGGCCAGGTCGGCGGGCAGTGGGGCCACCTGTTCGGGCGGGATCGGTTCGGCCAGGCGAAGCACGGCAAGATCGCTGGCCAGGCTTTGGAAATTTATGCCTTTCTTCTGGTCGAATTCGGGGTGCAGCCGGATTTCCGAGACGGTCCGGTGGGCGGCGTATTCACCCTTGAGCCAGCCGGCGAGGAAATGGACCTGCCCGGGTTCCACCAGCCGGTGCGCCTTGAGCGCGAACAGACAATGCGCCGCGGTCAGCACCAGGTCCGGCGCGATCAGCGTGCCGGTGCACATGCCACCCGTATCGAAGCCGATGACGTTGATGCGGCCTATGGCGCGCCAGGGAACGTGCTCGGCATCGCTGAGGCGCACCGGAGCCTGCTCGGCGGGGAGCGGTGCGGCCCCGAGGAGGGCGGCCAGCAGCACGAGGCGGCGAATTGCGCGTTTCATCCCCTTGATATGCCCCGGATCGAGGGACATTTGAAGCCGCAAGCCTTCGCCTTGCCAAGGCAGGGGCCACCGAATAGGGTGCGCCGCGACCAAGGAACCGGGCGGTTCGACCGCCCGCAAAACGGGGATTCACAAGATGTTTGCAACGCCTGCCTTTGCGCAAGCGGCCGGTGGAGGCGGGGCCGCTGGCGCCTTCGGCTCTTTTATTCCGCTGATACTGATCTTCCTGATCATGTATTTCCTGCTGATCCGGCCCCAGCAGAAGAAGATGAAGCAGCACAAGGCCATGGTCGATGCGCTGCGCCGGGGTGACCAGGTGATCACCCAGGGTGGGCTGATCGGTAAGATCTCGAAGGTCAAGGACGACGAAGAGGTCGAGATCGAGATCGCCGAGAACGTCCGCGTGCGGGTCGTTCGCCAGACCATCGCGCAGGTTCTCAACAAGACCGAGCCGGCGGAGAAGGCGTAACCGCGGATGCTGCAGATCGCGCTTTGGAAACGGCTCACGATCCTGGTGGTGGTGCTGGCCGGGCTGGCGTTGGCCATGCCCAACCTGTTCTACGAGCGGGTCGAGCGGCACAATGACGCCGTCAAGGCGATCGAGACCCAGGGTGCGACGCCCGAACTGACGGCCGACCAGGCAGGCTGGCCGGGTTGGTTGCCCAATGGCCTGGTGAACTTGGGCCTGGACCTGCGCGGCGGTGCGCATCTGCTGGCCGAGGTTCAGGTCGCGGACGTCTATGCCGACCGCATGGACGGGCTGTGGCCCGAGGTGCGCGACGCGTTGCGCGAGCAGCGCGACACGGTCGGCCCGATCCGTCGGGTCGATGCGCCGCCGGGCGAATTGCATGTGCGCATCGCGCGGCCAGAGGGGATGGAGGCGGCGCTGGCCGCTGTGCGCGAGCTGGCACGCCCAACCGTGACCCTGACCGGGGTGGGCAGTTCCGATATCGAGGTGCGGGGCGAGGGCGATCTTGTGATCGTGCAGCTGTCCGAGGCCGAGCGTCTGGCCACCGACAACCGCACGATTCAGCAGTCGCTGGAGATCGTGCGCCGCCGGGTCGACGAGGTCGGCACCCGTGAACCGACGATCCAGCGGCAGGGCGCGGACCGCATCCTGATCCAGGTGCCCGGCATCGGGTCGGCCGAGGAACTCAAGGCGCTGATCGGGACGACCGCGCGGCTGACGTTCCAGCCGGTGGTCTCGCGCACCGATAACCCCAACGAATCCCCGGGCCCGGGCAACGTGCTGTATCCCGACATCGAGGATGACGGCGTCTATTACGTGCTGGAAAAGGCTCCGGTCGTCTCGGGCGAGGAACTGACCGACGCCCAGCCCGCCTTCGACCAGAACGGCCAGCCCTCGGTCACCTTCCGGTTCAACCCCGCCGGGGCGCGCAAGTTCGGGCAGTATACCCAGGAGAACGTGGGCAGCCCGTTTGCCATCGTTCTGGATGACGAGGTGATCTCGGCCCCGGTGATCCGCGAGGCTATCCTGGGCGGGTCGGGCCAGATCACCGGCAATTTCACGGTCGAGGAGTCGACCCAGTTGGCCGTCCTGTTGCGCGCGGGCGCGCTTCCGGCGGAACTGGTATTTCTCGAGGAACGGACCATCGGCCCGGAACTGGGCGCAGACAGCATCGAAGCCGGCAAGATCGCCTGTATCGTCGCCTTCGTCGCGGTGCTGGGCTTCATGTGGGCAAGCTATGGCCTGTTCGGTCTGTTCGCCAATATCGCACTGATCGTGAATGTCGGGCTGATCTTCGGTCTGCTGTCGCTGATCGGTGCGACGCTGACCTTGCCCGGTATTGCAGGTATCGTGCTGACGATCGGCATGGCGGTTGACGCCAATGTTCTGATCTTCGAGCGCATCCGCGAAGAACTTAAATCGGCCCGCGGCCCGGCCCGCGCGATCGAACTGGGATACGAGCGTGCGCTATCGGCTATCTTCGACGCGAACATCACGACTTTCATAACCGCGACAATTCTGTTCGCCATGGGCTCGGGCCCGGTCAAGGGCTTTGCGGTGACGCTGGGGCTGGGGATCCTGACATCGGTCTTTACCGCGATCTACGTCACGCGGCTGATGATCGTGATCTGGATGGAACGCCGCCGGCCCAAGACGATCACCGTGTGAGGGAAGACACATGCGACTGAAACTCGTCCCCTCCGACACGAACTGGAACTTCTTCCGGTTCGCCAGGGTGACCTTCGGCGCCTCGATGGTGGCGATGGCGGCGTCGGTTGTCCTGTTCTTCTTGATGGGGCTGAATTACGGGATCGACTTCCGAGGCGGCACCACGATCCGCACCGAAAGCACCCAGTCGGTCGATGTCGGCGCCTATCGCGACGCGCTCGCTGCGCTTAACCTTGGCGACGTGGCGATTTCCGAGGTGTTCGACCCCGGCTTCGGCCCCGAGAAGAACGTCGCCCAGGTGCGCATCCAAGCCCAGGACGGCGAGGAGAGCGTCACGCCCGAGACGATCAATGCCGTCGAGGCCGCGCTGCAAACGGTAGACCCCTCTATCACCTTCCCGTCGGTGGAAAGCGTAGGGCCTAAGGTGTCCGGTGAACTGGTTCAGACCGCGATTCTGGCCGTGGCGCTGTCGATCTTCGCGGTGCTTGTTTATATCTGGCTGCGGTTCGAATGGCAGTTCAGCCTGGGCGCAGTGATCGCCTTGGTGCACGACGTGACGCTGACCATAGGCGTTTTCGCCCTGCTTCAGATCCGGTTCGACCTGGCGATCATCGCCGCGCTTCTCACCATCGTCGGCTATTCGCTGAACGACACCGTCGTCGTGTTCGACCGGGTGCGGGAGAATCTGCGCAAATACAAGCGCATGGACTTGCAGGACCTCTTGAACCTGTCGATCAACGAAACCCTCGCGCGTACCATGATGACGTCGTTCACCACGCTTCTGGCACTGATCGCCCTGTTCGTGCTGGGCGGCGATGTGATCCGCGGCTTCGTCTTCGCGATGATCTGGGGGGTTGTGGTTGGCACCTATTCCTCGGTGTTCGTGGCCTCGAACATCCTGCTGATGCTGGGAGTCAAGCGCGACTGGTCCAAGGACCAGGATGGCGGCGCCGGCACGCAATTCGCGAATTCCGACAGCTGAGGCGCTCGGGGCTGCGCTGACGATCCTGGGACTTGGCTGTATTGTTCTTGCCTTCCTGGCCGGTGGCCTCTTGCGGGGCTTTAACGGCTTTGGCACCGCTCTCATCGTCATGCCGTTTGCCACCCGTTTCTGCCGCCCGGCGAGGCGGTGGAGCTGGTCACGGCGGCGGGGATGCTGACCTGGGGCGCCATCGTGCCGCGCGCGTGGGGAGACGCCGATCGGGCCGCCGGTGGTGCTGTTTTACCTGTCGGGCGCGGGCGCCGCGTCCGTTATCCGTGCGAACACGATCCTGTTCCTGGCGCTTCTGGATGTTGGCATCCTTTTGAACCTTCTGGTTCACGATCTTGTCGGTCTTCGGACTCTTGCGCTTTCAGCGCTGCTCGCGCTGCTTTATTTCGCAATGCTCTTGATTGGCCAGCGCCTGTTCGTCCCGTCCAGGGAACGGTTTTACTGCGGTGCGGCCTATGCCATCATCGGGATCGCGATCCTGGGCGGCCTGCCGCTCTTTGATTGACAGGAGACAAAGATGCGCCTGACCGAGATGCACCTGCCCGATGGCCTGCCGGTCGATGGCTATGGCCCGGGATTCTTCCGGGTAGCCGGCGAGGTGCATGAGGGCGCGGTGATCCTTGCCGAGGGTACGGCGCAGCCTTGGGGCGGGTTTGCCGAGCCCACCGCCCTGATGGCCCTTGCCGGGCGGGTGGATGTCCTGCTGGTTGGCACCGGCGATACGCTGACGCCCCTGCCGGGCGGCCTCCAGGCCCGTCTCGAAGAGGTCGGTCTTGGTGTCGAGATCATGTCGAGCCCCTCTGCCGCGCGCGGCTACAATGTCTTGCTGTCCGAGGGGCGCCGCGTCGCCGTTGCGCTTGTCCCGGTCTCGGCAC
>JBNGDM010000235.1:0-5442 GCA_049975105.1 Rhodovulum sp. | reverse complement strand
CTCTACAGCTTCGGCTAAATGGACCATGACGAGAACTGGCGCGAGGGCGAAAGCTACAAGCCCCGCTTCTTCGCCTATCTCTCGTTCTTCACCTTCACCATGCTGGCGCTGGTGACCGCCGACAACATCGTCCAGCTGTTCTTCGGCTGGGAAGGCGTGGGCGTCGCGTCCTACCTCTTGATCGGGTTCTACTACCGCAAACCGTCCGCGAACGCCGCCGCGATCAAGGCGTTCATCGTCAACCGGGTGGGCGATTTCGGCTTCCTTCTGGGCATCTTCGCGCTGTTCTTCCTGGTCGATTCCGTGCGCTTCGACGACATCTTCGCCGCCGCGCCGGTCATTGGCGAAACCGAACTGACCTTCCTCAACGGCACCTGGAACGCGGCGAATGTCATCGGCGTGCTGTTGTTCATCGGCGCGATGGGCAAGTCGGCGCAGCTGTTCCTGCACACCTGGCTTCCGGATGCGATGGAGGGGCCGACGCCCGTCTCGGCGCTGATCCACGCCGCGACCATGGTCACCGCGGGCGTGTTCCTGATCTGCCGCATGTCGCCGGTCATGGAATTCGCCCCTGACGCCAAGACCATGATCGTGGTGCTGGGCACCGCGACGGCGTTCTTCGCCGCGACCGTGGGGCTTGTGCAGAACGACATCAAGCGGGTGATCGCCTATTCGACCTGTTCGCAGCTGGGCTACATGTTCGTGGCCGCGGGCGTCGGCGTCTACTCGGCGGCGATGTTCCACCTGCTGACGCATGCCTTCTTCAAGGCGCTGCTGTTCCTCGGCGCGGGCTCGGTGATCCACGCCATGCACCACGAACAGGACATGCGGAACTATGGCGGGCTCAAGGACAAGATCCCCTATACCTTCTACGCCATGCTGATCGGCACGCTGGCGATCACCGGGGTGGGGATTCCGCTGACCTATATCGGCTTCGCCGGTTTCCTGTCCAAGGATGCCATCATCGAAAGCGCCTGGGGGGCCGGGGCCACCTGGCCGTTCTGGGCGCTGGTGATCGCCGCCGCCATGACCAGCTTCTATTCCTGGCGGCTGATGTTCATGACCTTCTGGGGAACCCCGCGCGGCAACAAGCACACCCACGACCACGCCCATGAAAGCCCCAGGGTGATGCTGATCCCGCTGGGCGTGCTCAGCGTCGGTGCGGTGCTGGCGGGCATGGTCTGGCATGGCAGCTTCTTCGGCGACCATGACCAGGTGAACCGCTTCTACGGCATCCCCGTGCACGAGGTGGCGGCGGACGCCGACCACGGCGAAGCGGCGGGCCACGGCGAAGACGCGGCCAATGGCGAAGACGCGGCCCATGGCGCGGCCATGTCCTACCCGCTGCCCGGCGAGGGCGCGCTTTACATGGCGCCCGACAACCACGTCATGGACGCGGCGCACCACGCGCCGAAATGGGTCAAGGCCGCGCCGTTCCTGGCGATGCTGCTGGGCCTGGGCACCGCCTACCTGTTCTACATCCGCGCCCCGGAACTGCCGGGCAAGACGGCGAAAACCTTCCGCCCGGTCTACCTGTTCCTGCTGAACAAGTGGTATTTCGACGAGCTTTACGACGCGATCTTCGTCAACCCGGCCCGGAATATTGGCCGCGCGCTCTGGAAGGGGGGCGACGGCAGCGTGATTGACGGCGCGGTGAACGGGGTCTCGATGGGGATCGTGCCGTTCTTCACCCGCGTCGCGGGCCGGCTGCAATCGGGTTACCTGTACCACTACGCCTTCGCGATGGTGATCGGCATCGCCGTTCTCATCACCTGGATGATGCTGACCGGGGGGGCGGAATAATGGACAACCTGCTTTCCATCATCACCTTCACCCCGCTGATCGCCGCGGTGATCCTCGGGGTCGGCCTGCGGGGCGAGGACGAGGCCGCGCAGAAGAACGCCAAGTGGCTGGCCCTGATCGCCACCACCGCGACCTTCCTGATCTCGCTTTTCGTGCTGTTCGGCTTCGATCCGTCGAACCCCGGCTTCCAGTTCGTCGAGGAACGCGACTGGCTTCTGGGCCTGAAATACAAGATGGGGGTGGACGGCATCTCGATCCTGTTCGTGATGCTGACGACCTTCCTGATGCCGCTGACCATCGCGGCCTGCTGGAACGTCACCCACCGGGTCAAGGAATACATGATCGCGTTTCTCGTGCTGGAAACGCTGATGATCGGCGTCTTCACCGCGCTCGATCTCGTGCTGTTCTACCTGTTCTTCGAGGGTGGCCTGATCCCGATGTTCCTCATCATCGGCATCTGGGGCGGCAAGGAACGCATCTACGCCACGTTCAAGTTCTTCCTCTACACCTTCCTCGGCTCGGTGCTGATGCTGGTGGCCATGGTGGCGATGTATGTGGATGCGGGCACCACCGACATTCCCACGCTGCTGACGCACCAGTTCAGCGCGGGCGATATCGTGATCGGCGGCAAGACCATCGTCGGCGGCATGCAGACCTTCCTGTGGCTGGCCTTCTTCGCCAGCTTCGCGGTCAAGATGCCGATGTGGCCGGTGCATACCTGGCTGCCGGACGCGCACGTCCAGGCGCCCACCGCCGGGTCGGTCGTGCTGGCCGCGATCCTCTTGAAGATGGGCGGCTACGGCTTCCTGCGCTTTTCCCTGCCGATGTTCCCGGTCGCCTCGGATATCTGGGCGCCCATGGTGTTCTGGCTGTCGGCCATCGCAATTGTCTACACCTCGCTGGTGGCGCTCGCCCAGAACGACATGAAAAAGCTGATCGCCTATTCGTCGGTCGCGCACATGGGCTTCGTCACCATGGGCATCTTCGCCGCGAACCAGCAGGGGCTCGATGGCGCGATCTTCCAGATGCTGTCGCACGGCTTCATCTCGGGCGCGCTCTTCCTGTGCGTCGGCGTGATCTACGACCGGATGCACACCCGCGAGATCGACGCCTATGGTGGGCTGGTGAACCGCATGCCGGCCTATGCCTTCGTGTTCATGCTGTTCACGCTGGCCAATGTCGGCCTGCCGGGCACCTCCGGGTTCATCGGCGAATTCCTGACGCTGGCGGGCGTGTTCCAGGTGAACACCTGGGTCGCCACGGTGGCCTGCACGGGCGTGATCCTGTCGGCGGGCTATGCGCTGTGGCTGTACCGGCGGGTGGTGTTCGGCGACCTGATCAAGGAAAGCTTGCGCGCCATCAAGGACATGAACCTGCGCGAACGCGCGATCTTTGCGCCGCTGGTGGCGATGACCGTGCTGCTGGGCGTCTATCCGGCGCTGGTCACCGACATCGTCGGGCCCTCGGTCGAGGCGCTTTTGTCGGGTTACAACACCGCGCTGATCGAGGCCGAGGCCGCGACGCGGCTCGCGCAGAACTGAGGGGAACGCGATGATATCTGCCGATCTTTCCGTGGTCCTGCCCGAGATCGTCCTCGCGGTTTATGCGATGGGCGCGCTCTTGGCGGCCGTCTATACCGCCAAGGACAAGGCCGCCCCGATCCTGGTCTGGACCACCGCGGCGCTGTTCTTCGCACTGGCCGCCTGGACCGGCCTGACCGCGGGCGAGGCGCGCACGGCCTTTGGCGGGGCCATCGTCGATGACGGGTTCGCCCGCTTCGCCAAGGTGGTGATCCTGGTCTCGGCCGGCGCCGTCCTGCTGATGAGCAAGGACTACATGCGCCGGCAAAAGACCCTGCTGTTCGAATTCCCGGTGCTGGTGGCGCTGTCCGTCGTGGGCATGATGCTGATGGTCTCGGCCCATGACCTGATGACGCTCTACATGGGGCTGGAGTTGCAATCGCTGGCGCTGTACGTCGTCGCCGCGATCCGCCGCGACAGCGTCAAGGCGACCGAGGCGGGGCTGAAATACTTCGTGCTCGGCGCGCTGTCCTCGGGCCTGCTGCTCTATGGCGCGTCGCTGACCTATGGCTATGCGGGCACCACGCTGTTCTCGGGCATCCTGTCCACGCTGGACAATGGCGACATGCCCATCGGCCTGTTGATCGGGCTGGTCTTCATCATAACCGGGCTGGCCTTCAAGGTCTCGGCCGTGCCCTTCCACATGTGGACGCCGGATGTCTACGAGGGCGCGCCGACGCCGGTCACCGCCTTCTTCGCCTCGGCGCCCAAGATGGCGGCGATGGGCCTGTTCGCGCGCGTCCTGCACGACGCCTTCGGCGCGGTGCCGGGCGACTGGGGCCAGGTGGTCGCGGTCCTCTCGCTGTTGTCGATGGCGCTGGGTGCGGTGGCCGCGATCGGCCAGCGCAACATCAAGCGGCTGATGGCCTATTCCTCGATCGCGCATATGGGGTACGCGCTGATGGGGCTGGCGGCGGGCACGCAACTGGGCGTGCAGGCCATGCTGATCTACATGGCGATCTACGTCACCATGAGCGTCGGCACCTTCGCCTTCATCCTGTCGATGGAAAAGGACGGCCAGCCCGTCACCGATATCCGCAGCCTGAACATGTTCGCCTCGCGCGAACCGCTCAAGGCGCTGGCGATGCTGGTGCTTCTGTTCAGCCTTGCGGGCGTGCCGCCGCTGGTGGGCTTCTTCGGCAAGTTCTACGTGGTGCGCGCCGCGGTCGATGCGGGGCTGGTCTGGCTGGCCGTGGCGGGGGTCGTGGCCTCGGTGGTGGGCGCGTTCTATTACCTGCGCATCGTCTTCTACATGTATTTCGGCGAAGAGGGCGATGCCCGGCTGGATGGCGCGATGCCCCCGGTGCTCTGGGGCTTCCTGATGGTCTCGGCCTTCGCGATGGTGGCGGGGGTCATCAACCTCTTCGGGGTCGAGGGGCTGGCGCTGACCGCGGCGGAAACCCTTGTCAACTGAGGCCGGCGCGGGGCAGGGCGGCTGGCACTGGCCCGCGGGCCATGACCTGATCCTGCTCGACGAGATCGACAGCACCATGGCCGAGGCGCGCCGCCGCGCACCGCTCTCGCGCCCCACCTGGATCGCCGCGCGCCGCCAGACGGCCGCCGTGGGCCGGCGCGGCCGCGCCTGGGCCGCGCCCGAGGGGAACCTGTCCGCCACCCTCAGCTTCGATCCGAGCTGCGCACCGGCGCAGGCCGCGCTTTATTCCTTCGTCGCCTCCTACGCGCTGTACGCCACGCTTCTGGCCTATGTGGACGACCGCGCGGCGATCTCTCTGAAATGGCCGAACGACGTGCTTCTCTCGGGGGGCAAGCTGGCGGGTATCCTGCTGGAATCGGACGGCGCGGGCGGGCGCATCACGCGGCTGTCCATCGGGATCGGCGTCAACCTGAACACCGCGCCCGCCGCGGTCGCGCTGGAGCCGGGCGCGGCCCCGCCCGTCACGCTGGCCGAGGCCATCGGCGAACCGGTCGACCCGCTGGAATTCCTGGCCTTCCTGGCCGAACACCTGGCCCACCAGGACGCGTTCTTCCGCGCCAACGGCTTCGGCCCGCTGCGCGCCGCCTGGCTCGACCGCGCCGCGCGCCTGGGCGAAACGATCAC
>JBNGDM010000234.1:0-5450 GCA_049975105.1 Rhodovulum sp. | reverse complement strand
GGTCAGGGTACGTCCATGTGGTCGGCGATCGACAGCGTGCGCAATGGCGAGGCGCCGGTCTGCGTGTCTTGCGGCAACACCGGCGCTCTGATGTTGTTGTCGATCATGCGGCTGAAGAAGCTGCCCGGCGTGAACCGGCCGGCGATCGCCTGCCTGTGGCCCTCGCGCAGCCC
This sequence comes from Rhodovulum sp., assembly GCA_049975105.1. Lineage (GTDB taxonomy): Bacteria > Pseudomonadota > Alphaproteobacteria > Rhodobacterales > Rhodobacteraceae > Rhodovulum. The sequence continues at coordinate 5,277 of JBNGDM010000234.1, read as the reverse complement.
GCAGGGTTTCAACGTGATGCTGGATGTGGGCGCGGATGTGCGCGCCGATGAGCATGACCTGCTGCAATACGCGCTGATGGGCGCATCCTATGCCCGCAACGGGCTGGGGCTGGAGCGGCCGCGGGTCGGCATCCTGAATGTCGGCACCGAAGAGAACAAGGGCCGGGCCGAACTGAAGGCGGCGCATGACCTGATAGAGGACGTGGCCGACACCGGCAATTTCGAGTTCGTGGGTTTCGTCGAGGGTGGCGATATTCCGTCCGACCATGTCGACGTGATCGTGACCGACGGGTTCACGGGCAATATCGCGCTGAAGACCGGCGAGGGCACCGCCCGGCTGATCGGGGATTTCATGCGCGAGGCGTTCAAGGCGACGCCGCTGTCGCGGATCGCGGCGCTGCTGGCGCTGACCTCTCTCAACCGGCTGAAAAAGCGGATCGACCCGCGCCGCGTCAATGGCGGCGTGTTCCTGGGGCTGAACGGCACGGTGGTGAAATCGCACGGCGCCTCCGACGCGACGGGGGTGGCGGCAGCGGTCCGGCTGGCCTTCGAACTTGCGCAGTCGGGCTTTACCGAGCGGCTGGCGGCGCGGGTTGCATCCGCCGGAAGCCCGGTCCACGATGCGCTGAAGGACGTGGCCGGGGGCGAGCGCTAGGGATGGTAACAAGGGCCATTGTCAGGGGTGTGGGGCATTACCTGCCGCAGCGCATCGTCGAAAATGCCGAATTCGAGAAGACGTTGGAGACGTCGGACGAATGGATCCGCACGCGGTCGGGCATCGAGCGGCGCCATTTCGCCGCCGAAGGCGAGACGACCTCGGCCATGGCGATCCGCGCGGCGCAGGCGGCGTTGGCCGATGCGGGCCTGACCCCCGACGATATCGACGCGATCGTGCTGGCCACCTCGACCGCCGACCTGACCTTTCCGTCCTGCGCGACCATGGTGCAGGCGGGGTTGGGCATGACGCGCGGCTTTGCTTTCGACGTGCAGGCGGTGTGTGCGGGGTTCGTGTTCGCGCTGTCGACGGCCAATGCGATGATCGCCACCGGCCAGGCGGCCCGCGTCATGGTGATCGGGGCCGAAACGTTCAGCCGCATCATGGACTGGGACGACCGCGGCACCTGCGTGCTGTTCGGGGATGGCGCGGGCGCGCTGATCCTCGAGGCAGCCGAGGGCGCGGGCGGGTCGGATGATCGCGGGGTGCTGGCGGTGGACCTGCATTCCGACGGGCGCCACCGCGAGATCCTGTATGTCGACGGCGGCACCTCGACCGGGACGACCGGCTATCTGCGGATGCTGGGGAAGGAAGTTTTCCGCCACGCGGTCGAGAAACTGGCCGACACCGCCCATGCGGCGTTGCACAAGGCGGGGCTGACGGGCGCGGATGTCGACTGGTTGGTGCCGCACCAGGCGAACCTGCGGATCATCAAGGCAACCGCCCAACGGCTGCAACTGCCGATGGAGCGTGTGATCGTCACCGTGCAGGACCACGGCAACACCTCGGCAGCGTCGATCCCATTGGCGCTGTCGGTGGGCAAGACCCAGGGCAAGATCAAGCCCGGCGACCTTGTCGTGACCGAGGCGATCGGCGGCGGACTGGCCTGGGGATCGGTGGTTCTGCGCTGGTGAGCGGTCGCGCGCAAAACGTCCCGGTCGGGGCGTCGCTGTTGACTCGGAAATTCGTTTGTCTCTAAGGTTTTGGACAGTCGGGGATTTTCGGATCGCATTGGAGGGGCCGTCATGTCGGGCAACACGCTGACACGTATGGATTTGACCGAGGCCGTTTTCCGCGAGGTGGGCCTGTCGCGCAACGAATCCGCCGACCTCGTCGAAAGCGTGCTGCAGCACATGTCGGACGCGCTGGTGGCCGGCGAGACGGTCAAGATCTCGTCCTTCGGCACGTTTTCGGTGCGTGAAAAGGCCGCGCGGGTCGGCCGCAATCCCAAGACCGGCGAAGAGGTTCCGATCCTGCCGCGCCGCGTGCTGACCTTCCGCCCTTCGCATCTGATGAAGGATCGCGTCGCGGCAGGAAATGCGGGACGGACGGGCTAAGGTCCCGAAGTCATGGAAAAATCCCCCGAAGCTTTCCGCACCATAAGCGAGGTCGCGGCGTGGCTGGACACACCGGCCCATGTGCTGCGGTTCTGGGAAAGCCGGTTCACCCAGGTCAAGCCGGTGAAACGCGCGGGCGGTCGGCGCTATTACCGGCCGGCGGACATGATGCTGCTGGGCGGGATCAAGAAGCTGCTGCACGAGGACGGTCTGACGATCCGCGGCGTGCAGAAGATCCTGCGCGAAGAGGGGGTGAAGGCCGTCTCGGCCCTGTCGCCGCCGCTGGACGATGGCGGCGCGGGCCTGCTGATCGAAGGCGAGGCCGAGCGCCTGGAGGATGGACCGCCCCCGGCGCTGGGGGCCGCCGAGTCGGAGCCAGCCGAGGAGATGGCGCCCGAGGCCCCGATGCAGGAAGACGCCGAGGCCGAGATCGCCGAGGCCGAGGTGGTTGCGTTCGGCCAGCGCCCGCGCCCCGAACCCGACGAGGCAATGCTACCCGGCCTGGAACTGGAGGCGCCCGCGACGCAATCCGATGACGCCAAGGCCGAGGCCCAGCCGGACGAGGACCCCGCGCCGGCTCCTGTTCCGGCCTTCCGCCGCCATTCCCAGCCCTCTGAGGCGTCCCCGCCCCCGGAGGAAGAGCCCCCGGTCGCCACGGCAGAGGCGCCCCCTGCGGACGATATCGCCCCCTCTGCCCCGGTGGACGCACCGGTCCCGTCCGAGGACGCCTTGGACGAGGCGGTGGCCGAGCCGCAAGAGGCGGTCGAACCTGTCTCGGCTGAGGACGTCGCCCATGAGGCTGTGGTTGAGCCGCAAGAGGCAAACGAACCTGTCCTGACGGCCGAACCTGCCGCGCCCGCCCCGCTGGGCGCAGATATAGCACGCACGGATCCGTCCGATGACGATCCCGAATTCGCGCCGCTTGCCACGCCGCTGCGCACCTGGGTGCGCAGCCCCGCGCTGCGCAAAGCACTGGCCGAAGATCGCCAGGCGGCCACCCGCGTGGTCAGCCGTCTTCGGGCGCTGAGCGAGCGGATGCAGGCCGATGAACAGGGTGCGGATTCGCGCGGCTGAACATGGGTTTTGCGACTTGCCCCCGGCGTCAGACATGGTATGACACGCCCCGTGTCGGGCTATGGCGCAGTCTGGTAGCGCGTCCGTCTGGGGGACGGAAGGTCGCAGGTTCAAGTCCTGCTAGCCCGACCATCATCACACCCGCCCGCGCGCCCCTTCCGGGCCGCGGGCGGTGATGTTTCCGGGGTCCGCACGCCCGGGCGCAGTCGGAGGGGATGCGATGACCGGCACCGGCGTTCTGCCCGCCCAGGATATCCGAAAGCTGATCGAGACCGGCGCGATCGGTCTGGACGCGCCGCTGGCCGAGGGCCAGGTGCAGCCCGCCTCGCTGGATCTCAGGCTGGGTAATGTGGCCTATCGCGTCCGCGCCTCGTTCCTGGCGGGAGAGGGGCGCACGGTGGCCGACCGGCTGGCTGATTTCGAGATGCACCGGATCGACCTGACGGACGGCGCGGTTCTGGAAAAGGGCTGTGTCTATGTCGTGCCGCTGATGGAGCGGCTGGCCCTGCCCGACGACATCCAGGCGGTGGCCAACGCCAAAAGCTCGACCGGGCGGCTGGACCTGCTGACCCGCGCGATCACCGATGGCGGGGTGGAATTCGACCGCATCCGCCCGGGCTATGACGGCCCGCTTTACGCGGAGATCTGCCCGCGCTCGTTCTCGGTGCTGGTGCGGCCCGGGCAGCGGCTGAACCAGGTGCGATTCCGCCGAGGCCAGGCGGTTCTGAGCGATGCGGAACTGCAGGCGCTGCATGACAAGGTGCGGCTGGTCGCGGGCGGCCCGGCGGTGATTTCGGAAGGGTTGGGCTTTTCGGTCGATCTGAGACCCGGCGACGGCGACCTCGTGGGCTATCGCGCCAAGCCGCATTCAGGGGTGATCGACCTGGACCGGATCGACGCCCATGACCCGGCCGAGTTCTGGGAGGAGCTGCGCACCGACAAGGGCCGGATCATCCTCGACCCCGGCGCGTTCTATATCCTCGTCAGTCGCGAATCGGTGCATATCCCGCCCGATTATGCCGCCGAGATGGCGCCCTACCTGGCGATGGTGGGCGAGTTCCGGGTGCATTACGCGGGCTTTTTCGATCCCGGATTCGGCCATGATGCGGCCGGCGGAACGGGGTCGCGCGGCGTGCTGGAGGTGCGCTGTCACGAGGCGCCCTTCGTGCTGGAACACGGGCAGGTCGTTGGCCGGCTGGTCTATGAACGGATGGCCGCGCGGCCCGAAGCGCTGTACGGCGCGGGGATCGCGTCGAACTACCAGGGCCAGGGGCTGAAGCTCTCCAAGCATTTCCGCGCCCCTCGCGCCGGCTGATCCGTTCAAGAGCGCCGGTTTTCCGGTGAAACCCCGATCGCGTCCGTTCGCCGGCCATTCCGGCCAGCAGGCGCGGCGGCATATCGGCCTGGGACTGCGCGATCCGGCCGGGTGGCGGGGGGCGGCCCATGCCCCCTTTCCCTTAGCAGAAGGCTTGACGCGACGGCGCAAGCCCCTCGCCCGCTACGCGATTGCACGCGCCCCGCCCCGGCGATAGCGTCTGCACAGCGTTTCCGCAGGAGCCCACCACCATGCCCGACACCGCCGCCAACAGCTGGGAAGCCCGCGCCGAGGCCGCGACTTTCTACGGCTTCACCGACCTTCCCTCGATCCATGCCCGCGGCACGGTCGTGCTGACCCATGGCGAGGGGCCCTATATCGTCGACACCCATGGCCGGCGCTATCTGGACGCCAATTCCGGGCTTTGGAGCATGGTCGCGGGGTTCGACCATGCGGGGCTGGCCGCGGCGGCCAAGGCGCAATATGACCGCTTCCCCGGGTATCACGCGTTTTTCGGGCGGATGTCGGACCAGACGGTGATGCTGTCGGAGAAACTGGTCGAGGTCTCGCCCTTCGAGCGGGGCCGGGTGTTCTACACCAATTCGGGGTCCGAGGCGAACGACACGCTGGTCAAGATGCTGTGGTTCCTCGCCCGCGCCGAGGGACAGCCCGACCGGCGCAAGATCCTGACCCGGGTGAATGCCTATCACGGGGTGACGGCGGTCGCGGCCTCGATGACGGGCAAGCCCTACAACGCCCTGTTCGGCCTGCCCTTGCCGGGCTTTATCCACCTGACCTGCCCGCACTACTGGCGCGAGGGGCGGCCGGGCGAGACC
>JBNGDM010000233.1:0-5454 GCA_049975105.1 Rhodovulum sp. | reverse complement strand
GAAATGACGCCCGCACCGGCGGCCCCGAAGCCCGCCTCGGCCAAGGTCCCCGAATCGGCCGCGCTGAGGCTTGTCGAGGCGACAGTCCCGGCGACCGGCGTCGCCGCTTCGCCCGCGGCGCGGGCGCTGGCCGCCGAGCGCGGCGTCGATCTGTCCAAGCTTGCCGGTACCGGTCCGGGCGGCGCCATCGTTTTGACCGATGTCGAGGCCGCGGGACCGGGGACTCAGGCCGCGGAGACGGCTGCAAAACCGGAACGGTCCACCGATCCGCGGGCCGAGATGCGCAAGGCGATCGCGGCGGCCATGGCCAAGTCCAAGCGCGATATCCCGCATTACTACCTTTTCCACCGGATCGACCTGCAGGCCGCGACGGACTGGCTGGCGGCGCGGAACGCCGCCCGTCCGCCCGAGGAGCGCCTGCTGATGGGCGCTTTGATTGCCAAGGCGACGGCCTTGGCCGCCCATGCACCGAAGGCCGTCAACGGACACTATACCGACACTGGGTTCCGGCAGGCGGACGCGGTCCACCTCGGGATGGCGGTATCGCTCAGGGGCGGCGGGTTGATCGCGCCTGCGATCCGCAACGCTCAGGATCTGAGCCTCGAAGAAATGATGGCGGCGATGCGGGACATGGTGGCGCGCGCCCGCGCCGGGCGGCTGCGGAGTTCGGAGATGACCGACGGTACGCTGACTCTGTCGAGCCTGGGCGAGAAAGGGGTCGAGGCCATGGCCGGCATCATATACCCGCCGCAGGTGGCGCTGGTGGCCTTTGGTACGCCCGGGCCCGAGCCCGTGGCCCGCAACGGCGCGGTGGCGCTACGCGAGACGGTGACGGCTTCGTTGGCCGCCGATCACCGCGCCAGCGACGGGCGCGTCGGCGCCAAGTTCCTGATGGAGATCGACCGGCACCTGCAAAACCCGGAGGAGCTATGACCGAAGACGAGATCCGCGCCGCCTACCTAGCCGCGCTTACCGATGTCGCGCCCGATCTATCGGCCGACGAGATCGGTCCCGACGACCACTTGCAGGACGACCTCGAACTCGATTCGATGGATGTGCTGAACCTGGTGGCCGCGCTGCACAAGGCGACGGGTGTCGATATTCCAGAGGCGGATTATCCACAGATCGCGACCCTGAGGCTGGCGGTGCCCTACCTGGCGCGCCGGATGGCGGAATAGGCGCCGCCGGCGGGGATGGACCTGTCCGCAACGACAGGGCATATCTCGTTCGATGCTGATCCAGATCGCGCTGGGAACCGCGCTTATCCTGCTGACCATCATGCTCGCCGCCTTCGGCTTCTGGCTGGCGGAAACGGCGATCACGCGCGCCAATACCTGGCTGGTGCGCCGGCCGCACCCGCCCAAGCTGGTCACCGTTCTCGTGGGGGCCGTGCTGATGGTGCTGGGTGTGCTGACGGCTTCGGTCTGGCTCTGGGCCTTGGCTTTCGTCACGCTGGGGGTGTTCGATGCGATGGAGCCGGCGGCCTATTTTTCCTTGGTGGCCTTCACCACACTGGGCTTCGGCGACATTCTGTTGCCGGTCGAGTGGCGCATCCTCGGTGGCATGGCTGCGGCCAACGGTCTGCTCAACATCGGGCTTTACACCGCGCTGCTGGTCGAGGCGCTGCGCCGTGTGCGTTCGGAACAGGTGCGCGGCGTCGTCGACGAACGCTGAAACGACGGGGGGCGCTCCCGCCCCCGGCCGGCACGGGGCTGCGCCCCGCTTGTCCGGCGTTGGGCGTGGCGCGGCCTTGCGGCCGCGACGCATATGATCACGGGGATTTTCGCGATCGGGTCTTTCGTTTCGAACGGTTGGCTTGGCATAAGTCAGAGAGGCCAATGAGGAGACCCGCCGGATGCGTTCCACCTTTCCCCTTGCCGCTGCGTTAACCGTTTCGCTGGCCGCGGCCGTGTATGCCGATCCCGACCCGGCCGACTGGCCCGCCGTGCTGGAAAAGGCGCGCGGGCAGACCGTCTATTGGAACGCGTGGGGCGGGGCGACAGCTACGAACGATTTCATCCGCTGGGCCGGCGACGAGGTAGCTGCGCGCTACGGCGTGGCCGTCGAGCACGTCAAGTTGTCGGACACCGCCGACGCGGTCAGCCGGGTGCTGGCCGAGAAGACCGCCGGCCGGGACGAGGGCGGTGCGATCGATCTCATATGGATCAACGGTGCGAATTTCGCGGCGATGAAACAGGCGGGCCTTCTGTTCGGTCCCTGGGCCGAAGAGTTGCCGAACTGGCGCTATGTCGATGTCGAGGGCAAGCCCGCCGTGACCGCCGACTTCACCGTGCCGACCGAGGGGCTGGAGGCCCCCTGGGCGATGGCGCAGGTGGTGTTCTTCCACGACACCGCGCGCCTGCCCGAACCGCCCCGCACGATACCGGCGCTGCTGGACTGGGCCGTGGCGAACCCGGGTCGTTTCACCTACCCGCAGCCGCCCGATTTCCTGGGCACCACCTTCCTCAAGCAGGCGCTCTATGGGATGGTCGATGACCCCTCGCTGTTGCAACAGCCCGCCGACAGCGTCGATTACGCGGGTGTCACCGCCCCGCTCTGGGCGTTTCTCGACGCGCTGACGCCGCATCTCTGGCGCCAGGGGCGGGCCTATCCGCAGACCGGCCCGCGCCAGTTGCAGCTGATGGCCGATGGCGAGATCGACCTGGCCATCTCCTTCTCGCCCGGCGAGGCGTCGACTGCCATCGCGAACGGGCAACTGCCCGACACGGTGCGGACCTACGTGCTGGAAGGCGGCACCATCGGCAACGCAAGCTTCGTCGCGATTCCCTACAATGCCAGCGCCAAGGCCGGCGCGATGGTGCTGGCGAATTTCCTGCTTTCGCCCGAGGCGCAGGCCCGCGCGCAGGATCCCGATGTGCTGGGCTATGGAACCGTGCTGTCGATGGAAAAGCTCGGCCCCGAGGACCGGGCGCGGTTCGAGGCGCTGGACCTCGGCGTCGCGACGCTGACGCCCGAAGAACTCGGCCCGGCGCTGCCCGAACCGCACCCGTCCTGGATGACCCGGATCGAGGCGGACTGGCAGACCCGGTTCGGCATTGCCCAATAGCGTGATGCGCCTCCTGCGCGCCGCGCCGCCCCTGACGCTGCTGGTCATGCTGGTCCCGGTCGCGGCCGGCCTGCTGGGTATGATCGCGCCGGCGCTTGGTGTGCTGCCCTCCCTCGGAGGAACGCGCCCGAGCCTCGAGCCCCTGGCGGCGCTTGCGGCCTGGCCCGGGCTGCCGGGGGCGGTGGCGTTGTCGGCGATGACGGGGCTCGCCGCGACGGTGATCTCGCTGGGAATCGTCGTCCTGTTCCTCGCCGGTTGGCAGGGGACGCGGGCGCTGGCGGCGCTGGAGCGCGCGCTCTCGCCGCTCTTGTCGGTGCCCCATGCCGCGGCGGCCTTCGGTCTCGCCTTTCTCATCGCGCCCTCGGGCTGGATCGCGCGTGCCCTGTCGCCCTGGGCCACCGGTTGGGACCGGCCGCCGGATTTGTTGATCGTGCAGGACCCTTTGGGGCTGGCCATGGTGGCGGGGTTGGTCGCCAAGGAGGTGCCCTTCCTTTTGCTGATGAGCCTGGCCGCGCTGCCCCAAGCGCAGCCCGCGCAGCGGCTGACCCTCACGCGCAGCCTTGGCTACGGGCGGGTGACGGGGTGGCTGAAGGCGGTGTTTCCGGCGGTCTATGTCCAGATCCGTCTGCCGGTCTACGCGGTGCTGGCCTATTCGATGTCGGTCGTGGATGTGGCCTTGATCCTGGGACCGACCACGCCGCCGCCGCTTGCCGTGCAGGTGGTGCGCTGGATGGCCGACCCCGATCTGTCGATGCGGTTCCCGGCGGCTGCGGCGTCGGTGCTGCAACTCCTACTGGTGATCGCGGCGCTTGGCCTGTGGCGGCTGGGCGAAATCGTTATCGCACGGGCCGGGCGGGCCTGGGCGGAAGGCGGAGGGCGGCACCATGCGGACGGCCCGCTGCGCGCTGCCGGGCTTGGCTTGGCGGCCCTCTCGAGCCTGGCCGTGATCGGCGGCCTCGCAGGCCTGGCGCTGTGGTCGGTGGCCGGGTTCTGGGGGTTCCCCGACGCGATGCCGGACAGGGTCGGCCTTGAGACCTGGACACGGCACGCGCCTGGGCTTATCGGGCCGGCGCGTGACACCGTGGTCGTCGCGGCGGCGGCGACGGGACTGGCGCTGGCGCTGGTGCTGGCCTGCCTGGAGGCAGAACACCGGTTCGGCCTGGCCCCGGGCGCGCGCAGCCTGTGGCTGCTGTACCTTCCGCTGATCGTCCCCCAGGTGGCGTTCCTGCCGGGGCTTCAAACATTCGCGCTCATGGCGCGGGCCGATATGGGAATCGGTGCCGTGATCCTGGGGCACCTGGTCTTCGTGCTGCCCTACGTGTTCCTGTCATTGGCCGCGCCCTGGCGGGCCTGGGATACGCGCCATGCCGCAGTCGCCGCGGCGCTGGGCGCGGGGCCGGGGCGGGTGTTCTGGACGGTGCGCGTGCCGATGCTGCTGGCCCCGGTCCTGACCGCGGCGGCGGTGGGTGCTGCCGTCTCGGTCGGCCAGTACCTGCCGACGCTCTTGATCGGGGGCGGCCGCGTCCAGACGCTGACGACCGAGGCGGTGGCGCTGGCCTCGGGCGGGGACCGACGGGCGATCGGGGTGACGGCGCTCGCGCAGACCGCTGCCGCGGTGCTGGGCTTTGCGCTGGCCCTGGCCGTGCCGCGGATCGCCTGGGCAAACCGGCGCGGGCTGAGGGCGGGCTAGATGGCGGGACTTCAGCTGCAGAAGCTGACGATTTCACGGGACGGCATGCGCATGCTGGCCTTCGATGCATCGGTCGCGCCCGGTGAGGTGCTCAGCGTGATGGGCCCGTCCGGATCGGGCAAGTCGACCTTGCTGTCGGCGATCATGGGCACGCTGGCGCCGGGCTTTTCGATGACCGGGCGGGTCTGGCTCGACGGGCGCGATATCACCGCGCTGGCGCCCGAGGCGCGGCGGGTGGGGATTCTCTTCCAGGAAGAGCTGCTGTTCCCGCATCTGAGCGTGGCCGGCAACCTGGCATTCGGCCTGCCGCGCCTGCCCGGCGGGCGGGCGGCGCGCAAGGCCCGCGTTGCGGACGCCCTGCGGGAGGTTGGGCTGGACGGCTTTGCCGACCGCGACCCGGCGACCTTGTCGGGGGGGCAGAAGGCACGGGTGGCGCTGATGCGGATGCTGCTGGCCGAACCGCTTGCGCTGTTGCTGGACGAACCGTTCTCGCGGCTCGATACGGGGCTTCGGTCGCAGGTGCGCGAGATGGTCTTCGCGCGGGCGAGGGCGCGGGGATTGCCGGTGCTATTGGTCACTCATGATGCGGCCGATGCGGCGGCCGCGGGTGGCAGGGTGGTCGACTTGGGATAAAGGGGTGCTCCCGCCCCCGGGCCGCACGGGGCAGCGCGCCGCTTGCCCGGCCTTGGGCTTGGCG
>JBNGDM010000232.1:0-5476 GCA_049975105.1 Rhodovulum sp. | reverse complement strand
GGCTACGGTCGAGAACGCGATCAACCTGCGCAAGGTGAACCTGATCGGGGTCTACGGCGCGTCCGGCGACCGCCGCGCCCTGGTCCGCCTGCCCAGCGGGCGCTATGAAAAGGTGAAGGTCGGCGACCGGATCGACGGCGGCCGGGTGGCGGCGATCGGCGAAAGCCAGCTGCGCTATGTCAAGAACGGGCGCAACGTGGTTCTGGACCTGCCCGGCGGCTGAGCGCGGCCACGAAAAAGGGCCGCGGCGCGAACGCCACGGCCCGGAAAGCGTGATCGGCGACGATCAGGCTGCGCGGGAGACCAGCACCTCGTCCACCTGCTTCTGCGCGGCGGCCTCGTCGGCGCCGGACACCGCGGCGACTTCGCGGGTCAGCCGTTCCAGCGCGGCTTCGTAAAGCTGACGCTCGGAATAGGACTGTTCGCGCTGGTCGTCGGTGCGGTGCAGGTCGCGCACCACCCCGGCGATCGAGATCAGGTCGCCCGAATTGATCTTCTGTTCGTATTCCTGGGCGCGGCGCGACCACATCGCGCGTTTCACCTTGGCCTTGCCCTTCAGCGTGGCCATCGCCTTGGAGACGACATCGGGCGTCGAGAGCGAGCGCATCCCCACCTCGCTGGCCTTGTTGGTCGGCACGCGAAGCGTCATCTTGTCTTTCTCGAACGAGATCACAAAGAGCTCGAGCGGGATACCCGCGATCTCCTGCTCCTCGATCGACACGATCTGGCCCACGCCATGGGCGGGATAGACGACGTAATCGTTGGGGCGGAACTCGGCTTTCTTGGTCTTCGTCATTCAGTTCTTCCTCGCATGGACCACCTGGACAGCGTCAAAAGCAATGTCCGGAAAACAGGTTTTCCGGACATGTGGGTTCTCTGGCGCTGAAAAACCACCCCGCAGATTTCACCATCTGCGCGTGGACTCAGGACTTGGTCGGCCATTTATGAAGAGATCGTAACACAAAAACCGGCGCAATGAAAGCGCCGCGGTGCAGAAGCCCGGCCAATCCCTTGGCATTCAATGCGATTTCCTGCCCACGAAATGGGCAGGAGCGCCGAATCGGTGCTCAGCCGCCCTCGCCCGGCGCCTCGGAGAAGTACTTCTCCCGCTTGCCGGTTTCGCCGTCGCGCTGCTCGGCCTCGGGCAGCGGATCCTTGCGGGTGATGATGACGGGCCAGATCTCGGAGTACTTGCGGTTGAACTCGACCCACTCGTCCATGTCCGGCTCGGTGTCGGGCCGGATCGCGTCGGCCGGGCACTCGGGTTCGCACACGCCGCAGTCGATACACTCGTCGGGATGGATCACCAGCATGTTCTCTCCCTCGTAGAAGCAATCCACGGGGCAGACTTCGACACAGTCGGTGTATTTGCAGGCGATGCAGTTGTCGGTGACGACATAGGTCATTTGCAGACTCGCGTTTTCCTTTTCGGTGGGAACTAGAACACCGGGGCGGATCATTCAAGCGGCGGTTTTCGACGGGCGTCGATCTCGCGGCGATCCTTCTTGGTGGGCCGTCCACCGCCCTCGTATCGCGGATTATCGGGGGGGCTTTCCTTGATCGGGGTCAAGTCCTGGTACAGGGTGCGCGCCTCGGTCGCGGGGCCGCGGCGCGCACCCGGCGCCAGGATACGGACCACGCGGATGTCGCGCCCTTGGGGAAAGGTCAGCGTGTCGCCGGGGCCGACGCGGGCGCCGGGCTTGGCCGTGGGGGTCGCGTTGATGCGCACATGACCGCCCGACACGACCCGCGCGGCCAGCGTGCGCGTCTTGAAAAAGCGCGCCTGCCAAAGCCACTTGTCCAGCCGGATCGTCGGTCGGTCCGCCTCGGCCACGCGGCTACTTCTTGTCCCGGAGCCCCATCAGCGCGGCGGCGAAGGGATTATCGGGGTCGATCGGCTTTTCCTTGCGGGGCGGGCGCGCCTGGAAGCTTTGCGGCTTGTCCGAGCGCGGGCCGCCGCCATGCTTGCCCTTGGGCTTGCCGCGCGGCTTGCCCTTGCCCTGCGGCTTGTCGCCCCTCGGGCGGTGGCCGCCGCCCCGGCGCCGGGGTGCCCAGGAGAAGGTATAGAACACCTCCATCTCGGGTTCGGACACGGCTTCCTCGGCTTCGGATTCGGATTCGCGCCCGGCCGCCGCAGTCTCGGCAGGCGTCGCCTCGGGCGGCGTCGTGGCCGCCGCGTCTGTCTCGGTCGGGGTTTCGGCCTCGGCGGCGGGCGCGTCCGGCGCAGCCTCGGCGGGTGCCTCGGCCGCGTCCTCCGTCGCCTCGGCCTCCGGCGCCTCGGGTGCGGGTGCGGCCTTGACCTTGGGCCGTTCGCCACGCTCGGCCTTGTAGCCCAGCCCCTGCATCAGGTCGGCGAACTGATCCAGCGTGGTGCCGGTGATCGACAGCATGTCGGCCTTGGCCTCGAACCCGCCGCGGGTATTCTCGGCGCGCAGCATGTCGGCCAGCCGCTCCAGCATGTCGATGCGGATCGCCCGGGCCCCCGCCGCACGATAGCCCGACAGCGTGTGAACCTCGGGCGCCACGCCCGCGCCCGCGGGAATCGTCACCAGACCCGGCGGCGGGCTTTCAGGGAACTCGTCCAGACCCCGGGACAGCGACCACAGCACCAGCCGCAGCCGGGTCGGCGCGGGTTTCAGCAAGAGCGGCATGAAGATGGTGAACTGGCCAAACCGGATGCCATGCTTGCGCAACGCGGCGCGCGCGTCCTGGTCCAGTTCCTTGACCTCGTTGGCCACGCCCTCGCGCGGCAGCACGCCCATCGCCTCGACCATGCGGAAGGCGAAGCCGCGGGTCAGCCCGGTCAGCGACTCGTCGCGCTGCAGGTTGAGAAGCGGCTCGAACAGGGTTGCCACCCGGCGGTCGATGAAATGCTGCAGCCGGCGGCGCACCTTCTCGATGACCTCGGTGCCGGCCTCTTCGTCGACGAACGGCTCGACCACGGGTTTCAGCGGATCGGCGCCGGCCACCAGCTTGCCCACCGCGTGCTGGCCCCACATCAGCCCGCCCTGCTCGGTGTAATCGAGCTCGGTATCGGGGGAATTGTAGAACCTGTCGGCGCGCAGGTGGAATTCGGGGCCAAGTGCGGCCAGCGCGGCCTGGCGCAGGGTGCGCGCCTCGTCGGGACTGGCAGAGGCGTCCTGGCGGAACCGGAACCCCTCCAGACGGCCGATGAATTCCCCCTCGACCGTCACCTCACCCTTGTCGTTCACCTCGGCCACAAGGCTCTCCTTCTGCTTCAACCGGCGAAGGAGCACGCTCGTCCGCCGGTCAACAAATCTTTGCGTCAGCGCGCCGTGCAGCGCGTCGGACAGGCGGTCTTCTACAGCGCGGGTGAGGCCGCGCCAATGGGCTTCGTCGGCCACCCAGCCCGTGCGCTGTGCGACATATGTCCAGGTGCGGATATAGGCCAGACGTTTCGACAGCGTGTCAATGTCGCCATCTGTCCGGTCGATTCGTTTCACCTGGCGGGCCAGCCAGTCGTCGGGCACGCGGCCGCCCTCGTGCAGGAATCCGAAGATGCGTTCCAGCATGCCAGTATGTTCGGCCGCGGAAATCCCGCGGAAATCGGGTATCCGGCAGACATCCCACAAAAGTTTCACGTCCCGCGCATCGCCCAGCCGGTCGCGCAACTCGGGCAGCGCGGCCAGCGTTTTCAGGGCATGCAGGTCGTCGGCCTCGCGCGCGCGGGTCAGCCAGTCGCCCTCGGTGCGCGCCTCGAGCGCGGCGATCAGCCGCTCGGGCGTGCCGAAATCCAGCCGCGCATTGCGCCATTGCAGCTTTTTCACGGGGGCGAAACGGTTGTCGACGATGGCCTCGGCCACCTCCGCGTCCAGCGGGCGCGCCTCGCCGGTGACGCCGAAGGTACCGGCCTGGGTGTGGCGCCCCGCCCGGCCCGCGATCTGGGCCAGTTCGTTCGGCATCAGCGGCCGCATCCGCCGCCCGTCGAATTTCGACAGGCTGGAAAAGGCCACGTGCTTGATATCGAGGTTCAGCCCCATGCCGATGGCATCGGTGGCCACCAGGTAATCGACATCGCCGTTCTGATACAACTCGACCTGGGCGTTGCGCGTGCGGGGGCTCAGCGCGCCCATCACCACCGCGCAGCCGCCCTTTTGCCGGCGGATCAGTTCCGCGATGGCATAGACGTTCTCGACCGAGAACCCCACGATGGCCGAGCGCGGCGGCATCCGGCTGATCTTTTTCGAGCCGGTATAGGTCAGTTCCGAAAATCGCTCGCGGCGCATGAATTGCGCGCGGGGAACAAGGGCCGCGATCGCCCCGCGCATTGTTTCGGCGCCCAGGAACAGGGTTTCGTGATGGCCGCGCGCGTTCAACAGCCGGTCGGTGAAGACATGCCCCCGCTCCGGGTCGGCGCACAGCTGGATCTCGTCCACAGCCAGGAAATCGGCCCCGGTGCCGGTGGGCATCGCCTCGGCGGTGCAGACCCAGTATTGCGCCCGGTCCGGCACGATGCGTTCCTCGCCGGTGACCAGCGCCACGCAGGACGGCCCGCGCAAACCCACGATCCGGTCATAGACCTCGCGCGCCAAAAGGCGCAGCGGCAGGCCGATCACGCCCGTCCGGTGCGCCAGCATCCGCTCGATCGCGTAATGGGTCTTGCCGGTATTGGTCGGCCCGAGGACCGCGGTGATCCTCGCCTGGTCTGACATTGTCTGCCCTTTCGCCCAGCCTCAGAGCGTGCGGCCGGATGTCAGGATCTCAAGCCGCTTCTCGGCCTCTTCTAGGTCAGGATCGTGGGGATGTATAGCGCGCGCCGCGCGCACCGCCTCCAGCGCAGCGTCGTAACGCCCGGTCTCTTCGAGGATCGCGCCCAGCCCCGTCAGCGCCCCGAAATGGCGGGGGTTCAGTTCCAGCGTGCGCGCGATATCGGCGATGGCGGGACCGTAGAGCCCGGCCTTGAAATAGGCGATGGCGCGCGCGTTGAAGCCCTCGGCGAAATCCGGGGCGTGGTCGGTCAGCGCCGTCAGATGCGCGATGGCGGTGTCGAACGCGCCCGCTTCGACCGCCTCGCGCCCGCGCTTCAGCAGCAGGTCCATCGAGGGCGAGCCGGATTTCGCCCATTCCGCCCAGATCGCCTCTTCGACCTGTTTCCAGTTCGGCAGTTCGGGCGTCTGCAACTCGTCCAGCAGTTCCGCGGCGCGCGCCTCGTCGGCCCGGGCGGGCGCGCCAAGCAGCAAGGCGGCACAAAATGCCGTTACGACGGGATTGAGAATGTAACGCCGGATGCCCATAACTCGGAAGGATAGCGTAACCGGCGGGAAAAGCGACAGGCCCCGCGTTCACAATCGGAGGAAGCCCATGAGCGACGTGATCGACAAGGTCGTGGAGATGCTGAACGACAAGATCGACGGGGGCTTCGACGGGGTCGCAAAGTTCGCGATCGAGGACGAGGGCGACGTCATCGTCGATTCGAACGGCGCCCATGCCGGCGATGCCGAGGCCGACGTCACCC
>JBNGDM010000231.1:0-5563 GCA_049975105.1 Rhodovulum sp. | reverse complement strand
GGCCAGTACGATATCGACCTGAACGCCGATTTCGAGGTCACCAACCGCCGCAAGGAATAAGCCCGGGGGCCGCGTCCGCCCGGGCGGCCGGGGCACGGGCCAGCGCGCCCATGATCTCGGCCAGTGCAAAGGCGGCGATCACCGCGGGGCGCTTGTCCCTCGCCCCCGCCGCCCCGATCGGGCAGGTCAGCGCGCCCGCCCGGTCCGCCTGTCCCGTCTCGGCCAGGTGGCGCAGGAACCGCGCGCGCTTGGACGCCGACCCGATCAGCCCGACATAGGCCGCGTCGCCGCGCGCCAGCGCCTCGGCGGCCAGCAGGAAATCCAGGCCATGGTCATGGGTCAGCACGACAAAGGCGCTGCCCGGCGGTGCCGCGCGGATCTCGGCTTCGGGCAGCGCGCTCAGGCGGGCCTCCACCCCCCCGGGCGCGCGGGCCAGTTCGCCCGCCCGGCTATCGACCAGCACCGCCCGCACCGGCATCTGCGCCAGCAATCCGGCCAGCGCCCGGCCCACATGCCCCGCCCCCATCACGTAGACATGGGGCCGCGCCCCCGCCCCGCGCCCCAGCGCCGCGCGCGCCGCGTCGTCCAGCCGCGCCAGCGTGACCGCCACCCGCCCGCCGCAGCACTGCCCGGTCTCGGGGCCCAGCGTCATGTCGATCCGCCGCGCGGCCCCGTCGCCGGCCAGCATCGCGCGGGCGGCCGCCATCGCCTCGAATTCCAGCCGCCCGCCGCCGATGGTCCCGTAACTCTCGCCCGCGGAAACCAGCATCCACGCCCCCGCCTCGCGCGGGGCCGACCCCGCGACCCGGTCCACGCGCAGCAGAACGCAGTCGGGCGCGGCCGCCAGGAACGCCTCCAGCCCCGGATCGCACGCCATCGCCTAGACCCCGCGCAGCCGGTCCACGGCCATCAGCACCCGTTCCGGCGTGGCGGGCGCATCGAGGCGCGGGCATTCGCGGTAATCCGCCACGCTCGCCACCGCCATCGAGATCGCCTCCAGCACCGAAATGGCCAGCATGAAGGGCGGCTCGCCCACCGCCTTGGACCGCTTGATCGTCATCTCGCGGTTCTCGGACCAGTCGGCCAGCGCCACGTTGAAGACGCGCGGAATATCCGAGGCCAGCGGGATCTTGTAGGTGGACGGCGCATGGGTGCGCAGCGCGCCCTTGTCGTCCCACCACAATTCCTCGGTGGTCAGCCACCCCATCCCCTGCACGAAGCCCCCCTCGACCTGGCCCAGGTCCAGCGCCGGGTTCAGCGACCGGCCCACGTCGTGCAGGATATCCACCCGGTCCACCCGGTATTCCCCCGTCAGCGTATCCACCGACACCTCGGAACAGGCCGCGCCATAGGCAAAGTAATAGAACGGGTGCCCCCGCCCCGCCGCCCGGTCCCAGTGGATTTTCGGCGTCTTGTAGAACCCCGCCGCCGACAGGTGCACCCGCGCCATATAGGCCTCGTGCACCAGCCGGTCGAAGGGCACGGCCTCGCCCCCCACCTGCACCGCGTTCGGTTCGAAACGCACGTCCTCGGGCGCGACCCCCCGGCTTTCGGCGGCAAAACCCACCAGGCGCGCCTTGATCTGCTCGGCCGCGTCCAGCGCCGCCATCCCGTTCAGATCCGACCCCGACGAGGCCGCCGTGGCGGACGTGTTCGGCACCTTCTCGGTCGTGGTTTTCGTGATCCGGATGCGGTCGATATCCACCCCGAAGGCGTCGGCCACCACCTGCGCCACCTTGGTGTTCAGCCCCTGCCCCATCTCGGTGCCGCCATGGTTCAGGTGGATCGACCCGTCCTTGTAGACATGGATCAAGGCGCCCGCCTGGTTGTACCAGGTCGCGGTGAAGGAAATCCCGAACTTCACCGGCGTCAGCGCGATCCCCTTTCGGATCACGCCCCCCCGCGCGTTGTGGTCCAGCACTGCGGCCCGGCGCGCGGCATAGTCCGCGCTGGCCTCCAGCTCGTTGACCAGCCGGTCCACGATATTGTCCTCGACCCGCTGGTGATAGGGCGTCAGGTCGCGCCCCTCGCGGTAGAAATTGGCGCGCCGCACCTCCAGCGGATCACGGCCCAGCGCATAGGCGATCTCCTCGATCATCCGCTCGGCCGCCACCATTCCCTGCGGGCCGCCGAAGCCGCGAAAGGCCGTGTTCGACACGGTGTTCGTCTTCAGCGGCCGCGAGCGCAGCCGCACCGCCGGGTAGAAATAGGCGTTGTCGGCATGGAACAGCGCGCGGTCCGTCACCGGCCCCGACAGGTCCGCCGAGAACCCGCAGCGCGCCGTCACGGTCGCATCCACCGCGTGGATCACCCCGTCCTCGCCGAACCCCACCTCGTAATCCACGACAACGTCGTGCCGCTTGCCGGTGGCGATCATGTCCTGGTCGCGGTCGGGGCGGATCTTGACCGGGCGCTTCCAGCGTTTCGCGGCCATCGCCGCGACCACGCAGAACAGGTTCATCTGCGTTTCCTTGCCGCCGAACCCGCCCCCCATCCGCCGCACGTTCACCACCACGGCACTCGCGGGCACGCCCAGCACCTGCGCCAACATCTGCTGCACCTCGGTCGGGTGCTGGGTCGAGGCGTGCAGCGTCAGCTCGTCATCCTCGCCCGGGATGGCAAAGGCGATCTGGCCCTCAAGATACATGTGGTCCTGCCCGCCCACCGCCATCCGGCCCGCGATCCGGTGCGGGGCGGCGGCCATCGCGGGCGCGACCGCGCCGCGTTCCAGTTTCAGGGGCGGGGTCACGTCCGGATAACCCGCGGCCAACGCCTGTTCGATGCTGACCGCGGCGGGCAGCGGTTCGACCTCCACCCGCGCCAACGCGGCCGCCCGGCGGGCCGCGTCGCGCGTCTCGGCGATCACGGCAAAGATCGGCTGGCCGTGGAATTCGACGCTATCCTCGGGGAACACCGGCTCGTCGCGGGTGCCCGCGGGGCTGATGTCGTTCAGCCCCGGAATATCCGCCGCCCCCAACACGCCCACCACGCCCGGCGCCGCGGCGACCTCCGACAGGTCCAGCCCCGTCAGCCGCCCATGGGCCACCTGCGCCAGCCCCAGATAGCCATGCAGCGTGCCCGCCGGTTCGGGAATGTCGTCGGTATAGTCGGCCCGGCCGGTGACATGCTTTTCCGCCGAGTCATGCGCCAGATCGCGGTGCACCGCCCCCTTGATCCCGGTCATGCCCCTGCCTCCGCCTGCTCCAGCCAGAACCGGCGGAACAGGTTCTGCGCGATCCGCATGCGATAGGCGGCCGAGGCGCGCCAGTCGCTCAGCGGGGTGAAATCGCGCGGCAATTCCCCGGCCGCCGCGACCAGCGTGGCCTCGGCCCAGGGCCGCCCCGCCAGCGCCGCCTCGGCATGCGCGGCGCGTTTCGGCACCCCCGCCATGCCGCCGAATGCCAGCCGCGCGGCGGTGATCGTGCCGCCCTCGACCGTCACGGAAAACCCCGCGGCGACCGCGGAAATATCCTCGTCCCGCCGCTTCGACACCTTGTAGGCCGCGTGCCGCCCCCCCGGCGCCGCCAGCGGCACGCGCAGGCTTTCCACGAACTCGCCCGGCGCGCGGTCCTGCTTGCCGTAGTCCAGGAAAAACGCCTCCAGCGGCAGCACCCGGCGCGCATCGCCCCGCCGTAACACCACCTCGGCGCCCAGCGCGATCAGCGCGGGCGGCGTGTCCCCGATGGGCGAGCCGTTGGCGATGTTGCCCCCCACCGTGCCCATCGCGCGCACCTGCGGCCCACCGATCCGGTCCCAGTAAGCGCCCAGGTGCGGGAAGGCCGCGACCAGCGCCGGGGCCGCCTCGGCATAGCTGGCCCCCGCCCCGATCACCAACGCCCCGTCCGCCCTGTCCACCCGCCGCAGCCCGTCCAGATGCCCGATGAAGATCGCCGGCCCGATCCGTTTCAGCCCCTTGGTCACCCAAAGCCCCACATCGGTCGCCCCGGCGACCACCGTGGCCTGCGGTTCCGCCGCGAACAGGGTCGCGAAATCGTCCACGTCCGCGGGCAGGATCGCCCGGCTGTCGCCCCGGGCGACCTCCACCCGGCGCCCGTCGCGCAGGCCCGCCAGCCGCGCGGCCACCCCGGCCCGGCCCGCCACCAGCGGATCGTCGGCCGGGTCGCCGAAATCCCGCGCGGATTTCGCGGCGCGCAGGATCGGCGCATAGCCCGTGCAGCGGCACAGGTTGCCCTGCAACGCGGTCTCGATCCGATCGTCGTCGGGCGCGGGCGTCTCCAGCCACAGCGCGGCCAGCGCCATCACGATGCCCGGCGTGCAGAACCCGCACTGGCTGGCGTGATGGGCGACCATCGCCGCCTGCACCGGGTGCAGCCCGCCGTCCGCCGCGCCCAGGTGTTCCACCGTCACAACGTGGCAGCCATCGAGGCTGGCCAGCGGCCGGATGCAGGCATTCACCGGCTCATAGACCAGATCGCCCGCCGACAGCCGGCCCACCAGCACCGTGCAGGCCCCGCAATCGCCCTCGGCGCAGCCTTCCTTGGTGCCGGTCAGCCGCCGCCGCAGGCGCAGGAAATCCAGCAGCGTGTCCTCGGCGCCGACCTCGGCCAGCCGCTGCTGATCGTCATTCAGAAGGAACCGGATGTCCCGGCGGTGGTCCGTCGCGCATGTCTCCATGCCGCCACTCTACGCCGCGCCCGGCCCGGCGCAAACAGAACCCGCCCCGCGCCACGCCACCCGGGCCGGATTGCCCATCCGGCAGGCAAACGCAAAAGGGGCCGCGCAACCGCGGCCCCTTCCGATAGGTCTGCGAAGGATCGGCTTACATCATGCCGCCCATGCCGCCCATGTCGGGCATGCCGCCACCGGCCGGCGCAGCGCCCTTCGGCTCGGGCTTGTCGGCCACCATCGCCTCGGTGGTGATCAGCAGACCGGCGACCGAGGCCGCGTCTTCCAGCGCGGTGCGGGTCACCTTGGCCGGGTCGATCACGCCGAACTTGAACAGGTCGCCATACTCTTCGGTCTGCGCGTTGAAGCCGAAGTTCTTGTCGTCGCTCTCGCGGATCTTGCCCGCGACCACGGCGCCGTCGACACCGGCGTTCTCGGCGATCTGGCGCAACGGCGCTTCGAGCGCGCGGCGCACGATGGCGATGCCGGCCTCCTGGTCGGCATTGACGCCAGTCAGACCGTCAAGCGCCTTGGCACCCTGCACCAGGGCGACGCCGCCGCCGACCACGATGCCTTCCTGCACGGCCGCGCGGGTCGCGTTCAGGGCGTCATCGACGCGGTCCTTGCGTTCCTTGACCTCGACCTCGGTCATGCCGCCGACGCGGATGACGGCAACGCCACCGGCCAGTTTCGCGACACGCTCCTGCAGCTTCTCGCGATCGTAGTCGGACGAGGTTTCCTCGATCTGCTGACGGATCTGGCCGACACGGGCCTCGATCTCGGCCTTGTCGCCGGCGCCGTCGATGATCGTGGTGTCGTCCTTCTTGATCAGCACCTTCTTGGCGGTGCCCAGCATGTCGAGGGTGACGCTCTCCAGCTTCATGCCCAGGTCTTCCGAGATCACCTGGCCGCCGGTCAGGATCGCGATGTCCTGCAG
>JBNGDM010000230.1:0-5586 GCA_049975105.1 Rhodovulum sp. | reverse complement strand
CCTCAAATCTGTCCCATAGGCGCTGACGTCAGACAGCGAAATCGGTATACGGGCGGTCCCCGGCCCCCGGCCCCGTGCCGTTCGTGTCCTGGCCCCAAAGCAGGAATTCTATGGCGTGATAGCCGGTGGCCACGTTCGCCTCGATCCCGTCGATCTCGTGCAGCTCCTGCAACAGCGCGGGCGTGATCTCGGTGGCATCGACCTCTTGCCCGCCGATGGTCAGGGTGGGGTTGGCGATGACATTGGCGCGGAAGAACCCGTTTTCCTCGCTGGTTTCGCCATAGGCACCAGTATCGACGTAATCGATCAGCCCCTCGTCCAGCGGCCAGGCGTTCACCTTGCCCTCCCAGTCGTCCACAACCGCGTTGCCGAAGCGGTAGACCTCGGTTTGCTGGTATGTCACGCGGGCGGCCAGCCAGGCGTCCTTGGCGGCCTCGTGGGTCTCGGCGCGCGGATCGGCGATGAAGGTGTCGATGGCCGAATCCAGCGCCAGCGCTGCGGCGAGGCTGTCGGAATACTTGGTCAGTGCCAGGTCAGCATAGCCGTCGATCACCGCGCGCGCCGATTGCGCCTGGGCGGCGCCGGCCCACGCGACGGCCCCGAGAAGGATCGAGGTGCCTAGGGTCTTTGGAAGGGACATGGGGAGGACTCCTGTTCGCGTTGAATTGCGTCATTTGGTCGCTGACTAAATTACTCAACAATAGGGCGTTGGCAATAGCAGAGTTTTTTTGTCGGCTATACGGGCTGGTGAGAACCGGCAGGGTCCTGCAGGGCAAGAGGGGGCTGCATCGCCGCGGGGGCCGGGTTCGCAACGGGTGGACGGAATGTCGCAGGCCGAGTTCTTGATAAAAACGCTAAGGTAAGGTTTCCTGACTTAGGTCGACACCCCAAGCCGCCGCCAGGGGTTGCTGCGAAACCGGACCGGCAGTTGGTTTGCTGCCCTGGAACACGAGGATACAATGACCTTGAAGACGACGATTTCCTTGGCGGGCGCCTTGGTGGCGCTTGGGATCGCGGGCGCGGCGGTGGCGCATACGCCGCTTTGCGCCTGCTACGACAACGGCGACGGGACCATTCTGTGCGAAGGCGGGTTCTCCGACGGGTCGTCCGCATCCGGCGTGCGCTTGGCTATCATCGATGGCGACGGCAACGTGCTGATCGAGGCCAAGATGGACGCGAACAGCGAGGTCACCTTCGACAGGCCCGACGGCGATTTCAGCGTCCTGTTCGATGCCGGCGAGGGCCACCAGATCGCGATTCCAGCGGACGAAATCTATTGAGGGCCGCGCCGATGAAACGCCTATTTGCCTGCGCCGCCCTCGCGGTGTGCGCCGCCGCGCCCGCCTTCGCCCATTTCCAGCTCATCTACAGCCCCGAGCCCAATCTCGAACGGCCCGGCGACGTGCCGCTCAAGCTGGTCTTCTGGCACCCGATGGAGAACGGGCATGCCATGGACATGGGGGAACCGCTTGACCTGTTCTACATCTTCAAGGGGGTGAAAAACGATATCGGCGAAAGCCTTGCGCCGATCACCTTCACCGGGGCGCAAAATACGGCGGCCGCTTTCGAGGCGACCCTGCCGGTCAAGCGCAACGGCGACTACATTGTCGGGCTGGTGCCTGCGCCCTATTACGAGGCGTCCGAGGATATCTACATCCAGCAAATCACCAAGGTGTTCTTCAACAAGGGCGGGGTTCCCACCGGCTGGAACGAACCGGTGGGCTTGCCGACCGAGATCGTGCCGCTGAACAAGCCGACCAACGTGATCGCGGGGTCGACCTTTTCGGGCCAGTTGCTGTCCGAGGGCGCGCCCGTCGCGGGCGCCGAGGTCGAGATCGAGTATATCGCCGCGGAACCCGACATGGCGACGAACGCCGCGGGCGAGGCGACGGTCGGGCCGTTGCCGGGCGGTGCCGTGGTGGCGATCACCGACGAAAATGGCGTGTTCACCTTCGGCATTCCGCGTGCCGGTCACTGGGGCTTTGCCGCGCTGGGCGCGGGGCCGGCCACTGAACACGAGGGCAAGGAACTGAGCCAGGACGCCGTGATCTGGATCAAGGCCTACGCCCTGGATTGACGCGATATCTGACTTGACGAGTCAGGATTGCACATGCCGGCGGGGCCGCCAGACGGCCGGTCCCGCCCAAGCGACGGGAACAGGACATGGGACGCGGGTTTTTCGGACACAAGGACTGGGGCAAGCAGGGGCGTGGCCAGGGCTTGGGTCTCGGCCGCGGGCGGCGCGGGCACGGCCGTGGGCACGGGGACGCGATGTGCGCGGCCTGCCCGGTCGGCTGCAGCCTGAACGAGGCCGCACCTGGTACAACGTGTCGCGTTCTTCGGCTGATGGGTTGTGGCCCGGTGCGCCAGCGCCTGCTCGACCTGGGCATCCGCCCCTTCCGAGAAGTGACGGTGGTGCGCAACGCGCCCCTGAACGACCCCATCGAACTTCGGGTCGGGGACAGCTTCATCGTGCTTCGGCGGCGGGAAGCGGCACAGATCGAGGTCGAACATGTCTGAGCCCCGCCTGGTCGCACTCGCCGGCCAGCAGAACGCGGGCAAGTCCACCCTTTTCAACCTGCTGACAGGGCTGACGCAGCACATCGCGAACTATCCCGGCGTCACGGTCGAGAAGAAATCCGGATGGTATTCCCACGGCGGGCGCAGCGTCGAGGTGGTGGACCTGCCCGGCTGTTATTCCCTTACCTCCTATTCCCCCGAAGAACGGGTCGCGCGGGCTTTCCTGCTGGACGACAGGCCCGATGTCGTCGTCAACGTGCTGGACGCGTCGAACTTGCGCCGCGGGCTGCCGCTGACGTTCCAGCTTCTGGAAATGGGCATTCCCGTCATCGTCGCGCTGAACATGATGGACGTGGCCGAGGGGCGCGGGCTTCAGATCGACCTGGCCGCGCTGGCAAAGCGTCTATGCGTGCCAGTGATTCCCGTCGTGGGCCGCAAGGGGCAGGGCGGCGACGCCTTGCGCCGCGCCATCGCCGAGGCCCGCGACACACGCCCTGCCACGCTGAACTACGGCGCCCTCGAACCGGCGGTGCAGGAACTTCAGGCGCTGCTGGCCGACCAGCCCGCGCTGAAGGTCTATTCGGCCCGCTGGCTGGCGGTGAAGCTTCTGGAAGACGACAGCGAGGCCGCGCGCCTGCTGTCCGAACGGGTGGAAAACCCGCACCCGATCCTGGACCGCGCGCACCGGCTGCGCGCCGCCGCCGCGGGCGAGGAATCCGCTGCCGATCGGATCGCCACGGCCCGCGACATGCTGGCGGCCGACATCGTGGGCACCTGCATTGCCGACACCAAGGCCGGGCATGTGCCGGTGTCGGAACGGATCGACCGGTTTCTGCTGAACCGCTGGCTGGCGCCGGTGTTCCTGATCGCGACGATCTGGGCGATCTACCAGCTGTCCATCGTGCAAGGCTATGAACTGACCAAGGTCACCTGGCCTATCCTGGCGGGCATTCGCAATGTCGCCGCGGGGCTGCTGCCCGATGCGGGTTTCCTGGTCGACCCCCAGATCCGTTCGCTGGGTCTTTGGCTGGTGGATTCGGCCAACACCCTGCTGAACTACGTGCCGATCTTCCTGATCCTGTTCGCGCTTATCGCGATACTGGAGGATTCGGGCTACATGGCGCGGATCGCCTTCATCCTGGATCGCATCCTGAACCGCTTCGGCCTGCACGGGCAGTCGACGCTGCCCTTCATCCTGGCGGGTGTCTTCGCGGGCGGCTGCGCGGTGCCGGGCGTGATGGCGACCAAGGGCATTCCCGACCATCGGGCGCGGCTGGCCACGATCCTGACCGTGCCCTTCATGAACTGCCTCGCCAAGATCCCGCTCTACACGCTTTTGCTGAACATCTACTTCCCCGAGGCCAAGGGGCTGATGCTGTTCTACCTGTCCACGATCACCGTCATCGCGGCGCTGTTGGTCTCGAAACTGCTGACCACCACGCTTCTCAGCAGGCACGAAACCGCGCCCTTCGTGATGGAATTGCCGAACTATCACCTGCCGACGGTCACCGGCGTTCTGCGCCGCTCGGTCGACCGGACCTGGCTTTACGTCAAAAAGGTCGGCACCGTCGTCGTAGCCATCGCCGTAGTGATCTATGTGCTGCTGCAATTCCCCGGCGTTCCGGCGGATCGCGAGGTCGCCTACCAGGCGCGCGCCGAGACCGCCATCGCCCGCTTCTACGATGCGCTGGACGGCAACCCGCACCGCGCCGCCGTGCCCGACCAGGCCGCGCTGATCGACCTAGTCAACCTCTATACCGCCTACAAGGCGGCAAGGCTCAACGCGGGCGGGCGTGACGCGGCCCTGGCCATCGATGCGCGCGTCGCCCAAGAGCATCCGCAATTCGCACCCTTCGTGCTGCGCTCGCGCGAGGCGGTAGACAGGCAGGCCGCGTCCGCGCTCCGGACGCTGGCGAACACGCGCACCACCCTGCGCCGAGAGATGCGCGAGGACAAGATCGAGTCGAGCTTCCTCGGCATGGTGGGCCGCAGTCTGGAACCGGTGACGCGGTTCGCGGATTTCGACTGGAAGATCAACGTCGCGCTGCTCGCGTCGTTCGCGGCGCGGGAAAGTTCGGTCGCGACGCTGGGCGTCCTGTTCGACCAGGAAGACGGACAGAACCAGACGCTGGAGGAGCGCATGGGCACTGCGCAAGGGGCCGAGGGGCGCACCGCGCTGTCGGCGGTGGCGTTGATGCTGTTCTTCGCGCTTTATCCGCCCTGCTTGGCCACGGTCATCATGGTGCGGGTGCAGACCGAAAGCTACCTCTGGATGGGCTTTTCGATCGTGTTCCCGACGATGCTGGGGCTTGCCGTGGCCAGTACCGTCTTTTCGCTGGGCAGCGCGCTGAACCTTACCGGGTTGCAGGCGATGACGGCGGTCTACCTGGCTGGGCTTGCCGCGCTGTTGATCGTGGCGCTGCCCAAGCCGTGGATGCGGCTTCCGGCCCGTCCGCCGGTCGCGGAGGACAGCCCATGAACGGAACGCCGCAAATCGACCTTGCCGCGGAAACCAGTCTCGCGGCCTACGAGGTGGCGCTGGTCGCGCTGGCGGTGGTGCTGGCGCTGGTGTTCCTGTTTCGCGGGGTGCTGCGCCGCCGCCGTGGCGCGGCGCCGGCTTGCAACTCCTGCCCGGGCTGCACCAGCGGAATCCCCTGTCAGGCGGTCCGGTACGATTTCACCGCCGACGACGCAGAGGAACGGAGCTGAGCCGACGGCCCTTCGTCCCAATGGCTGCACCCGCGAACTTCGCCGTCGCCGTCGCCGAACTGTCGCCGCTCGGCCGGGCGTTGGTGAGATCAGGGAAACCACCCGTTCGCCCGGTCCGGCCGCTTTCGCCAGGGCCGTCATGCCGCCAGCGCGAGGGCCGGGTCGGCCGTCCAGGCGCCGCCGGGCCGGTAGCGGGCGGCGATCCGGCCCTCTTTCAGCGCGAAGAGGTGCAGCCAGCCGTTGTCGAACAGCGCTGCAATCTCCGGGTGACGCTCCAGAACATCGGCGATAGCTGCTTCGGGGGCCTCGATCAGCACAGACAGCCTGAGCGGATCGTGCGCGAGGTCTTCTCCGTCA
>JBNGDM010000229.1:0-5614 GCA_049975105.1 Rhodovulum sp. | reverse complement strand
CGCTGCGCAGGCGGCGGTGATAAGCCACCAGCGCCGGCAGACCCAGCGCCGCGTCCTTCAGCGGCGTGTCCAGATCGGCCGCGATCACGTTCTCCAGGAACCCGAACACCACCGTGTCGATGCTGCTGGGTCGGTCGCCGAAGACATAGGGCGCCTCGCCCACCAGTTTCGCCAGCGCCACCAAACCATCGGCGCCCATCGAGTAGATCGCCTCCGCCGGGTGCCGCCCCATGCCCTGGCCATGCAGCGCCCGGGCCACCTGGCGGCGCACCAGCGCGAAGATCGGCCCGCGCAACGGGGCGGGCAGCCGCCCGAAGAACGCCGCGCGGGTGGCCTCGGCCCGGTCGATCCAGCGGGCATGGACAAGCGCCCAGTAAAGATGATCCTCGACCAGGGCTCGGATCGCCGCCGCCTCGGCCCGCTGGCGCGCGTTCAGCGCCGCGTCGGGGTCGAACCCGTGGGCGCGGGCCAGGTGCGCGCGGATCGCCTCCGAATCGGGAATCGCCTCGCCCCCATCGACCAGCACCGGCAACTTGCCCCGCGGCGCCTTGCGCGGGTCGCCGGCGCAGCGGGTATAGGGCAGCCCGCTCATCTCCAGCAACAGCAGCGCCTTGACCGAGAACGGGCTGGGGCTGATCGTGCCCAGCGCGGGCGAAAACACGTTTAAGGCGAGCATATGCGAAGGATTCTGTTAACCATGCGGTGCCCAGAATGGCGGCGTGACACCCGCCTTGCCAAGCCGGATCGGGACCGTTTCCCAAGATTCTTCTTGGAATCGCATCGCGAATGTCTACCTAATAGGGGCAAGCAACGGAGACGATCCATGCCAAAACTCGTGAACCTTTACATCCGGCATACGATCATCGGCTTTCTACTGTCGGGGGGCTTCGTGGCGCTTCTGCTCTACTTCAACGTGGCCAACCTCTGGCACCTCGTGACCCATGTCTCGGGCGGCTGGCTCGCTGGGGTGCTGCTTTTCGTATTCAACGGTATCGTTTTCTCGGGCGTCCAGTTCGGCATCGCGGTGATGTCGCTGGCCCGCGACGAGGATGACGACTCGCGCGGCCGGCGCCAGCCGGAGCGCGTGCGCGGGCTGGGCGAGGCGCTGGCACCGATCCCGGTGCCGGTGCGCGACGACCGGCGTTTTCCGCGCTGACGATCACGACACCTGACTTCGGGATGATGCACAAACTGGCGGTCTTCGGGCCGCCGTTTTTTTGCCGGGCGCCGCGGGCCGGCTGTGCCCGGACTCGTATCGCCCCGGCAGCGGGGCTATAGTCGCAGATCTGGACGGTAAACGATCATGGGTGGACGTCGAGATGCGCATTCTGATCGGTGTCTGGCTCTTGCAGGCCCTGACCATCGGTCCGCTGTGGCTGGTGTTGAACGGCCGCGACCCGGCGCTTGTCGGCTTGGGAATCGCGACGGCGCTGGGCGCGGGGCTTCTGGCGGCGCTATGGATCGGCACGCTTTTGCGCGACCAGCGCCGACTGACCGAGGCACGGCAATCCGAAAAGCTGGCCGCCGCCAAGGCGCGGTTCCAGGCGACGCTGGCCAAGCACAAGAGCGAGGATGCGGCCCGTCTCTCGGCCCTGACCCAGAAGATCGGGCGCGGGCGTGCGCGGCTTCTCAAGCTGGGGCTCTTCACCGGCGGCAGCCTCGGGCTTGGCGTGGCGCTGTTCTTTGCGCAGGTGTTCACGGCCGGCCTGATCGTGGCCGCGCTGGCGGCCGGCGGGGTGGCGGGCTATGGGGTGCGCGGGTACCTGTCGAGGCCGTCGCGGGGCAGGTCCGGCGATACGCCGCGGATGATCGATGCCGGCGCCGGTAAGGGGACGGCCGCGCGCGTTGGCCGCCCGCGCCTGCGCTTGCCGCGGATGGCGCGGACATAGCCCCCGGCCCGAGGGGCGCCGTTTTGGCAAGGCGGGATGGGGCGGGACCGCCGCAACCGTTGAGGCAACGAATTCCCGAGGACCTGTTACTACAGGTGGGCACCAGGTAATCGGGCCAGGACCCGAACAGAGCCAGCTCCCTCGGATTTGCTTAAGGCCACCGGAATTTGACCTCGTCACGGGAAGGGCAGAACCGCCTGAACCGACACATAGGGCGCGGCGGGGCGCTCCGCAAGCCTTGCCAGATGTTCATGTATTGTTCATCATGGGCCCATGCCATCCGATGTCGCGATCCCGCCCGTCGCCCCGCTTGCCCCCGGCCAGCTGATCGCCCGCGGCGTCTGCCGACACCTGCGCGACCTGGGCTTTGCCTGTGTCGAGGAACTGGTGCCCACGGGCGGATTGCGCGTCGACGTGATGGCGCTGGGACCCAAGGGGGAGATCTGGATCGTCGAGTGCAAGTCGGGCCGGGCCGATTACACCTCGGACCGCAAGTGGCAGGGCTACCTGGACTGGTGCGACCGGTTCTTCTGGGCGGTGGCCGCGGATTTCCCGGTCGAGATTCTGCCCGGCGAAACCGGGCTGATCCTGGCCGATGGCTATGGCGCCGAGATCGTCCGCGAGGCGCCCGAGGCGCGGCTGGCCGGCGCGCGGCGCAAGGCGGTCACGCAGAAATTCGCCCGCCACGCCGCGCTAAGGCTTCAGGCGCTGCGCGATCCCGCGCTCAGCCCCTAGCTTTCGGTTTCTTCGCCGGTTTCTCGCCGACCGCGCGGGCACGCACTGCTGCGGCGCGGATCTCTTCGGCGATTTCCTCGGCCTCGTCAGGATCGAAATCCATCGGCAGGTCGATCCCGTCGCCCTCGACATAGATCCGCACCATGCCCAGGCTGGTCGGCCCGATCTGCAGGTTGGCGGCAAGGTCGCTTTGCTTGTCGATGCCCATGGCTGCAACGTCCCGCTGTTGAGGCGTTTTGGCCTAGCGCGTTGCCCGGCCAGAGGCAAGGGCCGCAACGACCATCCGGTCTGGCCGTCCCGCCATCGCGCCGGGGGCGGGGCGCAGGTGAACGGGGCAGGGCAGGACCCCGGTGGGCGATGTGGCCGAACGCGCAAAGCGTCGGGAACGGGGCTTGCAATGCCCGCGCGGGGGCGTTAAATCGCCCCGCAGTGCCGCCTTAGCTCAGTTGGTTAGAGCGCTGGATTGTGGATCCAGAGGTCCCCCGTTCAAGCCGGGGAGGCGGTACCATTCCCCTCACATCGCCGTCAGACCCCTTGCGCGGCGCTGCCGTTCGTCGGACAGGATAACGGCAGGAGGGTTTCGCATGCTGGACGGGGTGATGCGCCGGCTGATCGATCCGCCGCTCGACCGGATGGGGCGGGCGCTGGCGGGGCGCGGGGTGACGGCGGATGCGGTGACGCTGGCGGGGCTGGCGTTCGGGCTGATCGCGGCGGGGCTGATCGCGCTCGGCTGGACCTGGCTCGCGCTGGTCCCGCTTCTGGCGAGCCGGCTGGCCGACGGGCTGGACGGGGCGGTGGCAAGGGCTGGGCGCAAGACCGATTTCGGCGGCTATCTTGATGTAATCAGTGACTTTTTATTCTACGGGGCGGTGCCTTTGGGGTTCGTGGTGATGGATCCTGAGAATGGCACTGCGGGGGCGTTCCTGTTGTTGAGCTTCTATTTCAACGGGGCGACCTTCCTGGGATTCGCGATCCTGGCCGAGCGGCGCCGGATGGAGACCACCGCGCGCGGGACGAAGTCGCTTTACTTCACCGGCGGCCTGCTGGAAGGCACGGAAACCATTGCGTTTTTCGTGGCGCTTTGCCTGTGGCCGGGGGCATTCGCGCCGCTGGCCTGGGGGTTCGGGGCGCTGTGTTTCGTGACCGCGATCAGCCGGGTTCTGCTGGCGCGGAAGGTGTTTCCGAACGGGTGATCCCGGCCCCCGTAAGGCCGGAATCCGGCATATGAATCGCATATGAATTCCATATGAATCGCATATGACTTTTTTCGGACTCCGGGCGCTGCCCGGACCCGCGCCTCAGGGCGCCCAGGCCAGGAAATTGGCGATCAGGCGCAGCCCGGTGGCCTGGCTTTTTTCCGGGTGGAACTGGGTGCCCACCATGGTGCCGCGCCCGACGATGGCGGTGACCGGCCCGCCGTAATCGACATGGGCCAGCAGATCGCCAGGGTCGGCCACGCGGAACTGGTAGGAATGGACGAAATAGGCGTGGTCGCCCGTGGCGATGCCGTCCAGCACCGGATGCCCCCGGTCGATCACCAGGTCGTTCCAGCCCATATGCGGCACCTTCAGCGTTCCATCGGCGGGGTCGATATGCACCACCTCGCCGCCGATCCAGTCGAAGCCCGGCGTCTCGCTGTATTCCAGCCCGCGGGTCGCCATCATCTGCATGCCGATGCAGATGCCGAGGAAGGGACGCCCCCCGGTGACCACCACCTCTTCGATCGCCTCGAACAGGCCGCGATGGTCGAACAACTCGCGCCGACAGGCGGGAAAGGCGCCGTCCCCGGGCAGCACCACGCGGTCGGCGCGGCGCACGGTGTCGGGGTCGGAGGTCACCAGAACCTTGCCCGCGCCCTGTTCGCGCGCGACGCGTTCGAACGCCTTCTGGGCCGAGTGCAGGTTGCCCGACTCGTAATCGACGATGACGGTCAGCATGCCCTTACAGCGCCCCCTTGGTTGACGGGATCGCGTCGGCCTTGCGCGGGTCGGTTTCGACCGCCTCGCGCAGGGCGCGCGCCACCGCCTTGAACGCGGCCTCGGCGATGTGGTGGCTGTTGATCCCGTGCAGGGCGTCGACATGCAGGGTGACGCCGCCATGGGTGGACAGCGCCTGGAAGAATTCGCGCACCAGTTCGGTGTCGAACCCGCCGATCTTGGCCGTCGGGAAATCGACGTTCCACACCAGGTAGGGCCGCCCCGACAGGTCGAGCGCCGCGCGCACCAGCGCATCGTCCATCGGCAACAGGCAGGCGCCGTAGCGGCGGATGCCGCGCTTGTCGCCCAGGGCCTGTGCCAGCGCCTGGCCCAGCGCGATGCCCACATCCTCCACCGAGTGGTGGTCGTCGATATGGGTGTCGCCCGCACAGCGGATTTTCATGTCGATCAGCGAATGGCGCGCCAGCTGGTCCAGCATGTGGTCGAAGAACCCCACGCCGGTCGCCATGTCATAGGCGCCGCTGCCGTCGAGGTCGATCTCGACCGCGATATCGGTTTCCGCCGTCTTGCGGGTGATGCTGGCCTGCCGCATGGGCGCGCCTCCTTCTGCTGTGGGTTTCCCTTACACCGCGGCCCCGCGCCCTTCCAGCCCCGGGCGCGGCTTTTGCGGCTTGCCGGGGCGGGGCGGCCTCAATAGGGTCTGGCCGAGATGCCGAGAGGAGGCCCGACATGTCCAGCTGTGTCTTCGTTCAACTGCGCTGCCGCCCGGGCAAGACCTATGCCGTCGCCGAGGAAATCGTGCTGCGCGAGATCCATTCCGAACTGTATTCCACCAGCGGCGAATTCGACCTGCTGCTGAAGCTGTACATTCCCGAGGGCGAGGATATCGGCAAGTACATCAACGACCGGCTGCTGGATATTCCGGGGATCGAACGGTCGCTGACCACGCTGACCTTCAACGCGTTCTGAGGGGGGCGGGTTCAGCCGGGCAGGCCGTCGATCTTGTCCAGCGCGGCCAGGTCGTCGTCCCAATCGGCACGGCTTGCCATGCAG
>JBNGDM010000228.1:0-5663 GCA_049975105.1 Rhodovulum sp. | reverse complement strand
GCTGGGCGCTGTTCTTCCTGAAAGGTGCCGCGCCGCCCGGCGTGACGACGCGGATGATCTATCGTGGCGTGCTGCCCTTCATCGCGATCCAGGTCGTCGCGCTGGTGCTGTTGTTCCTGGTGCCCGGCATCGCCACCTGGCTGCCGAACGCCATCGGCTGGTAGCGCCCGTCACTTGGTCAGGATCAGCTTGCCGCCACGGGTGATGCGCAAGGTATAGGCCGTGCCGTCCAGCACGATCCGTGCGCATGCCCCGCCGCCGGTCAGCACCCGCGCGTCATGCGCGGGCAGCGGCGGCGGGCAGTCCTCTTCCATCGGCTCGGGGGTCTGGCTCATCCGTGCGCTCCGCGCGGGATCAGGGGCGGTGCTCGACACGGTCCAGCATGTGCTCCAGCACACGCGCGCCCGAGGACACCTCGAACAGGCCCATCGCGGCCATCTCGTGCAGCAGGTCGCGCAGATCGCCGAACTCGGGCGAGAAGCGGGCGGGACGGGACGGGCGGCGCGCGGCGCCGGGGCAGGTTTCGGCAAGGCTCATGGTCAACTCCTCCTGGAACGGTGGACTCCGGGCTGGTCCCGAGGGGTTGGCTGGGAATCTGCCCCCTAAAACTGACTTAAACTGTCAGGTATGTAAAGCCCCGGCCGCACCACCAGGCCGGTCACGATCCCGTCAGCGGCACGCCGCCCTTGGCGCCGCCCCCGCCCCGCGGCTAGGCTGGCCCCATGCGCACCCGCACCCGGTTCCCCCACCCCGTCACCGTCCATGACGACATCGCCATCCCCATGCCCGATGGCACCCGCCTGTCCGCCCGGCTCTGGCGGCCCAAGGGCACCGATGGCCCGGTGCCGCTGATCCTCGAACACCTGCCCTACCGCAAGCGCGACGGCACCATCGCGCGCGACAGCCTGACCCACCCGTGGTTCGCGGGCCATGGCTATGCCTGCCTGCGCGTCGACATGCGCGGCAACGGCGACAGCGACGGGCTGATGGCCGACGAATACACCGAAACCGAATTGCAGGACGCCTGCGACGTCATCGCCTGGGCGCGGGCGCAGGACTGGTGCGCGGGCGATTGCGGAATGATGGGCATCTCCTGGGGCGGGTTCAACGCGCTGCAGGTCGCGGCGCGGCGCCCGCCGGGGCTCAAGGCCATCGTCACCCTCTGTTCCAGCGCCGACCGCTTCGCCGACGACATCCATTACAAGGGCGGCTGCCTGCTGGGCGAGAACCTGGGCTGGGCCACGACCATGCTGGGCTATTCCTCGCGCCCGCCCGACCCCGCGGTGGTGGGCGAGCGCTGGCGCGCGATGTGGCTCGACCGGCTGGAACACCAGCCCTTCCACCTGTCCGACTGGCTCGCCCACCAGCGCCGCGACGCCTATTGGCGGCACGGCTCGGTCTGCGAGGATTGGGGCGCGATAAAGGCCGCGGTTCTGGCCATCGGCGGCTGGCATGACGGCTATCGCAACACGGTGGCCAAGCTGGTCGAAAACCTCGACGCCCCCGCCCGGGGCATCGTCGGACCCTGGAACCACAAGTATCCCCATATCGCCGAACCCGGCCCGACCATCAGCTTCCTGCAAGAGGCGCTGCGCTGGTGGGACCGCTGGCTGAAAGGCCGCGACACCGGCGTGGACCGCGACCCCGCGATGCGCCTGTGGCTGATGGACAGCGTGCCCCCCGCCCGCCACCTGACCCACCGCCCCGGCCGCTGGATCGCCGAGGCCGACTGGCCCGCCCCCGGCATCGCCCCGCGCACGCTCCACCTGACCGATGCGGGGCTGGCCGCGGCGCCCGCCCCCCTTTCCGCCCGCGTCGCCTCCCCCGCCGATTGCGGCGCCACGGCGGGCGAGTTCTTCCCTTTCGCCTATGGCCCGGAACTGCCCGACGCGCAGAACGCCGACGACGCCCGCTCCGCCTGTTTCGACGCCCCGCCCGCCGCCGTCGATACCGATATCGTCGGCGCCCCGCGGATCGCGCTGCGCCTCTCCCTGGATCGGCCGCAGGGCCAGATCGCGGTGCGGCTGTGCGATGTCTTTCCCGACGGCACCTCGGCGCTCATCACCCACGGCGTACTGAACCTCGCGCACCGCGCTTCCCACGCCGCGCCCGAACCGCTGCCGCCCGGCGAACCGGTCGCGGTGGAATTCGACCTCGACCAGATCGCCTATCGCCTACCCGCGGGCCACCGGCTGCGAGTGGCGATTTCCACCGCCTGTTGGCCCTTCCTCTGGCCCGCGCCCGAGGCCGCGACGCTCACCCTGCAAGCGGGCCATATCGCGATCCCGGTCCGCCCCACCGCCACCGGCGACGAGTGGGCCTTCGAACCCGCCGAAGGCGCCCCGCCCTGGCCCGCCGAGACCCTGCGCGCCCCCGCCTTCACCCGCGAGACGTCACAGGACCCCGCCACCGGCGAAACCTGCCTGACGATCACCCATGACGCGGGCGCGATGCGCGATGCCGGCCATGGGCTCGCCACCTCGTCGATCACGCGCGAGCGCTGGACGATCCGCCCCGACGACCCGCTGTCGGCCACCGCCGAGATGCAAATCGAAAAAGAGATGTCGCGCGGCGACTGGGCCGTGCGCACCGAGGGCACCACCCGGCTGACCGCCGATGCGACCGATTTCCACTTTTCCGCGCGGCTACGGGCCCACGAGGGCGACCGGCTGCTCTTCGACAAGAGTTTCGACGCCACGATCCCGCGCGACAACCTGTGACGGGCGCGCCGCAAACGCCGCGCCCGCACGATCAGGCGCCGATCAGGCGAACCACCAGCGTTCCACCGCCTTGTGGCCGTCGTTTTCCCAGTTCCCGGCAAGCACTTCGGGCGTCTGCACGCCCGCACCGGTGCCCATGATGTAATTGGCGAACATCGGCACGATGGAGCCGCCATCGTCATGGATCAGCCGCTGGCACTCGGCATAGATCTCGGCGCGCTTGGCCTCGTCCAGTTCCGCACGGCCCTCGACCACCAGGTCGTTGAACCGGTCCGCGGCCTCGGTGTCGCGCCAGGCGGTATCGTTCCATTCCTGGTCCTCGACATAGCCTGAGGAGAACATCCAGTCGCAGGTCGGCCGTCCGCCCCAGTAGCAGGCGCACCAGCCCTTCTTGTTCCAGACGTTCGACCAGTAGCCATCGCGCGGTTCGCGCACGATCTCGACATCGATGCCGCATTCCGCGGCCGAGGCCTGCAACAGCTGCGCCGCATCCACCGCACCGGCAAATGCCGCATCCGAGGCCGACAGCTGGATCGGTCCGGAATGGCCGGATTTCTCGTAGTGGAACTTCGCCTTGTCGGCGTCGAACTCGCGCTGTTCCAGCCCCTCGGCATAGAAGGGCACGATGGGCGAGATCGGGTGGTCGTTGCCGATGGTGCCGTGGCCCAGCAGGATCTTGTCGACCATCTCCTGTTTTTTCACCGCGTATTTCAGCGCCATGCGCAGGTCGTAATCGCCGAAGGGCGCCGTATCCAGCCGCATCGGGAAGGTGTAGTGCAGGTACCCCACCTGTTCGATGATGTTGACGTTCGGCGCGCGCTGCAACAGCGCCACGGTCTTGGGGTCCAGCCGGTCGGCGGCACTCACCTCGCCCGACATCAGCGCGTTCTGCCGCGCGGTGACGTCGATGATCGAGACCAGTTCGACCTCGTCGAAGAACGCCGCATCCTCCTTGAAGTAATTCGGGTTGCGCGCGCCCTGGAGCCGCACGCCCGGCTCGAAGTTCTGGATCACGTAGCCGCCCGTGCCGATCCCCGCCGTGGGGTCGATCTCGCCATCCGCGCTGGGCAGGATGATCAGGTGGTAATCGGTGATGACGAAGGGAAAGTCGGCATTCGCCGCGTCCAGGTCGAACACCACCACGTCCTCGCCATCCTTGCGGATGTCGGTGATCGACGTCAGCAACCCCTTGGCCGCCGATTTCGACGCCTCGCCCCGGTGATAGTTGATCGACGCGATCACGTCGTCGGCGGTCATCGTCTTGGCGTTGTGGAACTCCACCCCCTTGCGGATGCGGAACGCCCAGCTCTTGCCGCCGTCCAGCGCCTCGTAGCTTTCGGCCAGTTCCGGGCGCAGCGACCCGTCGGGCGCGACCTCGATCAGGTTGTTGCCATAGGTGAACGCGGT
The DNA here is from genome assembly GCA_049975105.1 of Rhodovulum sp. Classification (GTDB taxonomy): domain Bacteria; phylum Pseudomonadota; class Alphaproteobacteria; order Rhodobacterales; family Rhodobacteraceae; genus Rhodovulum. The sequence goes on along the minus strand of JBNGDM010000228.1, from coordinate 1,536 downwards.
ATGCGTCATCATCCCGTTTTCATAGGTGGCGGGGTCCAGGCTGTCGGTGGTCGACCCGTGCGCCATGCCCAGGCGGAACGTCCCGCCGCGCTTGGGCGTCGCCGCCAGGGCCCGGTCGGCCATCGACAGCGCGGCCGGCACCGCCACGCCCGCGGCCACCAGCGAGGTGATGAAGCTGCGCCGGTCGATGCGGCCCCGGGCAAGCTGTGCCTTGCGCTGCGCAATGAACGCGTCTTTCTGATCGGTCATCGGAGGGGTCCTCCCGTTGGATGAATGTCGTTTTTTGGCTGCTGAAAGACTGTGCCCAAACGCGCCGCCATGGCAAGCCGATATCGCCCCCGCGCCTAAGGCCACAGGAACCCCTTGTTTTTCGGGGATTCCGATGCCGTTGCCTTTCCGGGCCAAGCTGGTCTACCCTTTGCCCGCCGTTCGGGCACTAAAACAAAAGCGACATGGCCCCGGCGCGAGGGCACCGCGCGCATGTCGCCACACAGAGGGGAGAACGGCCGGTGCACCCGGTTCTGACCACCGTGATCCAGCGCCTTGCGCTGGGGCTTCTGACGTTGTTCCTGGTCTCGCTGCTGATCTTCAGCGCGGTCGAATTCCTGCCGGGCGATTTCACCCAGGCCGTGCTGGGCCAGTCCGCGACCGAGGAAACCGTCACCGCCTTCCGCCGCGAACTCGGCCTCGATCAGCCGGCCTGGGCCCGCTACATCGACTGGATCGGCGGCGTGGTTCAGGGCGATTTCGGCACGTCCTTCTCGGGCCGCTCCGCCTCGGGCGTCGACCGCTCGCGCGAGGTGGTGGACCTCGTCGCGCCGCGGCTGATGAACACGCTGTTCCTGGCGGGCATGACCGCGCTGGTGGCCGTTCCGCTGGCGCTGTTCCTGGGCATCACCGCGGCGCTCTGGCGCAATTCCCTCTACGACCGGGCGGTGAACGCGGCGACGCTGTCGACCATCTCGATGCCCGAATTCTTCGTGGCCTATGTGCTGATCCTGGTCTTCGCCTCGCTCTTCCCGATCTTCCCCTCGCTCGCCAACGTCACGCCGGAAATGCCGCTGGGCGAACGCATCTGGCGCTGTATCCTGCCGTCCGCCACGCTGATGCTGGTGATCGTGGCGCACATGATGCGGATGACGCGGGCGGCCATCATCAACCTGCTGGCCTCGCCCTATATCGAGATGGCCCGGCTCAAGGGGCTGTCCCCGCGCCGGGTGATCCTCTATCACGCGCTGCCCAACGCCTGGGCGCCCATCGTCAACGTGATCGCCTTCAACCTGGCCTATCTCGTGGTCGGCGTCGTCGTGGTCGAGGTGGTGTTCGTCTATCCCGGCATCGGCCAGCTTATGGTCGACGCGGTGACCAGCCGCGATATTCCCGTGGTGCAGACCTGCGCGCTGATCTTCGCGGGCACCTACATCACGCTGAACCTGATCGCCGACATCCTCTCGATCGTCACCAACCCCAGGCTCTTGCACCCGCGATGACCGACACGCCCGAAACCTATTCGGCCGCGGCCGAAATCGGCGCCCT
>JBNGDM010000227.1:0-5669 GCA_049975105.1 Rhodovulum sp. | reverse complement strand
ATCCTGGTCGGCCAACCCGAGTTGCGCGACCTGATCCGCCAGCCCGCGCTGCGCCAGTTCGCCCAGCGGGTAACGGCGGTCTATCACCTGGAACCGATGGATCTGGCCACCACGCGGGACTATATCGGGCACCGATTGCGCCACGCGGGCGGGACCGGCAAGGAATTTGCCCCCGAGGCCATCCGCCACATCCACGAAGAATCCGAGGGTATCCCGCGCGTGGTCAACAAGCTGTGCGACCTCGCCCTCGTTTATGCGTCCAGCGCAGGAGAGACGACGGTGAACGCGGGCACGATCAAGGAACTGATCCGCGACGGGCTGATCCTGAAACCTTTTCGCGAACCTCTCGTCCTGACCAATCCGCTTGACGGTTTCCGAAAGGCCGCCGAATGAATTTCGATCTTCGTTTCTACTGGGCCCTGTTCCTGCGCCGGCTGCCGGTGATGGCGCTGTTCGTTCTGCTGTTCTCGGGGCTGGGTATCGTTACCGCGCTGAAGCTGCCGGAAACCTACTCGACCTCGGCGCGGCTGCTGTTCGAGGCGCCGCAGATTCCCGACAGCATGGTAAGGTCGACCGTGCAGACCGGCGCGGTGGAACAGCTTGACATCATCGAGCAACGGCTGCTGACCCGGGCCAACCTGATCGATATCGCCAACCGTTTCAACGTTTTCGAGAATATCCGCGGGATGGAACCCGACAAAGTGGTCGAGGCGATGCGCAAGGCAACTGACGTCCAGCGCACGACTGGTGGGCGCAATGGCGATCGCGCAACATTGATGACCATCAGCTTCAAGTCGCGTTCTCCCCGGATCGCCGCGAATGTTGTCAACGAATACGTGACCCTGGTGCTGGAGGAGAATTCCAGGTTCCGGGTCTCGCGCGCCGAGAACACGCTGGAATTCTTCGAGCAGGAGGTCGCGCGGCTGGCCGGGGATCTCGACCGCCAGAGCGTGGAGATCGCCCGCTTCAAATCCGAGAACGCGAACGCATTGCCCCAGGACCAGGCCTATCGTCTGGGGCGTCAGACCCTGCTGCAGGAACGCCTGGCCGGGCTCGAACGGGATCTGAAGGCGGGCCAGCAGCAGCGCGAAGATATCATCCGGGCTTTCGAGGCCACGGGCCGCATCACGCAAGCCCCTGCAGGAACGCGGCGCAGCCAGTATGAAGAACAGTTGATCGTCAGCAGGGCCGAGCTCGAAAACCTGAGGGAAGATTATTCCGACGACAATCCCAGGATCATACGGCTGAAGAACCGGATTGATCGTCTGGAGGCGATCGTCGCCGCGCGGACCTCTGCCGGCAGCCCGGATGTGGAAGCGGAAGATGTCTCGCCGGAACAGGCGCTTCTGGATGCGACACTTACCGAGATCGACAGCGGCCTTGAAACAATTCAGAGCGAAATCGACCGCACGAAAGCCGAACTCGAGGAACTGCAGACAAGGATTGCCCAAAGCGCGGCGAACGGAATCCAACTCGCCGAGTTGGAGCGCGACTATGATGTCATCCAGACCCGCTACAATGCCGCGATCTCCAATCTGAACACGGCGCAGATGAGCGAACGGATCGAGGCGACCGCGCAGGGCCAGCGCATCACCGTGCTCGAGAATGCCAATGTCCCGACCGTGCCCAGCGGGCCGGATCGGCCAAAGATCGCCGCTTTGGGGATCGTTGCCGGGATCGGCCTGGCCGCGGGATATCTCATGCTGCTGGAATCCCTGAACCGGGCCATCCGGCGGCCGGACGAACTTGCGGAGCGGTTTGACGTTACGCCGATTGCCACGATCCCTTACATGGAAAGCCGTCAGGCACGATTCCTGCGGCGTACCGGTTTGCTGACAGCGACGCTAGCGGTTCTGGTCAGTGTGCCGGCGGCGCTGTGGTATATCGACACTCATTATCTCCCCTTGGAACTGATCGTCCAGAAGGGCCTGGACAAGTTCGGGCTTGGCTAGGGCAGGCGCAGGAACGGAAAACAAACCATGGAAAAGCTGCAAGCCGCTCTCGACAAGGCCCGCCAGTCCCGCACCGAGCGCATCGCCTCCCCGGCAACGGAACCGGATAGGTCGGGGACCCAGGCCAAGAAACCCGCGACCTGCCTGGCCCGCTGGCAGGCGTTGACGCCCTTCGAGGTACAAGAGAAGCATCTCGCCCAACATCGGGTCGTCACCCGTTCGGCAGGGGGACCGGCGACGCCCTTCGACATCCTGCGCACCAAGGCGCTTCTGCAGATGCGTCAGAACGGCTGGAAGCGACTGGCGATCACCTCGCCGATGCCGGGATCGGGCAAAACCACCACAGCCTGCAACCTCGCGCTGGGGCTTGGGCGGCAGCGCGATCTGCGCTCGATCCTCTTCGACCTGGATCTGCGCGATCCGTCCGTGCACAAGTTCTTCGAAACCCGCCCGCCCCACAGCATCGGCGAGGTGTTGACCGGTGCCGTTCCCTTTGCCGATCAGGCTTTGCGCTACGGTGACAACGTGGCCGTTTCCATGGCGCAGCACGCCGAGTCTGACCCGACGCGGATCCTTCTGTCCGAGGAGGCAGCCGAGACGCTCGATGAGATCGAGGCCGCCTACGAGCCCGACCTGATGATCTTCGATCTACCCTCGGTGCTGGTCAACGACGACACGCGGGCCTTCCTCAAGAATGCCAATTGCGCGCTGATCGTGGTCCGGGCCGACAGAACGCATTATGGCCAATTCGAGACCTGCCAACGCGAGATCGCCGAGCATACCAACGTTCTCGGTGTGGTGTTGAACGCGTATCGCCACGATAAACGGGCAACGGAGACTCCGTGAGGGCGCTGAACGGCCATTTCCCTGGTGTTCGCCGCTCTGGGGACGACAGGATCACGCGGCGGTTTTGGCGTTGGCTGGGCCTTGCGGTCCTCGAAGGTTTCATGCCCATCAGTTGAGCAGCCTCCGACCTGAACGTCTTCATGGACCTTTCAGCCAGCGGATTTTCATGGGACTCGCCGTGTTGACCTGTCCCCCGCTGGTCACTTTGTAGGTTATCTGGGCGGCCTTCGCTCCCCGACGTGGCGCAGGATAGGGACGTCCGGGGCGCTCGGGTCGACCTCGTAGTGCGGCAGCCGCGTGTCGTCGGCACCAACCGGGACAAAGTCCATGACACCGTCCGCACTGCGCCGGTCCCACCCCAGGAGCGTACCGTTTTCGTCGTAGCGCGCGGTATCGGTCCATGGAGCCGACCAATAGAGCAACGGGTCGAAATAGGCGCCGCGCCCTACCGCGTCGTAGTCGATGGACACCAGCCGCCTCCTGTCGCCGTCACCGGGGGCATATTGGCGGATCTGGTGTTCGGGGAAATCGATGGAGATCAGCGCCGGGGCGCTGTCGTGAACGCCATTATGCGCGAAAACCCCGATATCGACGCGCGAGACACGGCGCACGCCATTGTCTCTGCTCCCGGGAATCGGTTCGCTCCATGGCTCGTGCCAGGCGACGTGAATCCGGGCGGTGCGGCCGTCAGGCCCCTGTGGTTCGATCCGGACGCGTGCCGGGTCGCCGCGCAGCAGCCGCCATTCGAAACTCAGGGGCCGATCGTTTGGCGCCGAGGTGTTTTCGGCGGTCACCGTCAACGCGCGTTCCCAGGCGAAGCCGCGCCACAGCCGCCCGATGGCGGCGGGCGTGTCGAGGAGGCGTTCATCCAGTCCGGCCAGACCGGCGGCCTCGGCGAAACCGTCTTCGATGACCCGCAATCGCACCAGCGGCGGGATATCTTCCGGGCGCAGATCGGACGCCTGCGCCACCATCCGGCCAGATCGAACCTGCCGCCCGTCGAACACCGGCGGATGCGCCTTCCCCGAGAGGTAATCCGCGCGGGACGAAACGGTGGCAAGGTTGCGGCGCAGGATCATCTGCACGGTTGGCGCGACGAGCCGTTGCTCGCGCAGGGCGGCAAAGGTGTCAGCGGGAAAGGCGGCGAGCGTCATCGCCACCGCGTTCAGGAACACCCTGTCTGAACCCGACGACCCCTGGCTGATGATCGTGTAGGGCCAGTTGACCGGGAACAGGTCCTCGGCATCGTGATCGCGGTGCTCGGGATAGACGTAGATATGGTTGTTCGCGTACAGCATCGGCATGATCGCGCGCCAGGAGGCACTGGTCATCGCGAGGCGCGGCTGGCTGCGCGCCGCCGGACCCCGCGTCATCGCCGTCGAGGAATTGCCCAGCACCACGGCAGGCAGGACGATGCGGCCTGCAAGCCCGTAATCGAGCCCCTTGGCGGCAAGCTGCGGGCCGTATTCCAGGTGTGTGAGGCGCGGGTACTGGTCGCGGGGCAGGGTCGAATGACCACGGTCCCGATTGTCGTAGAGAATGCCCGCAAAACCGTTGATCCCGCCTTGGCCGTTGAGATACCGCAACAACCGCGCGCCATCCTGGGTGTTGCGGGGACCTACGATGGGCAGCGCAGGATCGGGCTCGGGCAGCGCAAGCCCCGTTGCCGCCCAGACCGAAGGCTGGACCCGGACGAGATCATCCTTGGTCAGAAGCACCCCGCCGGCCTGGGCCGGTAAGCCCAGCAGCATGGCAAGAAACACGGAGTGGAGACGGGCGAGCAGAATACGCATGGCCCGATCTTGGCCAAACCCGCGCGTCGCGTCCACCCTTGGGCAGACGCGTTGCCGTAAGCTGCGGATCACGTTCTTGTCGATGGCGCATATACCCGAGCCGGGCGGCGTGCTTGACCCAAAGCTCGCTGCGTGGGGGAGAGGGTAGAGTTCGGCCTTTCCACCTCCCCAATCAGTTTTCCAGTTTAAGCGCGGGTGCGGCCACCGTTATGGCTCCGTGGTACGAAAGATGATGTTCATCGTGGTAGATCGGAATTCCGTCGTGATCAATCTTGCACCACTCGTTATCGCAAAACCTGCTCCATATCGATATCAGCCTTACAGAATCGCGACCCTGGATGATGTCGGCTAAGAGTGTATCGGCCAAGCCAGCGCGCTGCTCGACGGTTTCTCTGGGGATGCCCCGCGGCGCTTCAATGCCGGCATAAAGCGCCATGGCTACGGCATGTGGGACATCAAAACCAACCTCAGGCGTCGACCCGATGATAATAACCTCCAAGCCCATGGACGAAAGCCGGTCGAGGGTTCGAACCAGAGACCGGCGTACAACCGCAGCATTCTCCTCGATTGACGGAATTTCGGTTTCTTGGTCCGTCAAAAGAACGCGTAGCCCGCCCCCAAATTCAGGCAGGCGACCTGTCACTGGGTAAGGCCAGCGACCGGCAAGAATGATGGTTTGCAAATTCGGGTTCGCCTCGATCTGCTGAAAGACTTCTTCTTTGAACTTGGTACAACTTTTCTGCTCATGACGATCTCTGAGCAGAGCGCCATCTAGCAGGGGGCAGGAAGGGAGAAAGTAAAGGGTTCCTGCGGCATCGCCCATAATTCCGGAAGCTTCAATTGCAGGGCGGATCGATCCGGCATGACTGTCCCCAACCACGGCATAGGTAATCGGTGCATCCGGATTTCCAAACCGGCATTTCGTCAAGTCGTGCAGGCCTTTGCAGTAGGCCGCCAAAGAATCGGAATCCTCTGAAGCTGCCAATACGACCTTGGCAGGCCCGGGCAAACGGCTTGGGAACCCGGCCATCATTAGTCCCCCCTGAACAACCCGATCATGCCGCCACGAGAGTGTGGC
>JBNGDM010000226.1:0-5676 GCA_049975105.1 Rhodovulum sp. | reverse complement strand
GGATGAGCCAGAGCCTCCAAACGGAAAACCGCTCAGATGTCCCAAATTATCTGACGACGCACAAGCGATGCCACGACGCCGATCCCGAACCCAAGCAAGGCACCGGCAGCCATTTGCCCTGCACCCACCATGTTTGGGCCTGATGAGGACACGTCGTGGCCGAACAGCAGGACGGCTGCAATTCCAACCATCAGGATGGCAAGAACCTTGTAAAGCGTATCAGATTTCAGCCGCGTCGCCCAACCGGCTCCTATCCATGCACCAATCAGGCTGCCGGCGAGAAGATTAAGAAGGGTCGGCCAATTGCTCGCGATTTCACCCAAAGGTACTGTTCCTGTCCGAAAGGGTATAGCGGCTGCAACTACAACAAGGCTCATGGCCTTGTTCAGAATAACTGCCTCCAACGCACCGAAGCGGAACACGCCAATAAGGAGCGGTAACCGGAACTCTGCGCCACCGAGCCCGATCAGCCCACCAAGCGTTCCGATGATGGCGCCGCCCCCAAAGGCGGCGGACAAGTTGTACTGTTTGGTCGAGGGCCGCGGATCCGTCATGTGCGATATGTACCAGTAAACATTTCGGACTTGCCAGCCATTTGGCAGGCTAGCATTTTTCGTCCGAGCCGACAGATACGGAACAAGCGAAGCCAAGCGAATTACGGTCTAATTTTTGAAGCGAGGCGGCTTTTGTAGCATGCCGCCTCGAAGGTCGGCGTCCTACGCCACCTTCTCCAGCAACGCCTTCGCCTTCCCCTCCATCACCAGCCGTGCATCCTGCTGCGGCTTAGAGCGGGCAACCGCCGTGATCCCCTGCACGAAGTCGAAGACACTTTCGGGCGGGCGGCCTTCCTCGGCCAGCACAGTCTCGACGATCCGCCCGGTTTCAGCCTTCGAAAACCCGCGCTTGCGCAGGAAATCCTGACGGTCGTCGTCCGATCGCGCGACGATCTTCTCGCGCGCCGCGCGGATGCCGTCGATGAAGGGCGCGGGCGAGGACTCGGCGAAGCGGCTCAGCGCCGGCGCGGCCTCGTGAGCGAAGCGCGACGCGGCGTATTTCGAATGCCGGATCGTGATCTCCTGGAAGTCCTCGACGCCCCACAGGTTGCGGTTCTGGCAGACCGCGCGCAGGTAGAAGCTGGCGATGCCGAGCGTCTTTGCCCCAACCTCCGAGTTCCAGCAGTAGAACCCCCGGAAATAGAGGTCGGGCGAGCCGTCGGGTAGCAGCCCCGCCTCGATCGGGTTGAGGTCATCGACGAGGAACAGGAAGACGTCGCGGTCCGAGGCGTAGAGCGTCGTCGTCTCCTTCGTCACGTCCACGCGCGGGTTGTAGATGCCGGTCGCCCAGTCGAGCACGCCGGGGACCTTCCAGCGCGTGTCGCCGGTGCCGTTGCCCGCGATGCGCTGCACGGCGGAGACCAGTTCATGGTCGTAGATGCGACCATAGTCGGGTCCGGTCACCGCGCGCAATTCGGTGCGGCCATCCGCGACTTCCATGGTCTTGATCTGCTCGGCGCGGTGGTTGGTCAGCCCGTATTGCAGGTTGATCCCCGCCAGCGGCGCCGGCAGCTGCCGCAGATAGGCGGCAGGCGCGGCCACGAGACTCGAGAGCTGGCCGAAGGACCAATGCGTCGGCGCGATGGGTTCATCCGCGCCGGGCAGGACGAGGCCAAGCTTCTCGGGGTTGTCGCGATGCGCCTCGACCCGGATCGCCGCGCTCTCCACCGTGCGCGTCCGGCTCCGCTCCGCCCGGCCCTTGACCGAGGCAAAGAGATCGTCGAGCGACAGATACCGCTCGTCGTCGGGCCGCGAGAACCACTCGGAAGACACGCGGTCCACATTCGTGCCGCGCGACACATCCACCTTGTAGCCGCCGCTGATATCACGCCCGGCATCGATGACTTGGGTATTCATTGGGAAACCTCCGCGACGGGCGGCCGAGAGCCTCTCTCTCGACCTCCAAACCCGTCTGCGCGCCAAGCGCAGCCCTCTAACTCTTTGAAACGAAAGGAGGTGAAACATAGGGGCGAAGCCACCAACCATCCCGAGGGGTGCGAATCCCCTCCCGCCACACGGTGCAGCGTGGGGCGCGAAGCGAGCGGGTGAGGCCGACCGGGTGCTTCCGGAAGGCCATAAATCAGCAGAACCAGCTAACGCCGGGCGTGAGGGAACTTCCGATCCCGAGACCGGCCCGGCTAGCCAGTCCGCCATGGAGAGGGAAACCGAACCGATGGCCGAAGCCCCGTCAGGAGGTTCCCCACCGACTCGGAAGTGGGTGGGGCAGTCGAAAGACTTGTGGAGCGCCGACGCCCGATTGATGGGCGGGTGTCAGGGACGGCGGGGCAACCCGCCGTCAGCGTCCGGGAAAGCCTGCAAGGCCCGGAGGCCGGAATCCACACGGGGTAGAGTCGGCTCCTGTAGCGGACAAGGGAGAATTGGTGGAACTTGGGAACCCACGCGCGTTTCCGTGCCCAAGGCACGGACGACCGAAGCGACCGGCGATCGCGCGTCGTGGGGGCGGAGCCCGCGTAGTAGTCCGGGGACGGGAAAGCCGTCCACATGGCGAAGGCGGGCAGTGGATGCAAGTTGCAGGCAGGAGATGGACACATGTCCGGCACGGTGAATACCGGGTTCGTTCTCGACATGCAGCGCAAACTGCATCGGTGGAGTGCCGCGGACCCCGACAGGCGGTTCGCGGATCTGTTCAATCTGGTATGCGACCGCAGAACGCTGATCGAGGCGTGGATACGGCTGTCCCGGAACAAGGGCAGCAATACGCCGGGCACCGACGGCGTGACGCGGAAGGCGGTCGAAAGGCAGCTTATGGGCGTCGTGGGCTATCTGGAGGATATCCGGGCAGACCTGCGGCGAGGAACCTACGAACCCCAGCCCGTCCGGCAACGGTTGATCCCGAAGCCGGGCAAACCGGGAAAGTTCCGCCCCCTGGGCATTCCGACGCTCAGAGACCGTCTGGTCCAAATGGCGCTAAAGCTGGTGCTGGAGCCGATCTTCGAGGCGGACTTCTACCCGACCTCATACGGCTTCCGGCCCGGACGGAGCACCCATGACGCGCTCGCAAGGGTGCGGCACAAGCTGAACCCGACATCCGCCGGGCCCTCGCGGGTCCGGTACGTGATCGAGGGGGACATCAAGGGATGCTTCGACGCCATCGATCACCACGTCCTGATGGAGCGGGTGCGACGTCGCATCAGGGACCGCAAGGTCCTGCGGCTCGTGCTCGCCTTCCTGAAGGCGGACATCATGATCGAGGGCACGCTTCGCCATCCCGTGACGGGAACCCCGCAAGGGGGCATCATCTCGCCGCTTCTGGCCAACGTCTACCTGACGGGGCTGGACGAGAGATACCGTCGCTGGGTGCCCAATCCGCGCGACAAGACCCGCGAGCGGGCGCAACAGCGCCTGCAATCCGACCACAGACGTGGGCGGCCGGGCTTCTACGTGGTGCGCTATGCAGACGACTTCGTGCTGCTGGTGCAGGGGACCCGAAAGGATGCGGAGACCGAGCGTCAGGCGCTGGCGCAGTTCCTGAAGGAGGAACTGCGGATGGAGTTGTCGATGGAGAAGACCAAGATCACCGATGTCCGGGAGGGCTTCGACTTTCTCGGATACCGGGTCGCACAGAAGAAGATGCCGTCCACCGGGCGGCACGTGGGAATGATCTTCATTCCGAAGGCGAAATCCCAGCTTCTGCGCGACAGGGTCAAGGCCAACGTGAGGGGAACGCCGACCGGCACCACCCTTGCGGCTCTGATCGGCGACCTCAACCCGGTCATCATCGGCTGGCGGAACTACTATCGCCACGCGACGCGGTCGTGGGCGGAGTTCAGCAAGCTCGACTGGTGGCTGTACTGGCGCATCAAGTCCTGGCTCGGGCAGAAACACGGCACGGCTTCCGGCAGGAAGCTGCGTCGGAAATATACCGAGAAAGGACCCCGGGCGCACGGCGGATGGGCATCGGGCGGGAAAACACTCGCGCGGTTCTCGGACGCCAGACGTGTGCGATACCCGGACCGGGGCCTGCGCATACCGAACGGATGGGACGACCCGGACGAAAGCTTCCGACAGGGGGCCGACACGTTCTGGGAAGCGACCCGCACCCTCGCCAAGCTGTGAGGGCCACCCGTGGCCGCGGCCACGCATGGAGAGCCGGATGCGGGGAAACTCGCACGTCCGGTTCGGAGAGGGGGATGGCGAAACCTGACCCGGCAACGGGCCAAGGCGCGTCATCCCTACTCTACCGGACCAAGGCCGCAGCCTCTGGCTCTGGCATGGTGAACCGCAGCCCCCCTGTCAGTGCGCGACGATCCGGCGCGAGCGACTCCGCCGCGGCGCGGCAAGGTACGGCAGGGCGCGCAGCGGCCGCCGGGGGCGCGCATTGCGACCGCCCCGCCCCCGGCCTCAGGCTGTTGTCGGAACAAGTACCGGGACCGCGGATGGCGAAGTGCGAGACAGGGCGACCAGAGGAGGATCGGCAGGACATCGCCGCGCCGGTTCCTTTTGTCTCCCCCAAGGCGCCCGATCCGCGTATGCTGGCACTTGTGCGATTGCTGGCCCGTAGAGCCGCCCGGGACTGGTATCGCGCGCAGATGCAGGATGGCGGCAAGGGGCAGCCCTAGGGCTGCGGAGGCCGGTGATGCGCGTTGCACTCTACGCCCGTTATTCCTCAGACAACCAGCGTGAGGCCTCGATTGCGGACCAACTGCGTATCTGTCGGCTGCGGGCCGAACAGGAAGGCTGGCAGATCGTCGAGGAATACACCGATCACGCGATCTCCGGTGCTTCGCTGCTGCGGCCGGGCATCCAGGCGCTCATGACCGATGCCGGACGCGGCCGTTTCGACCTGATCTGCGCCGAGGCGATGGACCGGCTGTCGCGCGACCAGGAGGATATCGCGGGGTTCTTCAAGCGCATGGCCTTCGCCGGGGTGAAGATCGTGACGCTGTCCGAGGGCGAGGTCACGCATCTGCACATCGGGCTGAAGGGAACCATGAACGCGCTGTTCCTGAAGGACCTCGCCGACAAGACCCGTCGCGGGCAGCGTGGCCGGGTCGAACTGGGCAAGTCGGGCGGCGGGAACTGTTATGGCTATGATGTCGTCCACCGGATCGATGCCGCGGGCGCGCCGGAGCGCGGGGATCGGACCATCGACCTGGTCGAGGCCGAGGTGATCCGTCGCATCTACCGCGACTATGCGGCGGGCAAGTCGCCCAAGCGCATCGCAACCGAACTCAACGCCGAAGGGATCTCCGCGCCGACCGGCGGCGAGTGGGGCTTCAGCACGATCAACGGCAATGCGAAGCGTGGGACCGGCATCCTCAACAACGAGCTCTACGTCGGGCGGCTGGTCTGGAACCGGCAGCGGTTCGTCAAGGATCCGGACACGGGCAAGCGCCAGGCGCGCCCGAACCCGCCCGAGGACTGGGTGATCCACGAGGTGCCGGACCTGCGGATCGTCGACGAGGCGCTCTGGCTGGCGGTCAAGGCGCGCCAGGCCGCCCTCAAGCGGCCGCATGGGGCGGGTGGCGAGAACACCTTCCGCGATCGGCGGCGGCCGAAGTACCTGCTGTCCGGGCTGACGCGCTGCGGCGCCTGCGGGGGCGGCTGTGCGTCGTCAGATAATTTGGGACATCTGAGCGGTTTTCCGTTTGGAGGCTCTGGC
>JBNGDM010000225.1:0-5699 GCA_049975105.1 Rhodovulum sp. | reverse complement strand
ATGGCTTGGGTGTTGGCGATGACGATGCCGCCGGTCTCGGTCTGCCACCAATTGTCGTGAAACGGCCGCCCGAAGACCCGGTTGCCCCAGACCACCGCCTCGGGGTTCAGCGGCTCGCCCACGCTCGCGAGGAACCGCAGCGCCGAGAAATCGTAAGGCCTCGTGGCATCATCGCCCGCCCGCATCATCATCCGGATCGCGGTGGGTGCGGTGTACCAGATCTCGATCCGCTCGCGCTGAAGCTGGCCGTACCAGCGGTCAAGGTCGAACTCGGCCTCGTCGACCAGCATGTGCACCCGGTTCACCAGCGGCGCGATGATCCCGTAGGAGGTGCCGGTCACCCAGCCCGGATCGGCGGTGCACCAGTAGCGCCGCCCCGGCGCCATCTCGAGCGCGTATCTGCCGGTCATCGCGTGATAGGCGACCGCGCCATGGACATGGACCGCGCCCTTGGGCTTGCCCGTCGTGCCGGAGGTGAAGTGGATCAGCGCGGTATCCTCGGGGTCCATCGGCACCGGGGCGAAATCGGAGGAGGCCGCGGCCATCGCGGGACCCAGCGCGACGCAGCCCTCGGGCGCATCGTCGCCGACGATGAGGACAAGTTTCAGCGAGGGGATGTCCTGCCGCAATCCAGCGATCTTGCGCTTGTAGATAGACGCGGTGGTGACGAGCGCGTTCGCCTCACCGATCTCCATGCGGGTGCGGATGGGTTCCGGCCCGAATGCGGAGAAGAGCGGCGAGAAGGTGAGCCCCGCCTTCAGCGAGCCGAGCGCGGCGATGTAAAGTTCCGCCTCGCGGCCCATCAGCCCGTAGAGCCGGTCGCCGACCGTCAGACCATGGGCGTGCAGAACATTGGCGAACCGCGCGGTCTCGCGCGCCAGGTCCGCGTAGGTCAGGTCGCGCCGTGCGCCGTCCTTGCCGAGCCAGGTCATCGCCGGGTCGCCGCCACGCCCAGCGGCCACATGCCGATCCAACGCTTCGTGGGCGATGTTCAGCTTGCCGCCGGGCAACCCGTCCAGCATCGCGCGGGCGTCGTCCCACGTGAACCCCGTGCGGATGTCCTTTGTCAGCGCAGCACTTGCGCGGACATCTTCAGGTTTCTTGATCGTCTCGAACGCCATGTCTCCTCCTCCCATGGCTTCAAGGGGTCAGGTCATTTCTCGGCCTCCGCCACGTTCCGCTTGACCGCGAGAAAGCTGTCGGGCGTGACCGAGATCGTGTCGATCCCGTAGCCCACCAGAAGCCGGGCAAAATCGGGATCGTTCGACGGCGCCTGCCCGCAGAAGCCCACCTTGGCACCCACGACATGCGCGCGCTCAATGACGGACTTGATCATCCATTGCACGGCGGCGTTGCGTTCGTCGAACAGCGATGCGAGTTCGCCCGAGTCCCGATCCACCCCCAGCGTCAACTGCGTCAGGTCGTTCGACCCGATCGAAAACCCATCGAAGCGCCTGGCGAATTCCTCGGCGAGGATCACGTTAGAGGGCACCTCGCACATAACATAGACCTGAAGGCCGTTTTCCCCGCGTTTCAAACCATTTGCGGCCATGACTTCCAGCACGCGGTCGGCCTCTTCGGGCGTGCGGCAGAACGGGATCATGACGATCACGTTGTCAAAGCCCATCTCCTCTCGCAGACGCTTGATGGCCCGGCATTCCAGGGCGAAGCCGGGCGCGTAGGCATCCGAGTAGTAGCGCGAGGCGCCGCGGAAGCCGATCATCGGGTTCTCTTCCTTCGGTTCGAACCCGCGCCCGCCCAACAGATCGGCATATTCGTTGGTCTTGAAATCGCTCATCCGGACGATGACCGGCTCGGGATAGACCGGGGCCGCGATCCGCGACAGGCCCATCGCCAGTTTCTCGGTGAAGAACTGCGTGTTGTCGGGAAAGCCCGAGGTCAGCGTGGCGATTTCGTCGCGCGTCGCCTCGTCCAGCCGCTCGGGATGGATCAGCGCCATAGGGTGCGCCTTGATCGCGTTGTTGACTACGAATTCCATCCGCGCGAGACCGACGCCCGCGGAGGGCAGCCGCCACCAGCGGATTGCGGCCGCGGGGTTCGCCATGTTCAGCATGACCCGTGTCTTGGTCTCGGGCACGTCCGACAGGGCGATATCCTCGACGGAGTATTCGGCGAGCCCCTCATAGACATAACCCGTCTCGCCCTCGGCGCAGGACACCGTCACCTCCTGCTCGTCATGCAGGATGTGGGTGGCGTC
Source organism: Rhodovulum sp. (assembly GCA_049975105.1). GTDB lineage: Bacteria > Pseudomonadota > Alphaproteobacteria > Rhodobacterales > Rhodobacteraceae > Rhodovulum. The sequence continues at coordinate 3,481 of JBNGDM010000225.1, read as the reverse complement.
CCCGGTGCCGACGATGGCGGGCAGGCCGAGTTCGCGGCTGACGATGGCGGCATGGCTGGTGCGCCCACCATGGTCGGTGACGATGGCGGCTGCGCGTTTCATGATCGGCACCCAGTCCGGGTCGGTGATCGAGGTGACCAGGATCGCCCCGTCGACGAAACGGTCGATATCCTTTGCGCTCTCGATCACGCAGACATGGCCCGCAGCGACGGCGGCCCCCACGGATAGACCGGTCAGCAAGGTCTTGCCCTTGTCATGGACCGTGTAGCTGCGGAATCCGGCCGCATCGGCGCGCGATTGTACCGTTTCGGGGCGGGCCTGCACGATGAACAGCTCGCCCGTCTCTCCATCGCGCGCCCATTCCATATCCATCGGACAGCCGTAATGCCGCTCGATCGTGGCAGCCATGCGGGCGAGCTCGAGGATTTCGGCATCCGACAGCACGAACCGCCCGCGCTCGGCCTTCGAGGTCGGCACGTTCCGGGTGGATTGCCCGTCGCGGCCGTAGATCATCTTCTTTTCCTTGGCGCCCAGCCCCTTTTCGAGGATCGGCACCAGGCCGGGCTTGTCGAGAAACGGCTTGTAGACCTGGTATTCGTCAGGGGTGACCGCGCCCTGCACAACGTTCTCGCCCAGCCCCCAGGCGGCGTTGATCAGCACCATGTCGGGATAACCGGTCTCGGTATCGAGCGAGAACATCACACCCGACCCGCCCGTGTCCGACCGCACCATGCGCTGGACCCCAATGGACAGGGCCACCTGCGCGTGGTCGAACCCCTTGAGCCGGCGATAGGTGATGGCGCGGTCGGTGAAGAGCGAGGCAAAGCAGCGCCGGCATGCGCCCAGCAGCGCCTCGGTCCCCTGCACGTTCAGATACGTTTCCTGCTGGCCGGCGAAACTGGCATCGGGAAGGTCCTCGGCGGTGGCGGAGCTGCGCACCGCGACCGAAACGTTCTCGACGCCCGCGCGGCGCGAGAGTTCGCCGTAGGCGGCGGTGATCTCGGCCAGGATGTCGTCGGGCCAGTGCCCCTCGCGGATCATCTTGCGGATCGTGGCGCCCGCCTCGTGCAATTCGATCCGGTGGGCGTCCAGTGCCGCCAGTGTTTCGGCGATGCGCGCGTCCAGATCGTTATGCGTGATGTAAGCGCGGTAGGCCTCCGCAGTGGTAGCGAAGCCGCCCGGCACCTTGATCCCCTGCCCGCCCAGCGTGGCCACCATCTCGCCCAGCGACGCGTTCTTGCCGCCCACGGTCGCCACATCGCCACGGCGCAAGTCCTCGAACCATTTCACCTGGTCAGCCATGCGCCCTCCTCGATCAGCATGCGTTCCCGATTGCTTCCAGCCTAGGGGGCGGCTTGGGCGATTGGCGTTGATCCTTGTCAAGGCGGCACAGGGGAACGGACCCATACACCGCGCGCGCCTTGCAGACCGATGCCGCGGCCCTTGGGCGCATGACCGGGACGACCGGCGCCGAGTCCACGCATCTGCAGCGCCAGCGCGACCGGCGCGCCCCTCAGATGGGTTAGCGGCACCTGCGATCGGAAAGCACGCGTATGGCATGGCGACCGGCACGGCCACGGTCGGGTTCTTGAGGCCGCGCCTTCGCGGGCGGTCGCCATCGTGGCCGAGGCGCTGGCCTGATGCGCCGACAGCCGAGGCTAGACGGTGATCTGCGCCAGCATGTCGCGGGCCGCACGCGCGATGACGATTTCCTCGTCGGTCGGAATCACCAGCACGCGCACCCGGCTGAGATCGGTGCTGACCACCGTCTCGCCCCGCGCGTTCCGCGCCTCGTCCAGTTCCAGGCCGATCCAGCCCATGCCCTCGCACACCTTTTGCCGGATAAGGACGGAATTCTCTCCGATGCCACCGCAGAAAACCAGCGCGTCCAGCCCCCCCAACGCGGCGGCAAGGGCGCCCAGTTCGCGCCGGATGCGGAACACGAAATAGGCGATGGCCTCGCGCGCGGCGTCGGTGTCGGCCTGTTCCAGGCGGCGCATGTCGTTAGACAGACCCGAAAGCCCCAAGAGCCCGGACTTGCGATAGAGCAAATCCGAAATTTCGGCCGCGGTCATGCCTTCCTGTTCCATCAAGTAGAGCACCACGCCCGGGTCCAACTGCCCCGAGCGCGTGCCCATCGGCAACCCGTCGAGCGCCGAGAACCCCATGGTGGACGCAATGGACCGCCCGCCGATCATCCCACACATCGAGGCGCCGTTGCCCAGATGCGCGACAATCACCCGCCCCGCGTGCAGATGTGGCGCGGTCTCGGCGAGCCGGCCGGAAATGTAATCGTAGCTCAGCCCGTGAAACCCGTAGCGCCGCACGCCTTTTTCGTAATAGGTCCGTGGCAGGGCGAAGGTGTCGTTGACCCAGGGGTGGCGGCGGTGAAAGGCGGTGTCGAAACAGGCGACCTGAACCGCGTCGGGAAAGGCCGCGAGGGCGGCACGCACACCGGCCAGGTTGTGCGGCTGGTGCAGCGGCGCCAGGGGTTCCAGCTTGGCGAGATCGGCAAGCAATTCGGGCGTCAGCCGCGCGGGCGCCGCGTTGTCCGGGCCACCATGCACGACCCGGTGCCCCACCGTAAGAAGCTGCGCGTGCGGCCTTTCGCGTTCGATCAGTTCCAGCGTGCGGGCCAGTGCCCCGGCGTGATCGGCAGCGTCCTCTGCGGGCAGCGGCGCGTCGGACAGGACCGAACCATCCTCGCGGGTGGCGCGCATGTGGGGCTGGCTGCCTATCCGGTCGATCTCGCCCAGTATGCGGGGGCCGGGCTCGCCGCGTCCGTCGCCCAGTTCGAACAGGCCGAACTTCAGCGACGACGATCCCGCGTTCAGCGTCAGGGCATGCGGCATGTGGCTACTCCGCCGCCCGGTCCGCCGCGGGCGACAGCCCGCTCACCCGCGCATTGTGCAGCGCCGCGACAGCGCAGGAGGCGAGCCGCGCCTTGTCGTCGTCGGACCGCGAGTTCAGGATAATCGGCACACGCGCGCCCATCACCACGCCCGCACCCTCAGCATGGCTGATATAGGCCAGCTGCTTGGCCAGCATGTTGCCCGCGTCGATATTGGGAACGACCAGAACCTCGGCCCGGCCCGCGACCTGGGACTTCAACCCCTTGGTACGCGCGGCCGAGATGTCGACGGCGTTATCCATCGCGAGTGGCCCGTCAACGATGCCGCCGATGATCTGCCCGCGCTCCGCCATCTTCGACAGAAGCGCAGCGTCGAGCGACGACGGGATGTCGGGATTGACGGTCTCGACCGCGGAGAGCACGCCGACCTTGGGTTCCGCGATCCCGATCGAGCGGGCCAGGTCGATCGCGTTCTGCACGATATCCATCTTGCAGCGCAGGTCGGGCGCGATGTTGATCGCGGCGTCGGTGACCAGCAGCGGATGCGGCACGCCGGGTACGTCCATCACGAAAACATGGGTAAAGCGGCGACCCGCGCTCAACCCGTTCTCTTTCCTGAGCGCGGCCTTG
>JBNGDM010000224.1:0-5708 GCA_049975105.1 Rhodovulum sp. | reverse complement strand
CCCCGTGCCCATCTCGGCGATCAGGTCGTCGCGGCTGCGTGTGCCGGGGCTCAGCGTCACGTTCCCGGCGGACGGCGACGGCGGCGCCGACAGCCCGCGCGTGGCGTTCGCCGTGCTTTCCAGGCCCAGCTTGCGCGCGGTGGCCAGGTCCAGCACCCAGCCCCGCAACACGCCCTCCTCGACCAGCGCGCGCCGCGCGGTCGGCAGGCCCTCGGCATCGAACGGGCGCGAGCCCGCGATTCGCGGCCGGTGCGGCTCGGCGATCAGCGACACGCCGTCGGGCAGCACGGCCTGACCCATCAGGTCGCGCGCCCAGGACGCGCCGCGCACGATGGCGGTGCCGTTGATCGCCGACAACAGGTGCCCAATCAGCGAGACCGCCACCCGCTCGTCATACAGAACCGGGTAGGCGCCGGTTTTCGGTCGGCGCGGATTGGCCCGCGCCACCGTGCGCTCGGCGGCAAGGCGGCCGATCTCCTCGGGGCTGGGCACATCGGCCTGGAACACGCGCGATTCGTTGCACCAGTCGCGCTCCATCCCCGTGCCCTCGCCGCAGATCGCCACGCAGGACGTGCCCCGGCTGGTCCGCGCATAGCCGCCCGAAAACCCGTTCGTCGCGGCAAGGTGCAGCCTCTGGCGGTCGTATCCGGCGCCTGCCGATTCGATCTGGGTGATGCCGGGCACGGCCCGCGCGGCCGCCTCGGCGCGGCGGGCGTCCTCTTCCAGCGCGGCGGGGTCGGGTTCGGGCGCGGGATCGGCCAGTTCCAGCGCCGCCGCATCCAGCGCGCGGGCCAGTTGTCCCGGATCGGCCAGCCCCACGGTCGGGTCCTCCGGCGCCTCGCGCGCCATGGCCACCGCCCGCTCGGCCATTTCGGCCAGCGTCTCGGGCCGCGTGTCGGATGCCGAAACACAGGCCTGCCGCCGCCCGATCAGCACCCGCAACCCGATCTCGGTGCTTTCGGCGCGCTCGGCCTGTTCCAGCCGCCCGCCGCGCACGTCGATCGACAGCGACGCCTCCTCGACGGCCATCGCGTCGGCGGCCTCGGCCCCGGCCTTGCGCGCGGCATCGAGCAGGGCCTGGGTCAGCGTTTCAAGCGTGTCGGGCATGGGGCCTCCGGCATGGGACTGCCGATCAGGTAGGCCGCCCGCGCCGCGGGTGCAAGCCTGCGCCCGCCCCCGATCAGCGCAGCCGCTGCCCGTTCGCCAGAACCTGGCCATCCGGCGTCACCTCGATTTCCGAGGTCAGCGTGTCGCCGTCGCCCGTGGGCCGGGCGAACATGCCCAGCATCATCCGCATCCCCGTCGCCTGGTCCGGCGGGATCAGCCCCATGTTCACCAGCCGGTCCAGCAGCGTGTTCGCCCCGGTCAGCTTCAGCGCGACGCCCCCGGTGGGTTTCGGCATGCCGTCAAAGCTGGTCTTGTCGGAATTGTCGAAGACAAAGGCCCCGTTGCCGGTCAGTTCCGCCCCGGCAAGGCTCAGTTCCAGGTCCTTGACGTTCAGCTCGTGCAACTCGGCGGGCGGCGCCTCGGGCGAGGCGCCCGCCATCGTCTCGGGGTCGGTGATATCCACCAGCCAGCGCGCCTTGCCGCCCAGGTCCAGCACCAGCGTCGCCGGATCGCGCGGCAACTGCCCCGCAGGGTCCAGCATCGCCCAGATGCCGTCGCTGACCGTCAGCCCCTCGGTCCGGGTCAGCAATTCGAAATCGGCCGGTTCCTCGGTCTCGACCAGCGGCAGTTCCAGCCGGAACGCGCTTTCGGCAAAGGCCAGGTCCAGTTGCGGCAGGGGAACGCTCGCTCCGCTGACCGAGATCTGCCCGGCATCCGAACGCACGTCATAGACCATCCCCGCCCCGGCCAGCGCGAAATCGATCGATCCGCCCTCGAAACTTGCCGTAACGTCGGTCGTCCCGGCCCCGTCCGCGACCGACATCGCGTAGGCGAACCCGCCATGGGTCACGCGCCCCTCGGACGAGAACCCGGCCTCCAGCATCGCCCCCAGCTGCGTGTTGTCCATCCCCGGCACAGTCACCGCCGTCGAGGTGCCGGCCAAATCGCTGACCTCGCCCGCGTAGCGCAGGCTGACATCGTCCTCGGGGGCATTGACGGCCACGTCGAACCGCGCCCCCTCGGCGGCGATCTCGCCCTCGACACGGGTGGTCTCGCGGCGGGACACGGTATAGCGCCCGGTCATGCCGGTCATCCCCGACACCGCGCGCGCGTCCACCGGTTCTCCGTCCGCCTCGGCCCGGTCCAGCGTCAGCGTCAGCGTCTCCGCCGACAGGTCATAGGCGATGGCGTCGGGCGTGCCGCTGGCCACCATCGAGAACCCGTCCTGGACCACGGTCATCTCGGCCTCGATCCGCTTGCCCTCAGGCGGGCGCACGTCCATCGCGATGCCGAAACTGCCGGGCAGGGCGACCTCGACCGTCCCGTCGCCGCGTTCGCGGAACGCGATGGCACCGTCCTGGCGGGCCACGGCGCTGCCCTCGGGCATCGCGGCGGTCACGGTCACGTCGCTGATTGTCAGGGTGTCGCCCGAACGGGTCTCGGTCGCGCTGATCGTCTGGCCCGCCCCCTCGGCCACGGCCTTCCACGCGGCCCAGACCTCTTCGGCGGCCAGGTCGGCCCAGGCCGGCCCGGCCAGCACCAGCGCGGCGAAAATGGCCCCGGCAGAGGCCGAATTGCGGAACGACATGGGAAACCCCTTCATGGCCGGATGTTTGGCCGCAGCTTCGGCCCTTGATCCGGGGGAGTCAACGCCACGTTGCGCTGGCCTGCCGCGGACGGCTGGGCTAGGAAAGAGGCCCGAAGGTGCGGTCGAACGAGGAGGCGGCAAGATGGGGGAACTGGCGGGCAAGAGCGTCCTGATCACGGGGGCGAGCCGCGGCATCGGCGCGGCGGCGGCACGCGCCTTCGCCGAGGCGGGGGCGCATGTGGCACTGGCCGCCCGCAGCGAGGCGGCGATCACGACCATCGCCCGCGAAATCGGCGGCAAGGCCATCGCGCTGCCCTGCGACGTGGCCGATTTCGCGCAGGTTTCGGACGCGGTGCGCAGCGTGGTCAAGGCGTTCGGCCAGATCGACGTTCTGGTGAACAACGCCGCCGTGATCGAACCCATCGCCCGGCTGCAGGACGCCGACCCGGGCGAATGGGCGACGGCGCTGGACATCAACCTCAAGGGCGTTTTCCACGGCTTTCGCGCGGCGATGCCGGTGATGGCCGCGATGGGCGGCGGCACCATCCTGACGATCAGCTCGGGCGCCGCCCACAGCGCGCTGGAGGGCTGGAGCGCCTATTGCACCTCGAAGGCCGGGGCCGCCATGCTGACCCGCTGCGCCGATCTCGAAGGCCGCGCGCAGGGTATCCGCGCGATCGGCCTGTCGCCCGGCACGGTCGCGACCGACATGCAGAAATCCATCAAGGACAGCGGCGTGAACCCGGTCAGCCGGCTCGACTGGTCCGAACACATCCCCCCCGCCTGGCCCGCCCAGGCCCTGCTCTGGATGTGCAGCGCGGACGCCGACGAGTTCCTGGGCCAGGAGGTTTCGCTGCGCGAACGCGCGATCCGGCGGCGGGTGGGGCTGCCCTCGTGATCGCGCTGGACAAGGCCGGCGCGCGCTGGAATGTGACCCTGAACCGGCCCGACAAGGCCAATTCGCTGACCCGCGCGATGCTGGGCGATCTCGACGACATCCTGGCCGAGGCGGCGGGCGCGGGCATCGCCGCGCTGGTGCTGACCGGCACGGGCAAGGTGTTCAGCGCCGGCGCCGACCTGGACGAGGCGCGGGCGGGGCTGGCCACCGACCCCGTCTGGGAAAGCGTCTCGGGCCGGATCGCGGCGCTGGACGCGCTGACAGTCGCGGCGCTGAACGGCACGCTGGCGGGCGGGGCCTTCGGCATGGCGCTGGCCTGCGACCTGCGGCTGTCGGTGCCGGAGGCGAAATTCTTCTACCCGGTGATGAAGCTCGGCTTCCTGCCGCAACCCTCCGATCCGGGCCGGCTGGCCGCGCTGGTCGGACCCGCGCGGGCGAAACTCCTGCTGATGGGGGGCGTGCGGGCCACCGCGGACGAGGCGCTGGCCTTCGGACTGGTCGACCGCGTGGTGCCGGGCGAGGGCCTGTCGGCGGCGGTGGACGAGTTGGTGGCCGACGTGCTGGCCGCCACCCCCGCCCACCGCGCTGCGATCAAGGCCCTGTGCGAGGGCCGCCCGGCCTAGCGTTTGCGCCGCCCGCCCGGCGTTTTCGAATGGAAGCCCGGCGGCCGCTTGGCCACCCAGGCGATGAACTTCGCCAGGCGCGGATGCCCCCGCAGCGCCGCGATCGTGTTATAGCCGCGCGCGAGTTCGCTTTCGCTCAGCGTCGCGTGGATTTCATTGTGGCAGATCTGGTGCAGCCGCACGGTCGGCCCGCCCTTGCCACCGCGCAGCTTGGGCGTCAGATGGTGCAGGCTCTGTTTCGCCTCCGGCGGGATCGGGCGGTCGCAGAGCGGGCAGATCGGCATGTCGGTCATGCCCGCAAGGATGGGGCGCGGGCCGCAATCGGGCAAGGGGCGCATGGAACGGATCGGGGCATTGGTGATCGGGGCGGGGCCTGCGGGCCTCATGGCGGCCGAGGCGCTGGGCGCGGCGGGCATTCCGGCCGTCATCGCCGAGGCCAGGCCAAGCCCCGCGCGCAAGTTCCTGATGGCGGGCAAGTCGGGGCTGAACCTGACCAAGGCCGAGCCGTTCGACAGCTTTCTGTCCGCCTATGCCGAGTCCGCCGACCGGCTGCGCCCGATGCTGGCGGCGTTCGGCCCCGATGACGTCTGCGCCTGGGCCGAGGGGCTGGGCCAGCCGGTGTTCACCGGCAGCACCGGCCGGGTGTTTCCCCGGGCGATGAAGGCCTCGCCGTTGTTGCGGGCGTGGTTGCGGCGGCTCGACGAATATGGCGCGACGCTGCGCCCGCGCTGGCGCTGGGCCGGTTGGGACGGCGAGGCGGTCACGTTCGACACGCCCGAGGGGCCGCGCGCGGTGCGGCCCGGGGTCACGATCCTGGCCCTGGGTGGCGCGAGTTGGGCAAGGTTAGGCTCTGATGGCCGCTGGACCGGGGCGCTTTCCGGGGCGGGCGTGCCGCTTGCCCCCTTCGCGCCTGCGAATGTCGGGCTCAGGGTCGAGTGGTCCGCGCCCATGGCCCGCCAGTTCGGCCAGCCGGTCAAGGGCGTGGCGCTGCGCACGGGTGACGGGCCATGGCACCGGGGGGAATTCGTGATCTCGGCCAAGGGGCTGGAGGGCGGCGGGATCTATGCCCTGTCGCGCCCGCTGCGCGAAGGCGCTCCCCTCATGGCCGACCTGTTGCCCGACTGGCCGCTGGACAAGGTCGCCACGCGCCTTGCCCGTCCGCGCGGCAAGGCCAGCCTGGCCAACCACCTGCGCAAGGCGCTGGGCCTCGACCCCGCGCGCCTGGCGCTGTTGATGGAATTCGGCCGCCCCCTGCCCGAAGGCCCGGCGCTGGCCGCGCTGGTCAAGGCGCTGCCCATCGCCCATGCCGGCCCCCGCCCGCTGGACGAGGCGATCTCGACCGCGGGCGGCGTGCGTTGGGACGCGGTCGACGGCACCCTCATGCTGACCGCGCGCCCCGGCACCTTTCTGGCCGGCGAGATGCTGGACTGGGAGGCGCCCACGGGCGGCTATCTCATCACCGCCTGCCTCGCCACCGGGCGCTGGGCCGGTC
>JBNGDM010000223.1:0-5711 GCA_049975105.1 Rhodovulum sp. | reverse complement strand
CGCCACCGCCTGGGTGATCCGGATCGAGGACGGCACCCGCGCGATCCGGTCCTGCACCTGGTCCTGGTCCACCATCAGCGCGCCGAGGAACGCCCCGAACCGGTGCCGCTGCAGCGCGATCTCCAGCTCGTCGATGATCTCGGCCGCCGCGGCGCGCTTTTCCTCGATCCGTTGGCCGACATCGTCCGAGATGTGGAACGGCGACATGTCCTCGCGCAGGTCGGCGGCGAGCTTGTCGAGCTGGCTGCCGACCTGGCGGATCTTGCTGTCGGCGGTGCAGACCTCGGTCAGCTGCGCGATCAGGTAGCTCACGCCGCCGTCGTTCAGGCTGAGCGCGGCATCCCATGCCGCGGCGGGATCTGCGAAATGCTTCTGCACGCTCGGCGCCTCGAGGCAGCCCTCGCGCAGTTCGGCCACGCGATCCGCCTTCTCGTCGCGGATGCGCAACTCGCGCTGGGTCTCGTCGTAGTCGATCAGGCCCTCGACGAAGAAGTTGGGGTTGCGCAGCCAGTAGCAGTTCCGGAACGGCTGTCCTGGCGTCCAGCTTTCCACCCACGGGTCCTTGCCGCGGCCGAATTTCTCCAGCAGCGAGGCCTGCATGCGGCGCTCGAAGCGCGTCGCCTCGCCGCCGCCGGCGGCGCTCTCGCCGAGATGCTTGTCGAACTTTGTCAGAACGAAGAACAGAATGCAGCGGGTCTCGGCGCGTTGCTTGGGCGTGCCGCCATGGGTCATCTCGATCCAGGTCTCGACCAGTCCCGGCAGGTCCAGCGTCTCCATGTTGCTGTCCGGCACGCAGAGCAGCATCGAGGTGATTTCCTGGTTTTCGACGTAGCGGTCGAAGAGATAGGCGACCTTGCCCCTCAGCAGGAGTTGCGTCAGCGTCTTCTCGGGCTCGGCGAGGGTCTTGGACAGCGGCTGCTCGAAACGATTGCGCGCGCCGGGGAAGTCCAGCAGATCGGTCTCGGCGAACAGCTCGTAGGGCTGGGTCTGCATCGGCATCACCAGTTCGGCCGCCAGCGCGCAGACCAGGGCCCGCGGCAGGTCGACCTTGGCACCCGACGGCAGGCAAAGCGATAGGGTGTCCCCGCCCTCCTCGTGCAGGCCATGCAGGGTCTTGACGTCGATGATCGAGGTTTCGCGTGGGGTCAGCGCCGAAAGCGGGGCGTGGACCTCCTCGGCGTTCTGGATCTGCTGCAGCGCCTCGGCGAGTTGCACGAACAGCCCGGTCAGCGGCTCGTGCCCGCCCCACAGGATCGCGCAGAACTCGGCCCGGTCGCGGATCGACAGGTTCGGCGCGATCAGCGCGGCATCCTCCCAAAAGCTCTTGAGCCCCGCGGCATAGGCCGAACGCCCGAAGGTCTTGTTGACGTATTCGGCGATCTCGAGCACGTCCTCGAAGCTCATCCCCGGCACTTCGGCCGGGCCCATCTTCGCGCGGAACGCGTCCAGGTGCGCGGTGATGCGCTCGGGTTCGGGTGCCGGCTCGGACTGGTCGCCATCCATGTAGAACGAGTTGATGATGGTGCGCGCGCAATCGGCCTCGGACAGCAGCACCAGCCGGATCGGATAGCCTTCGGGGCAGGGCGCCTTGGTCATCGTGAAGCGGGTCACAAGGCCCGTGGATTCGCCCTCGCCCTCGGGGTTGATCTCGCGGATGTAGTCCAGTTCGCCGCCCGGTCCCTGGAAATCGGCCACCAGCCGGCCGCCTTGCGGGCGGGCCAGCACCGAGACCAGAAACGACTTGCCTGCCTGGGACGGGCCGAACACGCTGACCGACATCTTGGTGCGGGCGGATTTCCCCAGCTTCTGCGCGCGCCGGGCGCCCTTGCGCAGCGCCTGCACCAGCGACTTTCGGTCCAGCCCGACCGTCTCGGCGTTTTCGGGGTCGTTCACCCAGTCGAGCGCGCGGCGGGCGGCCTCCTCGACCCTGGCACAACGCTCTGCGAGTTGGTCCTGTGTCGTCATTCCGTCCCCTTCAGTACCGGAACACGCCGGTGTCGATCCAGTATTCGTCGTCGAAGCCCAGCGTGTGCAGCTTCAGCACCACGTCCGTGTTCTTCATCCCGCCGCCGTCGCCGTCCTCGACCAGGGTGATCTCGAAAGCCTCGCGCAGCGCCTCGCGCCGCAGCTTGGCCTCGGAATCCTGGTTTTCCTCGTCGTCGTCGAACTCCGCCTTCTCGAACGTCACGCGGATCGGCGTCGGCCGTTTCTGTGCGCCCGGATTGCCGAAATCGAGCCGGAAGAGCGGTGTCGTGGTCCAGCGTTCCAGCGGCAACTGGCGCGAGCCGATATGGACCGGCGAGAACATGTTCACCACCGCCTCCTGGCCGCCTCCCTTGGCGTCCAGATCGAGGTCCGAGAACATCAGCTTCTCGTCCAGGATCTGGCCGTTGTAGTCCATCTCGCCGACGAAGCGGGCGGTGGATTTCATCTGGAACGCGCCGGTCGTCACCTTGAAGTTCGGAATCCGGTTCTCGGACAGCGCGATCAGCATGCCGCCCACGGCGACCGTGCTCTTCGGGTCGCCGATGCGCTGGGTGATCGGGTCGCGGAAGGGATACCAGCGTCCGGTCTTGTAGGTGTGCATCGAGATCAGCCGGTAGGGCGGGATCACCAGCAGTTCCTCGACGATCGAGCGCACCGCGGGCAGGCGCGACGGACGACCGGTCAGCAGAACGACGTCGACGCCGAGATGGTCGATGATCTCGGCCATGTTGCCCAGGACCTTCTGGAAGGCCTCGCGGGCGATGGCGTCGACATCCTCGCGCGAGGTGGTCAGCGTCAGGTCGGCGAAATGCCAGTCCTGCGCGCCCACGTCGCGCGCGGCCTGCTCGATATAGGCCAGGATCTCCCCGGAGATCAGGGGGTCGCGCGGGGCCGGGCGGGGCGGCAGCACGCCGTCCTCGTCGGGATGCCGCTCGGGCTCGGGGACCGACCGAGGCAGGCCCAGCGTATCGGCCACCGACAGGTCGAAACGGTCGTACTCGGCCGCGGTCTCGCTGTGCGAAATGATCGCCACGGCCAGCGGCACCAGCGCGCGCAGCGCGAACTGGCGGCGTTTCTGCACCACCTGCTGGTCCTGCCCGCCGATATCGCCGGCGAAAAGTTCGCGCAGCTTCTCGCCCACGTAGCGCCCGCCGGCCGCCTCGATCGAGGACTGGATGCGCGGCAGCAGAATCCCCGAGATCACCCGCTGCAGCATGTCGTCCCCGGCCACGCGGAAGCCCTCGCGAAAGTTCTGCTCGGGATGCAGCACCCGGTTCGCCTCGCCCCAGAAGGTCGAGATCATCAGGTCGGTCGTGCCGCCGCCGATGTCGATGCAGGCCAGCCGCAGGCTGGGGCTCGGCGCGGGCTCGCCGGGGCGTACGCGGGGCCGCCCCTTGAGCTTGAGGAAGGCATCGATATTGCCGTCGAACTTCTGCGTGATCTCGCTGTAGAGATAGACGAGTTGCGTGCAACTCGCCTCGTCCCATTCGACAGTGACGGTCGGCTTGGCCTTGTATCGGTCCAGCGCCTCATCCATGCCCAGCATCGTCCATACCATCTTCAGCGCGCCCTCGGCACGGCTGCGCATGATCGCCTGTTCCTGCACGGAGGTCGCGGTGGGCAGGGTCAGGATGATGCGGTTCAGCCGGCGCGGCAGGTCCGACTGGGCGCGTTTCGACCGCGAGGCGGGGTCGTTGATCTGCACCAACGCGTGGCTGAAGATCTCGGCCAGCATGAAGCCGAACAGCGCCGAGCGGGAAAAGCGCGGCCGGATCGCGCGCGCGGTCGAGGTCTTGCCGCGGCGGCGCAGGCGGCGGCCTTCCTCGTAGGCCACCTGCTCGATCACGTCGCCGGCCTCGTTCAACTGGCGCATCGAGGCGCGGACCGATTTCGGCAGGTTGTTGGGATCGAAATGGTTATGGAACCGCCAGTCCTGCTGGCGCGCCTCGTCGTCCCAGAGATAGCGCTTGGGCGAGGACAGGCCCGACATCGTCTCGGTGCCTTCCTCGCGCTGGATCAGGCGGTGCGCCTCTGGCCCGACACGCACGAAGCCGGGCCACATGAACGCGTTGCGCCGGCCCGAGCGGCTGGCGAACCGGTCGTCGCCGAATTTCAGTTCGGCGAATTCCACCCGGCTTTCGAACAGGCCCGAGTAATGTAACTCGGGCCGGGACAGATCGCGAATCTCCAGCGGAAACGAGCGTACGAGGTCGACCCGGCTCTCGCCGGGGAACCGCTCGATCAGAATACCGCAGGTGCGCGAGTTGCCGACATCCAGCACAAGGTCCACATCCACCGGCGTGACCGCGTCGCGTTCCGACACGGTGTTGACGAAGCGGATCTTGGGTATCCGCACCGCCTTGTCGACGAATTGCAGGCACGCCAGGTAGCGCGCCCAGTGCTCGAACTGGTGCGGCAGGCTATCTTCCGAGATGTTGCGGCCCGGCCGCTCGGCCCGCTTGAAGCCGAGAAACAGCTCCTTCAGCCATTCCGATACCCAAAGCTGCGGATCGCGGGTTTCGCCATCGGCGTCGGTCTCGATCCGGCGCAGGAACCAGTCCATGTGCGCGGGGTCCGAGACGAAGCGGAAATCCCGGGGGTTCTCGGCATCCGAGACATGCGGGGCGACATAGCGCGCCGACTGATCCTGCGTGGTCAGCGCGGTGTCCAGCGCGAGTTGCACCCGGTGGGTGTGACCTGTGTCCGGGTCCGGGGTCTCCAGTTCCACCACCCTCAACCGCGCCCAGGTCGAGGGGCCGGGGTCGAACCGCTCTTCGCCGGCTGGACCGCGTTCGGACTTCATGCGCAGGACGGGCACCGGGATCCATTTCGACAGGAACGGTTCCAGCGCCGCGGCAGGCCGGATCGAGTAGGGATCGTCGTCCGGTTTGGCGGCCGACTCGATGGGCGCGTCCAACTCCTCGTTGCCGGTCAGCGGGATCAGGATCCGCTCGTCGGCGTTGTCGTCCAGCGTGCGCTCGATGAACCGCCAAGGGCGGGCCTGGACCGCCTCGATCGCAAAGCCGAAATCCAGCATCTGTATGCCCGAAAACGGCACCACGGTGATGTCCTCGTGCCAGTTGACGAGCGGTCTGAGCTGTTCTTTACGGTCCGAGATCATGGCAGCCTGGCGTAGTTGATGGTGGTCGTCCACTCGTCGTCCTTGCCCGACAGGACGCCGGAGAATTCCTGCTGTCCGCCCCGCCGTTCCACCAGCAGGCGGAAGGGCTGGCTCGGGCCTGCGCCCTGCGGGTTGTAGTAGTGCACCCGGACCAGGTAGCGGCCCGGCGGGCCGTCTGTGAAATAGATGTTCTCGATCGGGTCGGTGCGGGCCGTGGCCGGGGTGTGGTTGCCGCCCACATCCAGGTTTCCGCCGCAGAGCGACCGTGCCCCGTACCAGAGCCGCTGGCCGGTCGGACAGGTCACCTCGAGGTGCAGGTCCGCGATGCTGTCCCAGGCAAGCGTGAAGGTCAGGTCGGCCGCCCGGCCGCCCAGCGCCGTCCGGCGCGCCGCCACGTCGCCGGGCGTTCCGGTGGCCTAGGCCTTTCGCGGCGTGGCCGGTGGCGCCGGCTGGCAGGCGCGGTCGGCAATGGCGATCTGCCGTTCGACACGGTCGATCTCGTCCTGCAGCAGCCGCGTGCGCGCGGCCTCGGCCGAGGCTTCCGCGGGCGGCGCCGGGCAGAACGAAAGCCAGGACGGTCCCTTCACCGCGCAGGCCGGTACCA
>JBNGDM010000222.1:0-5761 GCA_049975105.1 Rhodovulum sp. | reverse complement strand
CCGCAGTCGGCTGGTGGCCTCGTCCACAAGGTCGATCGCCTTGTCGGGCAGGAATCGGTCGGTGATGTAGCGGTGGCTCAGCGTCGCCGCCGCCACCAGGGCCGAGTCGGAAATCCGCACGCCATGGTGAAGCTCGTACTTCTCCTTGATGCCGCGCAGGATCGACACGGTGTCCTCGACCGTGGGTTCCTCGACGAACACCGGTTGGAAGCGCCGCGCCAGCGCCGCGTCTTTCTCGACATGCTTGCGATATTCATCCAGCGTTGTCGCCCCGATGCAGTGCAACTCGCCCCGCGCCAGCGCCGGCTTGATCAGGTTGGCGGCATCCATCGCGCCTTCGGATTTCCCGGCACCCACCAGCGTGTGCATCTCGTCGATGAACAGGATGATCTCGCCCGCCGCGGCAGTGATTTCCGACAGGATCGCCTTCAGGCGCTCCTCGAACTCGCCGCGATATTTCGCGCCCGCAATCAGCGCACCCATGTCGAGGGCCATCAGGCGCTTGTTCTTCAGGCTTTCGGGCACGTCGCCGTTCACGATGCGCAGCGCCAGCCCCTCGGCGATCGCGGTCTTGCCGACCCCGGGTTCACCGATCAACACCGGGTTGTTCTTGGTCCGGCGGCTGAGAACCTGCATCGCACGGCGGATTTCCTCGTCGCGGCCGATGATCGGGTCAATCTTGCCTTCCTCGGCCATCTCGGTCAGGTCGCGCGCGTATTTCTTCAGCGCCTCGTACCCTTCCTCGGCGCTGGCCGTGTCGGCGGTGCGGCCCTTGCGAATGTCGTTGATCGCGGCGTTCAGGTTCTGCGCCGTCACCGCGCCCGCATCCAGCGCGTCCTTGGCCTTGGACGGCACCATGGCCAGCGCCATCAGGATGCGTTCGACCGGCACGAAGCTGTCGCCCGCCTTCTTGGCGATCTTCTCGGCCTCGTCCAGCACCTTACCCGTGGTCTGGTCCAGGTAGGTCTGGCCCGCATCGCCCGAAACCTTGGGCATTTTGGCCAACGCGCCGTCGAGCGCCTCGACCACGCGCTCGGGCGCGCCGCCCGCACGGCGTATCAGGTTGGAGGCCATGCCCTCCTCATCATCCATCAACGCTTTCAGCAGATGTTCGGGCGCCAGCCTTTGGTGGCTTTCCCGCATCGCGATGGTCTGGGCGGCTTGCAGGAAACCGCGCGACCGCTCCGTGAACTTCTCAAGGTTCATCGGTCTTCTCCTTTCACCAAGCGCCCGTCCCTTTTGGTGCCTGCCAGGCAGCGCACCCCTTTTCCGCGGGCCTCGACCGGATATGTGGGAGGCGCCCCAACCCGTTGCAAGAGCGCAACAACGCTTTGTCGCGCTGGACCGCAAGCCGCCCCCGGCCTAGGAAGACGCAACCCCGAAAGACAGGAGCAGCCCCATGACCGATGACCGCCTGATCGTCGCACTCGACGTCCCCGATGCCCATACCGGGCTAGAGCTTGCCACGCGGATCGGCGACGCGGTGTCGTTCTACAAGATCGGTTTGGGGATGCTGACCGGGGGCGGGCTGGCCCTTGCGCAGGAACTCAAGGACCAGCACGGCAAGCGCATCTTCCTCGACATGAAGCTGTTCGATATCGGCGCGACGGTCGAGGCGGCGGTGCGGGGTCTTGCGCGGTTCGATCTGGATTTCCTGACCGTCCATGGCGACCCCCACGTGGTGCGCGCCGCGCGCGAGGGCGCGGGCGGATCGGACATGAAGATCCTCGCCGTGACGATCCTGACCTCGCTGGACCGCGCCGACCTGGACGCCAGCTTGATCAAGCCGGGCGGGGTTCGCGAGATCGTGGTGGAACGCGCGACCCGCGCGTTCGAGGCGGGCGCGAACGGGGTGATCGCAAGCCCGCACGAGGCCGCGGTGATCCGGGCGTTGCCCCAGGCCGAGGACAAGGTGATCGTCACGCCCGGCGTGCGCCCGGCGGGGGCCGCGCTGGGCGATCAGAAACGGGTGGCGACCCCGGTACAGGCGGTCTCGGACGGCGCGGATCACGTCGTGGTCGGCCGCCCAGTCTGGCAGGCAGCGGATCCGCGGGCCGCCGCACTCTCGATCCAGGCAGAACTGGCCTCGCCGCAGGCGCAGCGCCCGAACCGGGGCTGACGGCTCTCAGTCCTCGTTGATGTCGCGGTCCCACACCTTGACCTGGCCCCTGCGCACACCGAGCACGGCGCGCAACCCCAGCCAGGTCACAAGCGACACCAGGGCAAAGACCAGAATCAGCCACGGCCAGGCCAGCGCCAGCCCGAGCGCCAATGCGGTCCCGACCACGGCGGCACCGATGGCGAAGCCGAGGAATACATACGCCGGGGCCAGCATTTCGAGGATCGCAAGACCGGCCGCCGCCGCAAGCCAGACCCACCAAATCTCAAGTATCATCAGCCCCGCCCCTTCAGCATCTTGAAGGCATCGGCGAAGGCATCCATCGCATGCGCCGGCACGATGATCGTCTGCTTGCCCGCGCCTTCGCCCACTTTGGTCAGCGCCTCGACCTGTTTCAACGCGACCTGGTATTGCGCCGCCTCCAAGCCGTTATCGGCAATTGCCTGGGCGACGACCTGCGTTGCATAGGCTTCGGCCTCGGCCGAGATACGCCGCGCCTTGGCGGCCTGTTCGGCCGCGTAAAGCTCGGCATCGGCCTGCAATTCGACAGCGCGCTTCTGACCCTCGGCCTCGGTCACCGCGGCCCGGCGGGCACGTTCCGCGTTGAGCTGTTGCAGCATCGCGTCGCGGGTCTGCTGGTCGAGGTTCACGTCGAGGATTTCCGCGCGAGTCACCTCGATTCCCCAGTTCTCCACCGCATCCTCGACGCTATCCTTGATCGTCGCGATCAGGTCCGATCGGTTCGACTGCACCTGGTCGAGTTCCATCTTGCCAATTTCGGCACGAACGATCCCGGCGACCGTGGTGGCGATGGCCCCGTCGATGTCACGGATGCGGTAGACCGTCTTTTCGGGTTCGAGAATGCGATAGAAGACGCTTGTTTCGACCTGCACCAACACGTTGTCCGCGGTGATCGCGTCCTGGCTGGCGTTGGGCAATTGGCGTTCGAGAATGGAAATCTTGTGCGCCACCCGGTCGAGGAAGGGCACGATCAGGTTGATCCCCGGCCCCAGAACCGAACGCAGCCGCCCGAACCGTTCGACCACATGCTTTTCGGACTGGGGCACGATCCGAACCCCCAGAACCACGCTGAGGATCACCACCGCGGCCAGCAGCAGCACCACCAGATTACCGCCGATCACGGCGGTCAGGATCTCTTCCAGACTCATCTGCCCGTCCTCGTTCCGTTTCTTGCATTATGCGCGGCCCGGCGCGTGCAAGGAAGCGCTTGCTGCCGGTTCGACTTGGCGTGCATCATGGCGCCCAAGAATGACGGAAATACGCAATCCCCGTGTCATGGATCGGACCTGAGCCATGCCAGCCCTCTGCCGCGACTGCCTGACCACCTTCGAGTCCGGACCCAGGTGCCCGAATTGCGGCCGGCCGCGCGTCGTTTCCCATCCGGAACTGTTCGACCTGACCATCGCGCACATGGATTGCGACGCCTTTTACGCGGCCGTGGAGAAACGCGACAATCCCGAGCTGCGCGACAAGCCGGTGATCGTCGGCGGCGGGCGGCGCGGCGTGGTCTCGACCGCGTGCTATATCGCCCGGATCCGCGGCGTGCGTTCGGCGATGCCGATGTTCAAGGCGCTGAAGCTGTGTCCCGAGGCGGTTGTCGTGAAACCGCGCGGGGCGGCCTATGCCGAGGCCTCGCGCGCGATCCGCGCGATGATGGAGGCGTTGACCCCCGCCATCGAACCGCTGTCGCTGGACGAGGCGTTCCTTGATCTTTCCGGCACCGCTAAACTGCATGCCGCGCCGCCCGCCCTGCTTCTGGCACGGCTGGTCCGCCGGATGGAAGTCGACTTGGGGCTGTCAGGCTCGATCGGCCTGAGCCACAACAAGTTCCTCGCGAAAATCGCCTCTGACCTCGACAAGCCGCGCGGGTTCGCGGTGATCGGCCACGCCGAAACCGAGGACTTCCTCGCCGACCGTCCCGTTGACCTGATCTGGGGCGTCGGCGCGGCCGGCCGGGAAGCGCTGGACCGTGCGGGCATCCGCACGTTTGCCGACCTGCGCCGGTGGGAAAAACCGGACCTGCGGGCACGGTTCGGCGCGATGGGCGACCGGCTTTGGCACCTCGCCCGCGGCCAGGATCACCGAAGGGTGTCATCGAACGCACCGGTCAAGAGCATCTCGAACGAGACCACCTTTCCCGAGGACATCGCCGACCCCGAGGTTCTGGACGGGCATATCTGGCGCATGGCCGAGAAGGTTTCCGACCGCGCCAAGGCCAAGGGGCAGGCCGGGCGCGTGGTCATTCTGAAACTCAAGCGCGCCGACCACCGCCTGCTGACCCGGCGCCACGCCCTGGCCGAGCCGACCCAGATCGCCGACCGGATCTATCGCGAGGCCCGCGCGCTGTTCGACCAGGCGGGCGAAACCGGGCCGCTGCGCCTGTTGGGCGTGGGTCTGTCCGAGATCGTCCCGGCCGATGGCGCGGACCTTTCGGGCGATCTACTGGACCCCCAGGCCATGTCCCGCGCAAGTGCCGAACGGGCCAGCGACGCGATCCGCGCACGGTTCGGAACGCAGGCGATCCTGAAGGGGCGCGCGTTACGCTGACCAGGCGCGCGAAACCTTCCTGCGCCCGTCACTCGGCGACGAGCGGCATCTCGTCGGGACGACCGATTTCGACCAGTTCGACCAGGACCGCTTCCATCAAGCGGCGGAACGCGTCGAAATTCCGGCTCGGCCGCACCTCGCGCTCGTCCATGTAGAGCGATCGGTCAATCTCGACCTGCACGGCATGCTGGTGTCGCGCGGGCCGCCCGTAGCGCTGGGTGATATAGGCCCCCGCAAAGGGCGCGTTACGCCCCACGCGCAAGCCCCCCGCCGCAAAGGCCGCCTCGATCCGGTCGACGATTTCAGAACCGGCGGAAGCGCCGAAGCGATCGCCCAGGACGACGTCGGGCCGTTGCTTGCCCGCCGAAGCGATGCTTTCGATCGCCTCGCGCGGCATCGAGTGGCAATCGATCAGGATCGACTGCCCGAATCGCGCCTGCGCTTCGTTCAGCAATTGCTGCAGGGCGTCGTGATAGGGGCGCCAATAGGTCGCGATCCGGCCCTGGGCCTCGGCCAATCCGATTTTGCCCCGATAGATCGAACGGCCATTGGCAACCACGCGCGGAATCACCCCGAGGCCGGAACTGATCCGCGGGTTGTGGCCGGCCTGGCGAGCCCCCTCGACCACGGCAGGGTCCAGTTCCTCGGCCGCCCGGTTCAAATCGACATAGGCGCGCGGCGCGTTCGCCGCGATCAGCGGGGCACCGTGCAAGGGTGCCGCTGCGAACAGAAGGTCGACGAACGCGTCCTCGGACGACCTGATGGTGCGTTCGTCCAGAACGGTCTGACGAAGAAAGCTCCACGGGTAGTCGCGCCCGCTATGGGGCGAGGAAAACACCACGCTCGTAGTCGGCCAGTCCGGCCGGAACAACCTGTAGGCGCACACCGTAGAACGTCCTCCTTCAGATCGTTTATAGCGGCGATTCCTCGCGCGCCAAAAGCCCTTGAACCATTTTCCGACTCCTTTTATAGACCTGCGAACCGACGCGGTCCCGCCCGCGTCCGTTTTCTTTCGGGCTGGTGGGATCGGTAAGGTGACGGGCGGTTAGCTCAGCGGTAGAGCACTACGTTGAC
>JBNGDM010000221.1:0-5788 GCA_049975105.1 Rhodovulum sp. | reverse complement strand
CCTCTCCGCCCTCTCGCCCGGCCCAATCGTCCCGGCCGAAAAACACCGCACGCGCCACGCAGCCCTGCACACCCGAAAAGGGCCGGGGGCGTCAGCCCCCGGCCCCCGGTCGCCTTGGCGCAGCCAAGGCGAAACCCCTCATTCGACCGATCAGCCCCGCGCGCGCAGGATCACCCCGGGGTTCATGATCCGCGCCGGGTCCAGCGCGTCCTTGATCGCCCGCATCGCCGCCAGCTTGGCCGGGTCGCCGTAACGCTCCAGGTCCTCGACCTTCAGCCGCCCCACCCCGTGCTCGGCGCTGACCGACCCGCCCAGGCCGTGCACCAGGTCATGCACGCAGGCCTTGATCGCCGCGCGCTTGTCCTCGTGATCGGCGCGGTTCTCGCACGGCACCGGGAACACGTTGTAATGCAGGTTCCCGTCGCCCACATGGCCGAAGCAGTTGACCCGGAATTCCCCGATCCGCGCCAGCGCCGGCCCGGCCTGCGCGATGAATTCCGGGATCGCCGACAAGGGCACCGAGATGTCGTGCGACGAGATCGCCCCGATCCGCCGGTTCGCCAGCGGCAGGCTTTCGCGCACCGCCCAGAATCCGGCCCGCTGCCCCTCGGACTGCGCGATCAGCCCGTCCGACACCAGCCCGGCCTCCGCCGCCTCGGCGAACAGACCCGCCAGCGCCTCGTCCGGCGACAGCCCCGCGCCCAGCCCAAGGTCGATCAGCACCGTCCACTCGGGCGCGCGGGGCCAGGGCAGGCGGATCTCGGGCATCGTCTCGGCCAGGAAATCGAACCCCTGCCGGTGCATCAGTTCAAAGGCCGACACCCCCTCGCCGATCCGCCCCTGCGCCAGCGCCAGCAGGTCCAGCGCCGCCTGCGGATCGCGCACCGCCATCAGCGCCGCCCCCGTCGCCGCCGGCACCGGCGCCAGCCGCAACGCGGCCGCCGTGATGATCCCCAGCGTGCCCTCCGCCCCGATCAGCAGGTGGCGCAGGTCATAGCCGGTATTGTCCTTCCTCAGCCGCTTCAACCCGTGCAGGATCGACCCGTCCGGCAACACCGCCTCGACGCCCAGGCACAGATCGCGCGCATTGCCATAGCGCAGCACGTTCACGCCGCCCGCATTCGTGGCCAACAGCCCGCCGATCCGCGCCGATCCCTCGGAGGCCAGCGACAGCGGGAACAGCCGCCCCTCGGCCTCGGCCGCCGCCTGCACCTCGGCCAGGATCGCGCCCGCCTCGGCGATCAGCACGTTTTCCGTGGGGTATACCGCACGCACCGCCCGCATCCGCTCCAGCGTGACGATCACCGGCGCGGGGCCGTCTTCCATCACCTGCCCGCCGACCAGCCCGGTGCCGCCGCCATAGGGCACCACCCCGACCCGCGCCGCCGCACAGGCACGCAGGATCTCGGCCACCTCCTCCACCGTTCCCGGCGCCAGCAACAGCCCGCCCTGCCCGCGATAGCGTCCGCGGGGTTCCTCCAGGTAGGCGGGCGCCATCTCGCGAAAGACCGCTTCGGGCAGGCGGGCGCGCAGATCGGCGGCAAAGGCGTCGGTGACGGGGGTCAGCATGGGCGCTCCTTTTCCCCCGGTGATGCACGCCGCCCCGCCCGGGCGCAAGTCACTCCGCCGCGCCCAGGCGCCTCGGCTCCAGCACGATCACCGTGGGCCGGTCGGGCAGCGTGCGCAGGGACACCTCCAGGTGGCTGATGCCGTCGCGGCGCACCGCGAATTCCTCGGAAATGCCGGCCAGGAACCGGTCCAGCGAATAGTCCCCGAACCAGTGCATCGGGATCACCACTGAACTTTTCAGCCGCGTCAGCACCCGGATCATCGTCGGCAAATCCAGCGTCAGCCCGCCATCGACGGGCGCCATCACCACGTCCAGCCGCCCGAGCGAGGCATATTGCATCTCGTCGGGTTCGTGATGCAGGTGGCCCAGGTGCCCGATGCACAGGCCCCCCACCTCGAACACGAAGATCGAATTGCCGTTCTCGCGCACCACGTTGCGGTCATAGCCGCGCACATCGGTCGGCACGTTGCGGACCAGCATCTCGCCGAGGTCCAGGTAATGGTCGGCCGCGTTCCCGTCCCGGTCGGCCCAGCCCTGCAACACGTTCGGGATGGCCGGGTCGGGATAGGCGGTGAAATGGGTCGAATGGGCGTTGTTCATCGTCACCACGTCGGGCACCACCTCGGCGGTGCCCAGGAACCCCGTGTAATCGGTCGCCACGTTCAGGCCCCCCGCCGTCTCGATCACGAAGGTGGCGTGATCGACGTAGTTGATCCGCACCGTATAGGCGTCGGGCAGCGGTGCGCCGAACGCGGCAAGGTGGACATATTCCATCGCCGGATCGGCCTCGGCGATGGCGATGCAATGGCTGGGGCGGCGCTCCTGCGCGGCGGCGGGCAGGGCGAACAGGATCAGGAACAGGGCGATCAGGCGTGTCATGGGCGGGCACCTCCTGCGCCAAAGGATAGCGCGCCCGCCCCGCCTGTCACGCGCCCCGCCCCCCGACCTTTTTCCCCCGTGACGACAGGGCGCCAAGACCGTAGAACCCGACGCGCACCCGGCCCGCCGGGTCTTGGACAACCGGGAGGACGACAAGAATGGCAAACTGGGCACGGATCCGAACCGCCGACGGCCAGATACTGACCGGCGTGATCGAGGGCGACGCGCTGCACCCGCGCGCGGCGCTGGGCAGCGACGAGGCCGCCGGCGCGCCCGTCCCGATGGCGGGCGCCACGCTTCTGGCGCCGTGCGAGCCGCGCAATTTCATCTGCCTGTGGAACAATTTCCACGCCGCCGCCGAACAGAACGGCTGGACGCCGCCCGACCACCCGCTGTTCTTCCTCAAACCCGCCAGTTCCGTCGCAGGCCCCGGCGCCACCGTCACCCTGCCCGCCGCCGCGGGCCGCGTGATCTTCGAGGGCGAACTGGGCATCGTCATCGGCAAGCCCTGCAAGGACGCGACGCCGGACCAGGCCGCCGAGGCGATCCTGGGCTATACCTGCGTGAACGACCTGACCTCGCTCGACATCCTGAACGCCGATCCGTCCTTCAAGCAGTGGACGCGGTCCAAGGGCTATGACGGGTTCGGCGTGATGGGGCCGGTCATCGCCACCGGGCTCGACTGGCGCGACCTGGCGATCCGCGTGCTGGTGGGCGGGCGCGAACGGCAATCCTACCCGGCCGCCGACATGATCTATTCCCCCGCCGAGATCGTGTCCAAGATTTCGGGGGACATGACCCTGATGCCCGGCGACATCATCGCCTGCGGCACCTCGGTCGGCGCGCGCCCGGTCAAGGCGGGCCAGGTGGTCGAGGTGGTGATCGAGGGCATCGGCGGGGTGGAAATCACGCTGGCCGCCGAGGAGTGACCCCCGGGCCGGGCTTGCCGCTCAGGCCAGCCCGGTCTCGCTGCGCCCGCGCCGGTCGCCGCGCAGGTTGGCGTAAAGCACGTGGTTGCGCCACCGCCCGTTGATCTGCAGATAGGATTGCGCCACGCCCTCGTACTTGAACCCGGATTTTTCCAGAACCCCGCGCGAAGCGGCGTTCTCGGGCAGGCAGGCGGCCTCGATCCGAGACAGGTCGCGCCGCACAAAGGCGTATTGCACCACCGCCTCGATCGCCTCGCGCATGTGGCCGCGCCGGGCAAAGGGTTCCCCGATCCAATAGCCCAGCGTGCCCGATTGCGACGGACCCCGGCGGATATTGTCCAGCGTGATCGCCCCCAGCAGCACGTCATCGGCCCGGCGGAACAGGAACAGCGGGATCGCCGTGCCCGCCCCCAGCGCGCGCTGCGCCCAGTAAACCCGGTTGGTGAACGCCTTGCGCGACAGGTGGTCGGGCGCCCAGGTCGGCTCCCACGGGGTCAGGAAGGCGGCACTCTGGGCCCGCAGGGCGGCCCAGTCGCGGAAATCGGAATGGGCCGGGGGGCGCAGGGTCATCCGCTCGGTCTCGATGCGGACCTTGCGCCTGAGACCCAGCATCAGGCCGCCAGCCTGCCCTGCAACGCATCCAGCGCCGGCGCCTTGTCCACGGGTCCGTACAGCGCCAGCGCCGCGCGCCCCGCCCCGGCCATCCGGCCCGCGAAATCGCGCACGTCGCCCGTGGTGACCGCGTCGATATGGGCCACCGTTTCCTCGATCTCGGGCACCCGGTCCCAGATCGCCACCAGCCGGGCCAGCCGCTCGGCCCGGTTCGACGGGCTTTCCAGCCCCATCAACAGCCCCGCTTTCATCTGCGCGCGCGCCCGCGCCACCTCGGCGGGCGTCATGTCCTGCGCCGACCGGGCGATCTCTGCCATGGTCAGCTCGGCCAGCTCGCCGATCTGCGCGCCGCTGGTCCCGGCATAAAGCGTGATCGTCCCGGTATCGGCATAGGCCCCCGCCTGGGCGAAGACCGTGTAGCACAGCCCCCGCTTTTCCCGCAGTTCCTGGAACAGCCGCGACGACATCCCCCCGCCCAGCGCGGTGGCAAAGATCTGCGCGGTATAGATCGCCGGATCGCGATAGCCCGGGCATTCGAAGGCCATCGCCATATGCGCCTGTTCCAGCGTCTTGACCTCGCGCCGCTCGCCCCCGGTGAAGCGGGCCGGTTCATGCGCCTCGCGCGGGCCGGGCACGAGGTGGCCGAACAGCGCCTCGGCCAGCCGCACGATCTCGGCGTGATCGACCGCGCCCGCGGCCGACAGGATCATCCGGTCGGGCGAATAGTTCCCCCCGACAAAGGCAAACAGGTCGTCCCGCCCGAACCCCCGCACCCGTTCCGCCGGGCCCAGCAGCGACCGCCCGATGGCCTGGCCGGGATAGGACACCTCCTGCAGCCAGTCGAAGATCACGTCGTCGGGCGTGTCCAGCACCTGCCCGATCTCCTGCAGGATCACGCCGCGCTCGACCTCGATCTCGTCGGCCTCGAAGCGCGGGTTCAACAGGATATCGGCCAGCACGTCGAGCGCCAGCGGCACGTCCGCCTCCAGCACGCGGGCGTAATAGGCGGTCATCTCGCGCGAGGTATAGGCGTTGATATAACCGCCCACGTCCTCGATCGCCTCGGCGATCTGCAGGGTCGTGCGCTTGTCGGTGCCCTTGAACGCCATGTGCTCCAGGAAATGCGCAATGCCGTTCTGTTCGGCGCGCTCGTCCCGGCCGCCGGCCTGCACCCAGATGCCGATGGACGCCGATTGCAGCCCCGGCATGTGTTCGGTCACGACCCGGAACCCGTTGGACAGCCTGTGAAGCTCTACGCTCAACCCGCGCGCCTTTCCTCGATAAGGGCCTCGATCGCGCCCAGGTCGTTGTCCACCACCGTCACGCGTTCGGGGCGCTCATACAGATCCGCCATCCGGTTGGGAAGGGGCGGGCGCTGGCCCGTCGCGGCCTCGACCGCGTCGGGGAATTTCGCCGGATGCGCGGTGGCCAGCGTGATCATCGGCGTGGCGCCGCCCGGCTGGTCCTCGGCGACCTTCACGCCGACCGCCGAATGCGGGCACAGGATTTCGCCGGTCGCCGCATGGGTCGCGCGGATCGTGGCCGCCGTTTCCTCTTCCGACGCGCGCCCCGAGGCGAACACCTCGCGCAGGGCCTGCAACGCGCCCTGGCTGATGGTGAACCCGCCCCTGGCCTTCAACTCCTCCATCTGCTGCGCCACCGCCGCCCCGTCGCGGCCATAGGCCTCGAACAGGGCGCGTTCGAAATTCGAGGACACCTGGATATCCATCGACGGGCTGATCGAGGGCGTCACCCCGTGGGTTTCATAGGCCCCGCCCGTCAGCGCCCGGTGCAGGAT
>JBNGDM010000220.1:0-5854 GCA_049975105.1 Rhodovulum sp. | reverse complement strand
CCGCCTGGCTCAAGGAACGGATCGAGGGCTTCGGCAAGGAGGTCAAGTTCACCCGCGAGGGCCGGCGCGCCATCCTGAACAAGCTGGTCGAGGCCGAGGGCTTCGAAAAGTTCCTGCACGTCAAGTACATGGGCACCAAGCGGTTCGGCCTTGACGGGGGCGAGGCGCTGATCCCCGCGATGGAGCAGATCATCAAGCGCGGCGGCGCGCTGGGGGTCAAGGAAATCGCCATCGGCATGCCCCACCGCGGCCGCCTGTCGGTGCTGGCCAACGTGATGGGCAAGCCCTACCGCGCCATCTTCAACGAATTCCAGGGCGGCTCCTTCAAGCCCGAGGACGTGGACGGCTCCGGCGACGTGAAATACCACCTCGGCGCCTCGTCGGACCGCGAGTTCGACAACAACAAGGTGCACCTCAGCCTGACCGCCAACCCCAGCCACCTCGAGGCCGTCAACCCGGTCGTGCTGGGCAAGGCCCGCGCCAAGCAGGCGCAGGACAACGACCCCACCCGCCACAGCGTGATCCCCGTGCTGCTGCACGGTGACGCGGCCTTCGCCGGCCAGGGCGTGGTGGCCGAATGTTTCGGCATGTCGGGGCTGGTGGGCCACCGCACCGGCGGCACCATCCATATCGTGGTGAACAACCAGATCGGCTTTACCACCGCGCCGCATTTCTCGCGCTCCTCGCCCTATCCCACCGACATCGCGCTGATGGTCGAGGCGCCGATCTTCCACGTCAACGGCGACGACCCCGAGGCGGTGGTGCACGCCGCCAAGGTCGCCACCGAGTTCCGCCAGAAATTCGGCAAGGACGTGGTCATCGACATCTTCTGCTATCGCCGCTTCGGCCATAACGAGGGGGACGAACCGATGTTCACCAACCCCCTGATGTACCAGAAGATCAAGAAGCATAAGACCACGCTTCAACTCTATACCGAACGGCTGGTCCAGGATGGCCTGATCCCCGAGGGCGAGATCGAGGACATGAAGGCCGCGTTCCAGTCGCACCTGAACGAGGAGTTCGAGGCGGGCAAGGAATACAAGCCGAACAAGGCCGACTGGCTGGACGGGCGCTGGTCGCATATCCAGCGCGGCGGCGGCGACGAGTATCAGCGCGGCGACACCGCCATTTCCGAAGAGACCTTGCAGGAAATCGGCAGCGCGCTGACCACCCCGCCCGAGGGCTTTGCGCTCCACCGCACGGTGGGCCGCCTGCTGGATGCCAAGAAGGAAATGTTCAGCTCGGGCAAGGGCTTCGACTGGGCCACCGCCGAGGCGCTGGCCTTCGGCAGCCTGCTGACCGAGGGCTACCCGGTGCGGCTGGCGGGGCAGGATTCCACCCGCGGCACCTTCTCCCAGCGCCACTCGGCGCTGGTCAACCAGGACACCGAGGAACGCTATTATCCCCTGAACCACATCCGCAAGGGCCAGGCCCGCTACGAGGTCATCGACTCGATGCTCTCGGAATACGCGGTGCTGGGCTTCGAATACGGCTACAGCCTCGCCGAACCCAACGCCCTGGTGATGTGGGAGGCCCAGTTCGGCGATTTCGCCAACGGCGCCCAGATCATGTTCGACCAGTTCATTTCCTCGGGCGAACGCAAATGGCTGCGCATGTCGGGCCTCGTGGTGCTGCTGCCCCATGGCTACGAAGGCCAGGGCCCGGAACACTCCTCGGCCCGGCTGGAACGCTTCCTTCAGCTTTCGGCCGAGGACAACTGGATCGTCGCCAACTGCTCGACGCCCGCGAACTACTTCCACATCCTGCGCCGGCAGCTGCATCGCAGCTTCCGCAAGCCGCTGATCCTGATGACGCCGAAATCCCTCTTGCGCCATCGCCTTGCCGTGTCCGAGGCCAAGGAGTTCATCACCGGCTCGTCCTTCCACCGCGTGCTCTGGGACGACGCCGAACTCGGCCAGTCCGAGATCAAGCTGAAACCCGACGACCAGATCCGCCGCGTCGTCCTGTGTTCCGGCAAGGTCTATTACGACCTCTTGGAAGAACGCGACGCCCGCGGCCTGGATGACGTCTACATCCTGCGGCTCGAACAGTTCTACCCGTTCCCGGCGCTCAGCCTGGTCAAGGAACTGGAACGCTTCCGCGAGGCCGACATCGTCTGGTGCCAGGAAGAGCCCAAGAACCAGGGCGCCTGGACCTTCATCGAGCCGAACCTCGAATGGGTGCTGACCCGCATCAACGCCCGCCACCGCCGCCCGCATTACGCCGGCCGCCCCGCCGCCGCCTCGCCCGCCACCGGGCTTGCCAGCCAGCACAAGGCCCAGCAGACCGCGCTCGTCAACGACGCGCTGACAATCGAAGGGTAACCGTATATGTCCACCGAAGTCCGAGTCCCCACCCTGGGCGAAAGCGTCACCGAGGCCACCGTCGCCACCTGGTTCAAGAAACCCGGCGATGCCGTCGCCGCCGACGAGATGCTGTGCGAGCTGGAAACCGACAAGGTCACCGTCGAGGTGCCCGCCCCCGCCGCCGGCACGCTGTCGGAAATCGTCGCGGGCGAAGGCGAAACCGTCTCCGTCGACGCCCTGCTCGCCACCATCTCCGAAGGCGCCGCCAAACCCGCCGAGGTCCAGCCCGATACCGCCAAATCCGTCCCCGAAGAGGCCGCCGCCCAAGGGTCGGGCGAAACCGTCGACATCATGGTGCCGACCTTGGGCGAAAGCGTGACCGAGGCCACCGTCTCCGCCTGGTTCAAGCAGCCCGGCGACACCGTCGCCCGCGACGAGATGCTGTGCGAACTGGAAACCGACAAGGTCTCGGTCGAGGTCCCGGCCCCCGCCTCTGGCACGCTGTCCGAAATCCTCGCCGCAGAGGGCGCCACGGTCGAGGCCGGCGGCAAGCTGGCCCTGATGACCTCGGGCGAAGGCGCCCCCGCCGCGGAAAAACCCCCCGCCCAACCCGCCCCAGCCAAATCCGGCAAGGATGTCGAACATGCCCCCTCGGCCAAGAAACTGATGGCCGAAAAGGGCCTCTCGCCGGATGACGTCAAGGGCACCGGCCGCGACGGCCGCATCATGAAGGAAGACGTGCAAAAGGCCGCCGAGGCCCCGAAACCGGCCCCCAAATCGGCCGAGGCCTCGAAACCCGCACCCGCCCCCGACGCCGCCCGCGCCCCCATCCCCGCCGAGGATGCCGCGCGCGAGGAACGCGTGCGCATGACCCGCCTGCGCCAGACCATCGCCCGCCGGCTCAAGGACGCGCAGAACACCGCCGCCATGCTGACCACCTATAACGAGGTCGACATGTCCGGCGTCATGGCGCTCAGGAAGGAATACAAGGACCTCTTCGAAAAGAAGCACGGCGTGAAACTTGGCTTCATGTCCTTCTTCACCAAGGCCTGCTGCCACGCGCTGACCGAGGTGCCCGAGGTCAATGCCGAGATCGACGGCACCGACATCGTCTACAAGAGGTTCGTGCACATGGGCATCGCCGTCGGCACGCCCTCGGGCCTGGTCGTCCCGGTGCTCAGGAACGCCGACACGATGAGCTTTGCCGAGATCGAAAAGCGCATCGCCGAACTCGGCATCCGCGCCCGCGACGGCAAGCTGTCGATGGCCGAGATGCAGGGCGGCACCTTCACCATCTCGAACGGCGGCGTCTACGGCTCGCTCATGTCCTCGCCGATCCTCAACCCGCCGCAATCGGGGATTTTGGGCATGCACAAGATCCAGGACCGCCCCGTCGTGGTCGCGGGAGAGATCGTCATCCGGCCGATGATGTATCTCGCGCTCAGCTACGACCACCGCATCGTGGACGGCAAGGGCGCGGTGACCTTCCTGGTCCGCGTGAAAGAGGCGCTCGAGGACCCGCGGCGGCTGTTGATGGATTTGTAAAATGGATACCAGCAACCTCGAGAAAAGCCAAAAAATGATAGCACGCCTCATCGAGTGCGCCGCTGAAAATGGCATCAAAGAATCTATGATCCAGTTTTCAGACTTAGGGCTTGATTCGAGCTATGAGGAATACTTCTACCCCTGCCTCGAATGGCTTGAGCGCGAGGGAATTGTCCGAACAAAGGCTCACCATCGGACTATGGGAGGCGCCGCATCCGGCAGCATTCAAAATCTAGTTCTAACCTCTGTTGGTCAGTCACTATTGGGCATGAAAGTGTCAGTTGGCGACAAAGAAGAAACGCTTGCTGAAACCGTCGAGAAAGTCAGCAAAGGCGATCAGTCTTATTCGAAATTCGGGGATTTCTTAGGCGGTGCTATTGGCGGACCAATTAAATCTTTAGGTGCCGGATGACCCCCGAACTCTATGCCCTCGCCCTCGCCATCCTGCTCCAGGCCGCGCAACTCGCGATCTTCGCCATCCCCGCGAATTTCGAACTGGGCAGCCGCTATACCACCTCCCCCCGCGACGAGCCGCCCGAAAACGCGCTCTCCACCCCCACCGCCCGGATGCAGCGCGCCTTCCAGAACCATTTCGAGGCGCTGATCCTCTTCACCGCCGCCGTGGTCCTCGTCACCGTCTCGGACCAGTCCACCTGGTTCACCGCCCTCTGCGCCTTCACCTATCTCGGCGCCCGCGTCCTCTACATCCCCGCCTACGTGCTGGGCTGGACGCCGGGGCGCTCCCTCGTCTGGGCCGCGGGCTTCCTCGCCACGATCCTGATGACGCTGGCCGCGCTGGTATGACCTTCTTCTTGGTCCAAATACCCTCGGGGGGAGTCGCGCCAAAGGCGCGGCGGGGGGCGGACAGCCCCCCTCCCCGGTCCGACGAAAACTCATATGGAATTCATATGCGATTCATATGGAATTCATATCGCCCAATCCGGCAAAGGAGACCCCATGACAAGCTATGATGTGATCGTGATCGGCTCCGGCCCCGGCGGCTATGTCTGCGCCATCCGCTGCGCCCAGCTGGGCCTGAAAACCGCCTGCGTCGAGGGCCGCGAGACACTGGGCGGCACCTGCCTGAACGTCGGCTGCATCCCGTCCAAGGCGCTGCTGCATGCCTCCCACCAACTCCATGAATCGCAACACAATTTCGAAAAGATGGGCCTCAAGGGCGCGGCCCCCAAGGTCGACTGGAAACAGATGCAGGCCTACAAGGACGACGTGATCGGCCAGAATACCAAGGGCATCGAATTCCTGTTCAAGAAGAACAAGATCGACTGGATCAAGGGCTGGGCCTCGATCGCCGAGGCGGGTCTGGTCAAGGTCGGCGAGGACACCCACAAGGCGAAAAACATAATCATCGCAACGGGTTCCGAACCCTCCACCCTGCCCGGCGTCGAGATCGACGAAAAGGTCATCGTCTCCTCCACCGGCGCCCTGGCCTTGCCCAAGATCCCGAAAAAGCTGGTCGTCATCGGTGCGGGTGTCATCGGCCTGGAACTGGGCTCCGTCTATGCCCGCCTCGGCGCCGAGGTGACGGTGCTGGAATATCTCGACCAGGTCACCCCCGGCATCGACACGGAAATCGCCCGCAGTTTCAGGTCCTTGCTCAAAAAACAGGGGCTTGAGATCATCACCGGCGCCGCCGTCCAGTCCGCCGAGGCGCTCAAGACCAAGGCCAAGGTGACCTACAAACTGCGCAAGGACGACAGCGAACACCAGGTCGACGCCGACGTGGTGCTGGTCGCCACCGGCCGCAAACCCTACACCCAAGGCCTCGGCCTCGACGCGCTGGGCGTCGAGATGACCAAACGCGGCCAGATCGCCACCGACGCCCATTACAAGACGAATATCGCCGGCCTCTACGCCATCGGCGACGCCATCGAGGGGCCGATGCTAGCCCACAAGGCCGAGGACGAGGGCATGGCCGTGGCCGAGATCCTGGCCGGCCAGGCGGGCCACGTGAACTACGACGTTATCCCCGGTGTGATCTATAC
>JBNGDM010000219.1:0-5859 GCA_049975105.1 Rhodovulum sp. | reverse complement strand
GCCGCGCCACCGCGCGGCCCTTTTCGCATCTCTTGCGCCGGCCCGTAGGGGTCGGCGCCCCTTTGGATCAATTGGTGATGATCTCGGGGCCCATCAGCGACGTCGGCAACCAGGTCGACAGCCAGGGCACGTAGGTCACCAGGATCAGGAACACGAAAAGCACGGCCAGGAACGGCAGCGCCGCGCGCACCACGCACATCATCGGCATGCCCGCCACGCCCGAGGTCACGAACAGGTTCAGCCCTTGGCCTGTGGCAGATGTGACGCGCCGCTCAGGCGGCTTCGAGCGCGGCGATGATCGCCGAGAAATCCGCCGCTTTCAGCGAGGCGCCGCCGACCAGCGCGCCGTCCACGTTGGAGGTGGCGAAGATTTCCGCCGCGTTGTCCGGCTTGACCGATCCGCCATACAGCAGCCGGATGCGCTCGCCCGCGTCGCCGAAGCGTTTCACCAGCTCGGTGCGCAGGAAATCATGCACTTCGGCGATCTGGTCCAGCGTCGGCACGCGGCCCGTGCCGATGGCCCAGACCGGTTCATACGCGATGACGATGGTTTTCCCGGTCACGCCCGCGTCCGGCAGCGAGCCCGCCAGTTGCGCGCCGACCACCGCCAGCGTCTCGCCCGCATCGCGCTGGGCTTCGGTTTCGCCCAGGCAGACCACGGCCACCAGCCCCGCGGCCAGGGCGGCCTGGGTCTTGGCGCGCACGTCGGCATCGGTTTCGCCGTGATCGGCGCGGCGCTCGGAATGGCCGAGGATCACGTGGGTCGCCCCCGCATCGGTCAGCATCTCGGCCGAGATGTCGCCGGTATGCGCGCCCGAGGGTTTGGCGTGGCAATCCTGCCCGCCCACGGCCACCGCGCTGTCGACCGCGGTGCGCACCATGCGTTCGATCAGTGTCGCGGGCGGGCAGATCAGTATGTCGATGTTGGAGGTCATGTAGTCGCCGGAAATCTCGACCACCTCGGCCAGCGATTTGCCGGTGCCGTTCATCTTCCAGTTGCCGGCCGCAAGTTTCCGCCGCATGCGCTCTCTCCCTCGTTACGGATGTCGGGGGATGTCCTAGGACATTTCGGCACGCGGCGGAACGGCCCTTTTCCGCGCAGGGGGCAGAGGCGTCAGTCGCCCTGCGCCTCGTCCATTTCGCGGAACTTGATCGATTCGCCGCAGCCGCAGGCATCGACCACGTTGGGGTTGCGGAACTTGAACCCCGATTCCAGCAACGACACCTCGTAGTCGATCTCGGTGCCGAACAGGAACATCTGCGCCATCGGCGCGATGGCGACGCGCGCGCCGTCCTGTTCCACCACCTCGTCATGGGGGTCCAGTTCGGCCACGTAATCCATGGTGTATTCCATGCCCGCGCAGCCGCCCTTTTTCACTCCGATCCGCAGGGCGACGGCGTCGTCGCGCGCCATCAGGCGCGCCACCTGGGCCGCCGCCGCGGGGGTCAGGGTGATGGGCGGTTTTCCCGGGATGCCGAACATGGATGCGTCTCCTTTTCCACATTCGAGGGTAGGGATTACGGCGCCGCCCGACAAGGGGCAGGCCGGCCTCCTTTACATGAAGCCCAGTTCCAGCCGCGCCTCGTCGGACATCATGTCCATGCCCCAGGGCGGGTCCCAGGTGATCTCGACATCCACCTGCTTGACGCCCGGAAGTGGTTCCACCGCCTCGGCCAGCCAGCCCGGCATTTCGCCCGCGACCGGACAGCCCGGCGCGGTCAGCGTCATGATGATCGACACTGCGTTCTCGTCGTCGATCTCGATCGTGTAGATCAGGCCTAGATCGTAGATATTGACCGGGATCTCGGGGTCGAAAACCGACCGGCAGGCCGCGACGACCTGGTCGTAAAGCGGGTGATCGGTGGACGAAGGCCGGATGAGGGGCGCCCCCTCAAGCTTTTCCTGCTGCATCGACATGACGTTTCCTGCAAATCCTACAAAAGATATAAGGAATGGACGGGGCGGCGTCCAGTGCCGGTTTTGCCCCCGCGGCCTTGCAATGGCCGGTGAACCTGTGCAGACTTTTTCGAACGGGTGTCCGGCCCGTCGGCAAGGAGGGGGGGAAAGCCCTTGAAACCTTGGATCATGGGGGGCATCGGCGTGGTGGCGCTTTGCCTGCCGGCTGTTGCGACGGCCGGGGTCGATCGGATCGTTGCCGCGGCGCGGAACATGTGCACGGGTTACGAGAACGGCATCTTTTCGCAGGGCGACGCGGTGTCGGCTGTCGATCTGGATGGCGATGGCGATCTGGATGCGCTGATCGACGAAAGCCGTTTCGGCTGTTCCTCGGCGGCGTCGATGTATTGCGGGTCGGGCGGGTGTATGCTGCACGCGGTGATCGACGACCAGGCCTGGGCGTTTCAGGCCGAGGCTTGGCGCATGATCGACTGGAACGGGCGGCCGATCCTGCTGATCGCGCGCGATGGCGGATGGTGCGGCGGAGCCGGGGCGCAGGTCTGTTATGAGGCCGTCAGCTGGAGTCATGGCCAGATGCTGACGGTGATGCCGCGGCCTTGATCGGTCCCGGCTTGTTCGCGGCGGGTGCGCGCGATACCCCTTGGCGGGCAGGGTGACAGACGGGAGATGACGTGCGGCGGAATTTGACAGTGGATGAAGCGCGGGCGCTGCTGGCCGGCGACGAGCGGGAAATGAGCGTGGTCGTCAGCGACCCGAACCTGCCGGACAACCCGATGATTTATGTCAGCGAGGAATTCGAGCGCCAGACCGGCTATTCCGCCGCCGAGGCGCTGGGGCGCAACTGCCGTTTCCTGCAGGGGCCGGACACCAACCCCCACGCGGTCGAGGCGATCCGCCACGCACTTCGGGCGCAGACGGCGTTCACCATCGATATCCTCAACTACCGCAAGGACGGCACGCCCTTCGTAAACCGGCTGCGGATTCGGCCGATTTTCGATGACGAAGGGCGCCTGATGTATTTTGCGGGCGCCCAGAACCCGGTCTGACCGCCCGACTCAGGCCCCGGCCAGTTCGTCGGCCATCTCGTGGTTGCGGTCGCGGTGGCCGGCCTCGTCGGCGCGCACCGCGACGATCACCTCCCGCAGGCGGGCATCGGGCGAAAGGCCCCAATACTCGATGGCCAGTTCCGGCGCGGGCACGTTCTCGGCCGCGCCGGCGTCGACCTGCGCGAGATACTGGGTATAGCTGATCACCGCCTCTTCCTCGAGATAACCGACCACGCGGTGGGCAATGCGCGGGAACAGCAAGTAGAGGAAGAAGTAGGCGTTGAAGAAGATCGCCTGGCCGACCAGGATGATCGTCCGTTCCAGGATCGAGGGCTGGGCGATCTTGATGAAGGTCATCAGGTGCATCCGCTCGTTCTCGGCCTCGTCCAGCAACTCGCGTATCCAGCCTTGGTCATCGCGGATATGTCGGATCGCCTTGAGGTGCTGCAACATGCCGCCCACCATGCCGGGCACGGCGGCGACGGTTTCCAGCACAACCGCGCGGTGCCCGTAGCGTTTCGCGAAGAAGGCGTCGGCGAAGACGCGCATGAACTTGACCAGGCGCAGCGCGATCCGGTCGCTCAGATCGGCGGGCGCCTTGTGGGTGGTCAGGTCTTGTTCGGGCCGGTCGGTGTTGTCGAACATCGTTATCTCCACGTTGTTTCGGACAGAGCTATCTCGCCCCGGCCCCGGTCAATGCGGGTGCGACAGTTCGGACCGCCCGCCCACGCAAGCGTGATCGCGCCGTGAGAGGGGCGTGCGCGCAGGGCGCGCAGGCGCGCGTCGCCGTCTCGCTGACAGAACGCTGACAGCCCCGGTCAGGCCACCGTCAGTCCGGCCATGCGAAGACCGCCCCATGTCGACCCCAGGAACAGGCCACCCGATGTCCCGACCCACCCCTGTCTCTTCCGTCCCGGTCTGGGACACCTGGGTGCGCCTGTTCCACTGGGCGCTGGTCCTGAGCGTCGGGGCCGCCGCCCTGACCGGTTTCCTCGGCGATGCCCGGTGGGCCCTCGTCCATGTAGCAAGCGGGCTGACCGCGACCGGCCTGGTGCTGGCGCGGATCGTCTGGGGTGTCTTCGGCCCGACCCATGCCCGGTTCGCCGATTTCCTGCCGCGCCCCGGCACGGTGATCGCGCATCTTTTCGGGCGGGACCGGCGCCATCGCGGGCACAACCCGCTGGGCGCGCTGATGGTGCTCGCGCTGTTCGCGGCGATCCTCGCGCTGGCGGGGACCGGGCTGGCGGGGCTGGGCGGCTGGCTGCGCATCGGCCCCTTGGCGGCCGATCTCGGCAACGATGCCGGGCGCGCGGCGCTGGACTTTCACGAGGGCGCCGCGCTTGGCGTGCTGGCCCTGGTCGCCCTGCATGTCGGCGGCGTCGTCTTCGAAAGCCGCCGCGAAGGCGAGAACCTCGCGCGCGCGATGGTGACCGGCCGCAAGCAAGCGCGCCCCGGCGATGCCCCCGTCGCCCCGGTGCGCCCCCGCGGCGGGCTCGCTCTCGTGCTTGTCGCGGGGCTTGGGGCGGCGCTCGGGCTGGGGGCCGCGACGCTGTCGGCGCGGCCGGCGCCGCACCTGCCGGTCGCCGCGATGGACCCTCTCACCGCCCAGGAGTGCGGCGCCTGCCACATGGTCTATCACCCCAGCCTGCTGCCCGCGGCCTCGTGGTCGGACCTGATGGCCGGGCTCGACGACCATTTCGGCGAGAACGCCTGGATCGACGCCAGCGACGCCGCCGAGATCGAGGCCTGGCTGACCGCCCATGCCGCCGAGACGGTCGACACAGCGCCCGCGCGCCTGTTTGCCCGTACCGATCCGGCCGCCCCGGCCACACTGACCGAAACCCCGGCCTGGGAACGGTTGCACGACGACCTGCCCGACGCGCTGTTCGCCCGGGCCCCGATCTTCACCCGCGCGAACTGCGCGGCCTGCCACGCGGATGCCGCGACGGGCCGCTTCAGTCCCTTTGCCATCGAAATCCCCAAGGAGACCCCCAAATGACCCGATTGCTTGCGCTTCCCCTGATCCTCGCCGCGGCCGCGGTGCCGGCGCTTGCCCAGGACACCTCGCCCGCCCAGCTCCGCGCCCTCTACGAGGCCGAGTCCGGCGCCGCCGCCGATCCCGCCGCGGGCAAGGCGTTCTTCGCGGCCGAGCATGCGGGCGGCAAGCCCGAGACGCCATCCTGCGTCACCTGCCACACCAGCGACCCCCGCGCCGCCGGTCAGGCCCGCACCGGCAA
Source organism: Rhodovulum sp. (assembly GCA_049975105.1). Lineage (GTDB taxonomy): Bacteria > Pseudomonadota > Alphaproteobacteria > Rhodobacterales > Rhodobacteraceae > Rhodovulum. Next base: position 658 of record JBNGDM010000219.1, on the reverse strand, counting down.
GACCATCGACCCGCTGGCGCCCGCGGCCAACCCCGCGCGCCTGACCGACAGCGCCAAGGTCGCGAAATGGTTCGGCCGCAACTGCAACAGCGTGCTGGGCCGCGACTGCACCGCCGCCGAAAAGGCGAACATCGTCGCCTGGCTCGCCAGCTTCTGATCCCGAGGAGACCGACCATGATCCGCCGTTCCATCCTGATCCTCGCCCTTGCATTCCCGGCCGCGCCCGTGCTGGCCGACGACGACTACATGCCGCCCGTCACCCATCCCGCCACGGCCGAGGAATGCTCGGCCTGCCACATGGCCTATCCCGCGGGCTTCCTGCCCGCGCGCTCCTGGCAGGCGATCATGGGCGACCTGGAAAACCATTTCGGCGAGGACGCGCGCCTGGACGATGCGACGCGCGCCGAGATCGAGGCCTACCTGGTTTTGAATGCCGCGCCGCGGGTCCGGCGCGTGCCCGACAGCGCCACGCCGCTGCGGATCAGCGAACTGCCCTGGTTCAAGCACGAGCACGACCGCGAAGTGTCGCAGCGGATGATGGAGCGCGCCAAATCGATGTCGAACTGCGTGGCCTGCCACAAGGGCGCCGAGCGCGGCTATTTCGAGGATCACTGACACATCGACGGGTTCGGTGTATACCGCCCCGGCGGCTCCAGGG
>JBNGDM010000218.1:0-5898 GCA_049975105.1 Rhodovulum sp. | reverse complement strand
GCCCCAGGCCTCTTCGGGGTTGTCCATCATGATGTCGACCATGACGGGGATCAGAGCCTGCAGGATCGCCGCTCCGTCTTTGACCTGTTGCCGGTTCACTTTGCCGTTCCACGTGGTGCCGCCATGCATCATCTGGCAGCGGAGCGTATAGAGCCTGTCGAATACCTCGCGCAGCACATGGGCGGTGTCCCGGTCGGCCATCGATCGGACAAAGCGCTCGGCCGAGGCCTTGAAGCGCCTGGCCCAGTTTTCGTTACCGGTGATGCCGTTCTGGTTGAGCCAGAAGGGCCTGTAGACATAGCGGTTCTCCATCAGCTGTGCGATCGGGCCGCGGAACCTTTCCCAGACCACGTCGTAAAGTCGGCCCTCGGTGTCGAGCGCGACCAGGCGGGCGATCAGGTCAATGAATTGCTGTCGTTCTGCCAGCGGCCGCTCCGAGCCCGCGTCGCTTTCATCGGCATAGGCCGCGTTGAAAGCGATCCAGAGAAAGATAAACGCGGCGTCGGAATCTTGGCTTTCCTGCTCGGCCCGTCCGATCCAGCTGATCGCCCGATGCACGCGCAGGCCAATTTCATCGGGAAATCCACCGCGCAGATGGCGCTGTTTGCGTTTCAATAGGTGATGCTTGATCATGGCGCCCCCTTGTAACGACAAGCATCACAGCAACACTGAAACCTGTCCAGTCTGAGGCGAAAATTCGGAGATTTCGTTTTTCACGCGCTCAACCGAAAATTGAGGGTTTCGGAATGTCGCGGCGGCCAGAAGGGCCTGCCTCGTCCGCACGCAAATGTGTGAGAACGCGATCTCCTGGTGAGAGGACGACATATCGCCGTCAACCGGGTGATGGCCGTCGGCATCGCGATGCAAGAGGCATGTGCCTTGCGGAAAGGTCGAACAATTTCACCCGGTGGGTGGGGCCGCCGGCGGCGGCCCCGCTCTTGCTATTCTGTTACTTCGATGCCGGCCTCGTGGAAAAGGCCAATTGCCTCTGCAAGCAACCTCGCGATCATCGCCAGCGCGGCACCATCCCGGGTGGTGCGCCATTCCAGACCATAGGGATCGGTCGGTCGGATCCGGGCGTAGGCTGCCTTACCCTGGAGCTGCGCGGCCTGCACCTGGCAAAGAACGTGCGGCTGGAGAGCACGGCACGCAGCCACTCTGGAAGCATCGGTTGCGCGCGGGGCGAGCATGTCGTGGTAGAGTGACAGGCTCGGCGAGAACGCGGTGGCAGCCGGGTGGGTCCGGAAACCGAGCAGCTGCAGCCATTGCGCTGAAAGCCGCGTGAGATCGCGCGCCTCCGCGAGCGCGAGGTCCTGTTCTTCCTGCATCAGGCGGCCTCCCCGACACTGCCAATGCCGGCAAAGCGCAACGCCTCCAGCGCCCGCATCCCACGGTCCACCGCCTCGGCACAGTGGCGGGCCAAGTCGGCGCGCGGATCATCGGGATGAAGGCGCGCGAAACGCAGGGCCTCCGGCCCGCCGAGGTCCTGTACCAGATCCAGATACAGGAGCCGGTGAAGGGCGTGAAGCTGGTGCCGGCGGGGCGCGAGGTCATTTCCGGCCCGGGCAGCCGAGACGATCTCTTCCGCTCGTTTGGCCCACCGCCGGCCGCCAAGCAGGTCGGCCGAAGCGACAAGGTTGTCGCCCTCTTCGCGGAGCCAGCGCAGGAAATCGTTGGCTCTGTTCATGTGCCGGAGCAGGGCACGGATGTCGTTACTGTGTTGCATGGGATCACCTTTCTGGTGTGGGCAGCCCCAGAATGGGCCGCTTCAGAAGATCCCTGCTCCGTTGAGTATTCGCGGTGCGCGAGGGGCCGGCGCAATCTCTGTCAGGTCAAATCGGTCTTCGTGATGGGCCGCGACCGGCAGGGCTTGCCCGCCGGTCGCAAGCCATCGTTAAAGACCGGCGGCAAGGTCGTGCAGCCGCGCGGCATGCCAGCGGAGCGCCGCATCCAGATCGTGACCGGCGTGGCTGTGGGGGGCAACCGCTGCCGCGTACTCTTGGGCATCCAGGAGCCTGTTGACGAGATCGTTGACCCGGAGGCGAAGCCTGTCGACATCGCCGGGATGGTGCATGGCGATCCTGCGCAGTTCGCTTGTCGCATGCGCATACGCCTCCGTCGATATGTGCCGGAGCAACCGGTCGAGGGCGGCTCCGTTCTCGTCCAGGTGAGACAGCACGCGTTCCAGCACGGCCGGCAGGTGCGGCGTGCTTCCATCGGTTTCGCGATCGGGACGCAATGTAGTCTGGGTCATTTCGTGACCTCCTGACACGCGGGTCGCGGCGATGGCCGCGTTTGCCTGGCCCGGTGTCGTCAGAAATCCGGAGCTAAAGTGATCCGGGGCGTTGTGGTGAGGGGCGGTAACTCGACCCGAAAGTTCGCAGCCCGCGAACCCGCCGTTTTTCCGACGCGATGCCTGCCGCAGCTCCGGCTGGAATTCTTCTCCGCGTTTCCGTCTCCTCTGGAGGCTCGTTTCGCGGCAGCGCCTTGTCTTCGGAACCGTCTCGCAAGGAGGACGGGGCCGAAGACCAGCGCTGGGACGCGCGCGGCTCTATTTCCCGTAACCTTGCTGGGATTTCTTCCGCGAGGCGTCTACCGCGATGATGGCGGCCCGGTCCTCGGCCCAAAGAGCTTGAGCCGCATCACCCGCACAAAGCGCGCGATAGGCGCGCGCGGACTCTCGGGTCTTATGGCCGAGATGGGGTGCGATGATGTTGGCAGCTTGAACCGGGTCGTAGCGTCGCAGGTAATCTGCAGCCAGGGTCCGCAGGTCGTGCGGAGGAACTCCGATCGTGTCCCCGATAAGCTCGTTCGGAAGGTTGCGGTACGGCGGGTCTCTTTCCAGGGTGAGCCAATTGCACCCCCTGAGCTCCCGATATCGCAAATGGACAAGGCGATCCGGCCGATCCCCCAGGATCCACTCGTCGAGAAGCTCCGAGACCTCGGGCCAGAGCGTGCCGGACTCCGTGACGTGACCGGTCTTTTCCTGTTCCCATTTGGCTTCCCAGCTGCCCCCCGAATTGCGCACGAGTTCGTGCCCGATCCGCCATTGCACGGCATCCCCCTTGCGCGGGGGCTTGTTCATATAGATCGTGCACAGGACAGCCTTCTGTTTCGCACGCCGTGCTGCGGCGCTGTATGGCGGCAACGCCTCGGATAATTCCCGCTGCACGCAGATCTGGTCGGAAACATAGGCAAAGCCACCGCGTTCCATGAGCAATGCTATCCGTTCCTCCTTGTCCTTCACGTCGAGCGCGGCTCGGGCGCGGAGATCCTTGGTGACGACTCGCATGCCAGTCAATTGGTCTGGAGACATATCTGCGAATTGCGCGAGAGAGATGAGGGCATCGATGTAGTTTGCGGCCGTGATGGGCTTCACCCGGTTCTTTTTTTCAGGGTGTTGCGTGAATCCCTCCGCAAGGGCATGAGCGGTCAGGAACCCGAGGCGCTCCGATGCGAGTCCTTCGGCAACGATGCAGGCGCATCGATTGATGCTGTCGCGGTAGCGTTTTCGCGTGCTTTCTTTGATCGAAGCCCGCTCGAGCGCCGACGCGAGGCCTTGCCAATGCGGTGGCCATGGCACGGTGGGGCGTGCCGGTGTTCTTCGGGTTTTCGCCTTGGGGCCTTTCCCCGGGCGTTTCGCATACCATTCAGAACTGACCTCTTGCGCCTCTGCCGTTGAGACATGGGGCGCGTAGCGATGCAGCGCACGCAGCAGACAACGGAAGGTCGATTCCGACCTGGCCGCCTCTCTGAAACAATCAGCAGAGGGTACCTGACGTGATCCGCTGTGGCGCTTCACCGCCTGGAAGAACCGGCCGACGACGGCAGCGGCGCCCGGTTCGAGCATTTCGCGCTCTTCGAGCATGATGCGCTGGACCGCGGCCGGCGCCGGCGCGAGCTTGTGTTCGATGGATTTTTTCATCACGTCCTGCTCCGTCTCAGGCGCTGGAAAATGTCGGGATGCTTCGCCAGCAGGGACTGCCGGATTGCCGCGGCGGCCTGCTCGCCGCTGTCTTTCCCGTAGTGTCGCCGTGCAACCGACTCCTCGTTTGCCAGGATCGAGGCCACGCGGGCGAAATCGCCGGGATGCACGGCCAGAGAAAGCGTGGCGACGGCATGCCGGCACTGATGCGGCGTCAGGCCGAGGCCGAGGTGACGATCGCCAAGATCCCAGAGTTCCGCGATGGCGGCCGCGGACAGGCATCCGTCGGGCAGGGCCAGGCCGCTTTCGCGGAGGCGCGGTCTTGCCGAGCCTGGAAAAATGTACGGAGAGTCGGGGAGGTCCCGCAGCTCGATAAGCCGTTGACGATACGTCTTGTGCCAGTCCCACAGGACCTTCGCGTCCGAGCCCGAAACTTGCACGGTGAGGGCATGCCCGTTCTTGACCTCTTTCCCGGCAAACCGGATCTCGGCGTGCTTGCGGTCCTCCAGCCAGGTGAGGTTGCGGGGACATCCCGCCAATGCCCTGTCACGGATGGTGAAGAGGTTCCCAGGGCGCAAAGGCCGCGAGACCTGCACGGCGTAGGCCGCGGCCACCTCGAACAGCCGCAAGGCGCGTTCCTCGGCCAACCTGTCGCGATCTGATCGCGCATCCTGCAGCGCACTCTCGGCCAATGCGTGCAGGCGGCTGGGCGCGTTCACGAACGCCGCCGCAAGGTGGGGCGACTTCCGCAGGCGATCGCAAACAGCGTCCACATCCGCTGTCATCTCCGTTGGTGAAACGAGATATTCCTCGTAGGACAGGCGCACGATGTTGATCATGGCGAGCAGGTCCGGATCCCGGAGGCCATGCCGTGCAAGCGTTCGCAGGTTGGTGACTCGGCTCCACAGCGTCGACGAGGTGCAGGGATCCTTGAGCTGGTTGGAGATCGTGGAACGCTCGATCTGCGCCTTGCAGGCCGCCTCGAGCGCATCGATTTGAAAGAGATCGCGTAGGGTGGTGAGCCCGTCAAAGCCGGCCTCCGGCGAGACTTGCTCGCGCAGAAGCCAGGTGACGGCCTGCCGATACCCCGCGATTGCGGTCTTGGTGTTACGGGGTATGCGCTTCTTCTTGCCGACGATCTCCGCGATCTCCGCGTCGATCTCGGATGCGCTGCGCCCGGCCTTCAGCTCGGCCAGGGCCCAGGCCTTGAGATCGTCGGGTCGCCGAAGAGCGCGTTGGAATACCTGTTCCGCGTCGATCCGGAACACCTCGGGCAGCTCTGCCCAGACGATGCGCCGCGCCCGGTCGCGGGAGGCCGGTACGCGGAGCGGCTCGGCTGGCAGCAAGCCGGCGATCTCGGGCCACCTTTTTGCGTCCCGGCGCAGCATCGCGATCCTGCCGATGGCCTTTCTGAGGCTCCTGCGGGCGTCGCTCGTTGCCTCTGAGAATACTCGATCGATCTCGGCCTGGTCGAGGGCATCGAGGGGGACGCAACAGCGCGCCCGCAAAGTGTAGAAACACTTGTGCGTCGAGGTCGGAAGTAAGGCGCCGTCGTCCGCGAAACCCTCCAGGTCCATCAGACGCTCGATGAGAACATCGTAGCTCTCCCGGGCGGATGCATCGGGCCGACCATATCCGCGCGATGCGAAAAACCGCTCAAGCAGAGCGCGGACACGCGCGTTTCCCCTTCGTCGAGCGGCGTCAAGGTTGCGAGCACGCGAAACGGCGCCATAGGGGCTTTGCGCGATGACGTTGTCGAAATGGGGGAGATCTGCTGGGAGCAGATTGATTTCTTCGTCGAGCAGATCCATCCGCGCCGGGATTTTTTTCAACTCATAGATCGCGTCGCGGCTCTCTCCGGTTTCCTCGGCCCACACGAGGACGTCGGCGAGCGTGGCATCCTTGCAAGCCGCATCTTCAGGGCGGATTTCTCTTTCATGCTTCATCTGTTTCTCCTGTTTTCTGGGCCGCGC
>JBNGDM010000217.1:0-5937 GCA_049975105.1 Rhodovulum sp. | reverse complement strand
CAGCCGAGGGGCATGACCGGGCGCACCGCCGCCGTGCCGCGGCCGCGGATTCGGCGCGGGACGACCCCGCCGTCCGCATCTGCCCGCCCGGTCGGCCGGTCACCGATCAGGAAATCGCGGGCCAGTTTCGCCCGGGTGAACACGTCCACCTGCGCCGCATCGCGATCGGGGTGGCAGGTCCGCGCGATGCGGTGCCAGGCTTCCTCGATTTCCCGGTCGGTCGCGTAATAGCCCAGCCCCAGATCGGCGAGCGCCTCGGCCCGCGCGCGCACCCTTTCGATCGGCGTCATCGCCCAACCCCCAACGTTACCCGGGGATCAGCCTGCCCCGTCGCGGGGGCGAAGTCGAATTTTCGAGACCTTTGTTCGGGCCCGCGCGACGATGCGCGGGACGCGGGACGAGTGTGGCGAATATGGCGGGAATGTGGCGCCGCTGGGGCGGCTTCGCGGCGGCCCGGCGATTCGCCCCGTCAGCCCCGCGCCAGCGCGCCCTCGATCAGCTTGACCGTTTCATCCACGCCATAAAGCGCGATGAACCCGCCGAAGCGCGGGCCCTGGCTGGCGCCCAGGATCACCTCGTAAAGCGCCTTGAACCAGTCGCGCAGCGGCTCGAACCCGTGCTCGCGGCCCACCGCGAAGACGAGGCTTTGCAATTCCTCGGCGTCCTGGCCGCCCTCCCAGGTCTTCAGCCGGGCGACGAGATCCTCCATCGCGGCGCGTTCCTTTTCGTCGGGGGCGCGGAATTCCCGCGTCGGCGCCACGAAATCGCGGAAATAGCGCACCGCGAATTCCGCCGCCTCGTCCAGGTGCGGATGGGTTTCGGGCGATGCCTCGGGCGCGTAACGCTGGATGAAGCCCCACAGCCCCGCCTTGTCCTCGGCCCCGGCGACCGAGGCCAGGTTCAGCAGCATGGCGAAGGGCACCACCATGTCGGATTTCGGCGGGTTGCCGTTGTGAATGTGCCAGACGGGGTTGGCCAACTGCGCCTTGGCGTCCTGCTCGGGGAAGGCGCGCAGCTGCTGGTGGTATTCGTCCACCGCCTTGGGAATCACGTCCCACCACAGCCGCTTGGCGGTCTTGGGCTTCTGGAACATGAAGTAGGACAGGCTTTCGGTCGCGGCATAGGTCAGCCATTCGTCGATGGTCAGCCCGTTGCCCTTGGATTTGGAAATCTTCTCGCCGTTCTCGTCGAGGAACAGCTCGTAGGTGAAATGCTCGGGCTTCTTGCCGCCCAGAATCTCGCAGATCCGGTCATAGATCGGCGTGTTGGTGGAATGGTCCTTGCCGTACATCTCGAAATCGACGCCCAGCGCCGCCCAGCGCGCGCCGAAATCGGGCTTCCACTGCAATTTCACGTTGCCGCCGGTGACCGGCAGCGTCCATTCCCGCCCGTCCTCGTCGTCGAAGGTCACCGTGCCGTCCTTGGGGTTGACCTCCTTCATGGGCACATAGAGCACCCGGCCGGTCTCGGGGTGGATGGGCAGGAAGATCGAGTAGGTCTGCTGCCGCTCCTCGCGCAGGCTCTTCAGCATCACCGCCATGATGTCGTCATAGCATTCCACCGCGCGCAGCAGCACCTCGTCGAACTGGCCCGACTTGTAGAACTCGGTGGCCGAGTAGAACTCGTATTCGAACCCGAAGGTGTCCAGGAACCGGCGCAGCATGGCATTGTTGTGCCCGCCGAAGCTGTCGTATTCGCCGAACGGGTCGGGGACGCTGGTCAGCGGCTTTTGCAGATGCTCGTGCAGCATCTCGGTGTTGGGCACGTTGTCGGGCACCTTGCGCATGCCGTCCATGTCGTCGGAAAAACAGATCAGCCGCGTCGGGATGTCGCTGATCGCCTCGAAGGCGCGGCGGATCATCGTGGTGCGCAGGACCTCGCCGAAGGTGCCGATATGGGGCAGGCCGGACGGGCCATAGCCCGTTTCGAACAGCACATGGCCCTTCTCGGGCGGCGCCTTTTCATAGCGTTTGAGCAGGCGGCGGGCCTCTTCGAAGGGCCAGGCCTTGGAGCTCATCGCGGCGTCGCGCAGATCGGTCATCTCGTACACTCTTTCGACAGGCCGGACCCCGTGCCCGGCAAGCCCCTTGTCCTATTGCCCGCGTCTGCCCACGTCAATATTCTGCGCCGCAACATTGCCCGGAGGACCCCCCGAACATGCGCCCAGACATGCCGATGACTGCCCAGGACGCCCTTGTCGCGATCATGGTGGCGGTCTCCGCCTCGGACGAGGCGATCCGCACCGCGGAACTCGTGACGATCGAGCGGATGGTGAACCACCTGCCGGTCTTCGCCGACTATGACGTGGACCGCATCCCGGTGGTGGCGCGCACGGTGTTCGACCTGTTCGAGGAATACGAGGGGCTGGACGCCCTGTTCGGCCTGGTGCGCGAGGCGCTGCCCGAAAAGCTGTTCGAGACGGCCTATGTGATGGCCTGCGACGTCGCGGCGGCCGATGGCAAGCTCAAGGAGGCCGAGCTGCGCCTGCTCGAGGAAATCCGCTACGAGCTGAACATCGACCGGCTGGCCGGCGCCGCGATCGAGCGTGCGGCGCGCGCCCGGCACATGGTGGCCTGATGCGGGCAATCGGCCCGCCCGAACGGTTCTGGCCCTTCGCCGACGCCTTCGTTGCGGGCACGCGCCTGGTGATCGACCGCCCGCGCGGCAGCGCCCATCCCCGCTTCCCCCAGATCGCCTACCCGCTGGATTACGGCTATCTCGACGGCACGCGCGCGATCGACGGCGACGGGGTGGACGTGTGGTGCGGATCGGGCGACCGGGCGTGCGTGACCGGCGTCGTCGCCTCGCTCGACCTGACCAAGCGCGACGGCGAGTTGAAGCTGCTGCTGGGCTGCACGCCCGACGAGATGGAAGTGATCCGCGCCTTCCACAACCAGGCCGACTGGGTGGCGGGCGCGCTGGTGCTGCGACCCGCCGGCGTCTAGGGCAAAGCGCGTGCTAGTTCGCCGCCATCGACGCCTTTAGGCGCGCATATTCGGACAGGCGTGCGGCGATTCTCTGGTCCCCTGCGTCGACGCTCGAAAACGCAAGCCCGTCCCGCAGTTCGATCTCTCGCGGCAGGGGCGCCTTGCTGTCCCAGCCGCGTTTCGCGGCGCGGAACTTGTCGACGGTGATCTTGTAGACGACACCGCCGCCCTGGGCCTGCCGGGGCTGGTGGTCGAGGCTGACATCGAACGCGTACCAGCGCCCGGCATCTTCGCTGTCGATCAGTTCGGAGTGCAGCACGATCGCCACCGTCGATGTCGTGACAGACAGGCCATAGGAATTTTCGGTCCGGGTCCGGTGCGTGCCGACATGGGGCACCCGGCGATCGTCATCGCTTAGGTGTTCGCTTTGCTCGACCATGAAGGCCACGAGCGCGGCCATGTAGCGTTCGAACAACCGTCCCAGCGCGTCGGGCGACGGCGGCGCCGTGGTCCGCGGCGGCAGGCCGCCGGCCGCGCGGTCTCCCATGCTATCGCCTTCAACGCCCTCGACTGTCCCGGGCGAAAAAACGCCGCCGCCCAGCGTTCCCGTCCCGAACCCCCGACTCGGATCGATGCTGGGGAAAGGCCATTCCCCCGCGCCGGGGAGCGTGCCGGTGCCGAATTCGTTGTAGGGTGGCATAGCCGCGCCCCGCCCCGGCAACACTCCCGAACCTGCGATGTATGGCGGCGACGGGGCCATATCGCCGCCACGCGGCGACGTCAGCGGTCCCACACCCAAGCCAGTCCCGCCCTGCGGGCCGAGATAGGGCAGCGTCCCCGTGGCACGCTGGTTGAAAGGCCCCAGTCTTCCCGTATCGGGCCCACCCTCCGGATTTGCGGCTCCATTGCCCGTGAAAACGCCCCCTTGGGATCCCATCCCCGGCAAGGTGGATGTCCCGGGAATGAGGCCGTCTCCCGGTTCATAGCCCAAGCCGAGACCCTGGTTCGGTCTCCGCTCCAATAAGCCGATGTCCCGCGCGGACCTGCTATCAAAGCTCAGGTGCGATCCGAAATCGGCCGCTCCCCCGGACCATGCCGTCCCTCGCGCGGCTTCATCGGCATAGGCGCCCATCCTCATGCCGCTTCCGTCCGCCGCGCCCGCGCCAGCCACCGCAGGCGCACCGGCGGAAAGGCTGTCCGGCAGGCCGCGCGGATCGCCTTTCATCGTACCGAACAGGGCGTCGCCCTCGACCATCATGTGCCCCAGATCCATACCCGAACCCGCCCACCCGACGATGCCCGACTCCTTCATCAAATCACTCAGGACTCCCTGCGCCTGGACCGGTGCGGCCCCAAGCCACGGGGCGATCAGGATCGTCGAGATGCGCCAGGTCATGTCATCCTCGCTGCCCGGGCGGCGCCTCATCCTTGCCGTCGCCCTTGGGCGGGTCGGGAAACAACCGCCTGCGGATGATCCCGAGATAGCCGCCCAGCGCCGTTTCAACCGCACCCACGCCGATCTTGATCTGGTCGGGCGACAGCCCGGCCCGGGCCAGCCCGTAGCCGTACAGGATGAACAAGGCCGCAAGAAAGGCGAGGATCACGAAAAGGATCAGGTAGGCCGCGCTGCGCACGACCTTCGGATCGTCGTCTGACCCGTGATCGGTGATACCGCGGGCGACGAACTCGAAGGCGGGCACGGCGGTCGCCATCAGCATCGGCGAGGCCATCAGACCCAACTGCGCGATATCCATGAAATCCAGATAGCCCGACACCGCCACGATCAGGCCGAACAGGAACAAGAGCACATGCCCGACCACCAGAACCGCGGCGATCAGGCGGGCAAAGGCCGCCTCGGTCAAATCCTTCAAGCCCCCCCCTTCGCGCTAGGAAATTTCCCGTCCGACGCCCCTTTTCATACACCATTGGGGTGTCTCGATCCAGAATCGTTCAAGATCGGGGCGCCGTAGGGCGGGCCGCGAGCGTGTCAGGCGTACAGTTCCACCCAGCGCTCCAGCAGGGCCATCTGCAACCGCCGCGCGCGGGTGATCCAGCTGCGGCCGCCCGCGGGGCGTTCCAGTTCCTGCGGACCAAGGGCGGCACGCCGCTCGATATCGGCCGAGAAGATCGCGAAGGCCAGGTCGCGGCCGGTGGGAAAGGTGACATAGCCCGCCAGCCCCGAAACGAAGTTCAGCGTGCCGGTCTTGGCGCGGATTTCCACCGGGTGGTCATAGATCGGCCGCCCCCGCCCGTCGCGCAGGTGAACCTGTTTCATCAGCCCCTTCAGCCCCGTGCCGGGGGCCAGGTCCACCAGCGTGCGCACCATCTCCACCGCCGACATGCGCGAGGCATCGCCCAGCCCCGAATGATCGACGAACCGCGCCTTGCGCGCCCCCACCCGCGCGCTCAGCCACGCGCCCATCGCCGCACCCGATGCGGTCAGCGACGCGGGCCGCGCGCCGCGAGCCAGCGTCGCGCTCAGGCCCACGGCCTCGGCGGTCATGTTGGTCGAATATTTCAGCATGTCGCGCAGGATGTCGCTCAACGGTTCGCTCCGGTGCTCGGCCAGCACCAGTCCCGCGACCGGCCCCGCCGCCTCTTCGGGCCGGGGCAGCGCGATCCCGGCCGCGCGCGCCAGCGTGTGGAACACCTCGGCACAATAGAGCGCCGGTCGCCGCACCGGCAGCCAGCGCGCACCGCCCTTGCCCAGCGCGCCCTGCGCCACCGTCCACTCGTCCACGCCGCCCTTGGACGAATAGGTATAGACCGGCCCGGGCCGGTCCACGACCTGCATCCGCGCCACGCTCACCGCGGGGGCAAAGCGCCGCGCGCGGGCGTCCAGCGTCACGTCGTACCCGCCGCCCTCGCGCTTCCACTCGAAATGCACGCGGTTGAAATTCAGGTTCAGCCCCGAGATCGCCGGGTTATAGCCCACATGGGCGGGCTGGCCCGGGTCGATCGCCGGCAGCCGCGGCAGCGCCCCCGCATCGTACAGGAACCGCCCCCGCAC
>JBNGDM010000216.1:0-5972 GCA_049975105.1 Rhodovulum sp. | reverse complement strand
GCGCGACGGCCGCGTGACCCTGGAGACGCGGTTCTCGGTCTCGGCGCGGGCGATGGCGATGGGCGGGTCGACCATGTTCCTGACCGAACAGGACCGGCCCACCGTGGAGGAACTGATCCAGGGCATCATCGTGCAGTCGGGCAACGATGCCTGCGTGGTGGTGGCCGAGGGTCTGGCCGGCACCGAAGAGGCCTTTGCACGGCTGATGACCGAACGCGCGCGCGCGCTGGGCATGGAGAATTCGACCTTCGCCAATGCCACCGGCTGGCCCCACCCCAACCAGCGGATGAGCATGAAGGACCTCGGCATCATCGCTATGCGGTTGATCGACGAGTTCCCGGAATATTACGGCTATTTCGCCGAATCCGAATATGGTTACGACGGTCGCGCGCCGCAGAACCGGTTCAACCGCAACCCGCTGTTGAAGCTGGGGATCGGCGCCGATGGGCTCAAGACCGGGCACACGCAGGAGGCGGGATACGGGCTGGTGGGCTCGGCGCTGCAGGCCGGGCGCCGGGTGACCTTCGTCATCACCGGGCTGGAAACCGAAGCCCAGCGGGCCGAGGAAGGCGAGCGGATCGTCAACTGGGCGTTTCGCCAGTTCGTCATGCGCGAGGTGCTGCGCGAGGGCGAGCGGCTGGCCGAGGCCAAGGTCTGGATGGGCGAGATCGAACAGGTCGGCCTGGTCGCGCCCGAAGACCTGGAAATCCTGCTGCCTGCGGTGGTGCGCGGCGAGTTGCAGGCCGACATCGTCTACCGCGACCCGATCCTGGCGCCCATCGAAAAGGGCCAGGAACTGGGCGAACTGGTGATCCAGCGCCCCGACATGGAAGAGTTGCGCGTGCCGCTTGTGGCGGAACGGTCGGTCGCGCGCGGCGGGTTCGTGCCGCGGCTGCGCACCGCGACGCAGGTGCTGATCGGGCTTGGCCGGGAGGCCGCGGGCCTCTGAGATGGGTGGCCCGGCGCGTTTCATCACCTTCGAAGGCATCGACGGGTCGGGAAAGTCCACCCAGGCGCGGCGGCTGGCCGAACATCTGCGCGCGGGCGGCCATGACGTCATACTGACGCGCGAACCGGGCGGCAGCCCCGGCGCCGAGGAAATCCGGCGCCTCGTGCTGGAGGGCGAGCCCGACCGCTGGTCGGCGGAAACCGAGATATTGCTGTTCACCGCGGCCCGCCGCGACCACCTGGAAAAGACGATCCTGCCGGCACTGGAGGCGGGCAAGGTGGTGATCTGCGACCGCTTCGCCGATTCCACGCGGGTCTACCAGGGCATCACGCGGGGCGACCTGCGGCGCACGGTCGACAAGCTGCACGCGCTGATGATCGGGCGCGAACCGGACCTGACCTTCGTCCTCGACATGGCCCCCGATACGGGGTTGAGGCGCGCCAAGGGGCGCAACGGCACCGAGGAACGGTTCGAGGATTTCGGCGTCGAGATGCAGGCGCGGATGCGGGCCGGGTTCCTGGACCTGGCCCTCGAATTCGCGGATCGCTGCCGGGTGGTCGATGCGGACCGCGCCGAGGACGCCATCGCCGCCGAAATCGCCGCGCTGATCGAGGGCGCGCTGGCATGAGCGAGGCAGACGCCCTGCCCGAACCCGACCGGGTCGAAGGCGCGCCGCACCCGCGCGAGACGCCCCGCGTCATCGGGCAGGACGCGGCAGAGGCCGCGTTCCTGGAGGCGGTCGCGGGCGGGCGGATGCACCATGGCTGGCTGCTGACCGGGCCGCGTGGGGTGGGCAAGGCGACGCTGGCCTGGGCCATCGCGCGGTTCCTGCTGGCGCAGCCCGCAGACGGCGCGGCGGGGCTGTTCGGGGATACCCCCCCGGCCCCCGACCGGCTGGCGATCGACCCCGACCACCCGGTCGCGCACCGGGTGACGGCGCTGTCGGAACCCGGGTTGCTGCTGATCCGGCGGGCCTGGGACGAGAAGGCGAAACGCCTGAAAGCAGTCATCACCGTGGACGAGGTGCGCCGGCTGCACGGGTTCTTCGGAATGGCGGCCGCCGAGGGCGGGCGGCGCGTGGTGATCGTGGATGCCGCCGACGAGATGAACCCCAGCGCCGCCAACGCGCTGTTGAAGCTGCTGGAAGAACCGCCCGCGAACGCCACGCTTCTGCTGGTCAGCCACCAGCCCGCGCGGCTGTTGCCGACGATCCGCTCGCGCTGCCGCGAATTGCGGCTGTCGCCCCTGGCCCCCGGCGACATGGCGCGGGCGCTGGCCGCCGCGGGCCAGAACGGGGCGGCCGACCCGGTTGCGCTGGCCGAGTTGTCGGGCGGGTCGGTCGGCGAGGCGATCCGGCTGGCGCAGTTGGACGGGCTGTCGCTTTATGGCGATCTCGTCGGCCTGTTCGCAGAGCAGCGGCGGCTGGACCGGCCACGCGCGATCAAGCTGGCGCAGGCCGCCGCGGGGCGCGAGGCCGAGGCACGCTTCGACCTGACGCTGCGGCTGATCGAGCTTTTGCTGGCCCGTCTCGCCCGGACCGGGGCCACGGGCAGCCCGCCCCCCGAGGCCGCGCCGGGCGAGGCCGCGATGCTGACCCGGCTTGCCCCTGGTCCCGCCGCCGCCCGCGGCTGGGCCGAGGCCGCGCAGATGCTGTCGGCCCGCGCGCGCCAGGGCCGGGCCGTCAACCTTGACCCTGCCTCGCTCATCCTTGATACGGTTCTGAGGATGGACGAGACGGCCGGCCGGCTGGCCGCCTGAGGCAAGATGAGCGACCAGACCCCCCAGATCACCGACAGTCACTGCCACCTGGATTTCCCCGATTTCGGCCACGAGCTGGACCAGGTGATCGGCCGCGCCGTCGCGGCCGGCGTCACGCGGATGGTCACGATCTGCACCCGCCTGCGCAACGAACCCCAGGTCCGCCAGATCGCCGAGGCCTATGACCCGGTGTTCTACGCCGCCGGCACCCACCCGATGAGCGCGGCCGAGGAGCCGATGGTGACCGTCGACGAACTGGTCGCGCTGGCCCGCCACCCGAAATTCGTGGGCATCGGCGAGACGGGGCTGGATTACCACTACACCGCCGAAAGCGCCGAGGTGCAGCAGCACAGCCTGCGCCTCCATATCGAGGCCGCGCGCGAGACGGGCCTGCCGCTCATCATCCATGCCCGCGCCGCCGACGAGGACATGGCCCGCATCCTGGCCGAGGAACACCGTGCGGGCGCCTATGCCTGCGTGATGCATTGCTTTTCCTCGGGGGCGAAGCTTGCCCGGGCCGCGCTGGACCTCGGCTTTTACCTGTCGATGTCGGGCATCGCGGCCTTCCCGAAGTCGAAGGAGTTGCGGGACATTTTCGCCGCTGCGCCGCTGGACCGCATCCTGGTGGAAACCGACGCGCCCTACCTTGCACCCCCGCCCCATCGCGGCAAGCGCAACGAACCGGGGTTCACCGTGCACACCGCCCGCGTGGGCGCCGAGGTCTTCGGGCTGGATTACCCGGACTTTGCCGCCCGCACGCAGGAAAACTTTGACCGGCTGTTTGCCAAGGCCGCCGCGTGGCGGGCACCGGCGTGAGCGGGGCGTTGCGCTTTACCATCCTGGGCTGCGGCTCGTCAGGCGGCGTGCCGCGGCTGGGCGGGCATTGGGGGGCGTGCGACCCCGATGACCCGCGGAACCGCCGCCAACGTTGTTCCATGCTGGTCGAACGCGAGGGCGCCGACGGCACCACGCGGGTGCTGATCGACACCTCGCCCGACCTGCGCGCGCAGCTGTTGCAGGCGGGCGTCGGCACGCTGGACGCGGTGGTCTATACCCATTCGCATGCCGACCACGTGCACGGCATCGACGATCTGCGCCAGATCGTGTTCAACACCCGCGAGCGGCTGGCGGTCTGGGCCGATGGCGCCACGCAGGACGCGTTGTTCGCGCGGTTCGGCTATGCGTTCATCCAGCCCGAGGGATCGCCCTATCCGCCGATCCTGGACATGCACACGATCGACGGGCCGGTGCATGTGGACGGGCCGGGCGGGCGGATCACTCTGGTGCCGTTCCGGGTGAACCACGGCGCGATCGACGCGCTGGGATTCCGCATCGCGGGGCTGGCCTACCTGCCCGACGTGTCGGAAATCTATGACGAAAGCCTGGATTTGCTGGAGGGGCTGGAGATCCTGGTGATCGACGCGCTGCGCCGCAGCCCGCACCCCACGCATTTCCACCTGGAACGCACGCTGGACTGGATCGAGCGGCTGGCCCCGGCCCGTGCGGTGCTGACCAACATGCATATCGACCTGGATTACGCGACCGTGGCGGCCGAGACCCCGGCCCATGTCACCCCCGCCCATGACGGGATGGTGCTGAGCCTGCCGGCCTGATGCAGGCGCTGATCGAGGTCATCCTGCCGGTCTTCCTGGTGATGGGCTTCGGCTATGTGGCCGCCTGGCGCGGGCTGTTCAGCGCGGACGCGGTCGACGGGCTGATGAAATTCACCCAGAATTTCGCGATCCCCTGCCTGCTATTCCGGGCGGTGTCCACGCTGGACCTGGGCCAAAGCTTCGACTGGCGGCTGTTGTCCGGTTTCTATGCCGGGGCCACGGGCGGGTTCATCGTGGGGCTGTTGGGCGCGCGGCTGATCTTTGGCCGCAGCTGGGAAGACAGCGTGTCGATCGGGTTCATCGGGCTGTTCTCGAACTCGCTGCTGCTGGGCCTGCCGATCACCGAACGGGCCTATGGCGCGGACGCGCTGGCACCGAACTACGCGATCATCGCGATCCATTCGCCGTTCTGCTACGGGCTGGGCCTGACCGCGATGGAGATCGTGCGCAACCGCGGCACGGGGCTGGCGCGCACCGGGGGCGCGATCCTGCGGGCGATGTTCCGCAACGCGCTGGTGATCGGGATCGCGCTGGGGATGGCGGTGAACCTGTCGGGGCTGGCGACGCCCGGGGTGGTGGCCGACGCGCTGGACCTGATGATCCGCGCCGCGCTGCCCGCGGCGCTGTTCGGGCTGGGTGGTGTTCTGGTGCGCTATCGGCCCGAGGGCGATTTGCGGGTGATCCTGTATGCCTGCGCGGTGTCGCTGGTGCTGCACCCGGCAGTGACCTGGGCGATGGGCACGCGGCTGGGACTGGAGACCGGGCAATTCCGCTCGGCGGTGCTGACCGCGGCGATGGCGCCGGGGGTCAACACCTATATCTTCGCCAACATGTACGGCGCCGCGCGGCGGGTCGCGGCGTCTTCGGTGCTGCTGGGGACGGCGGTCTCGATCCTGACGGTCTGGCTGTGGCTGGCGGTGCTGCCCTGAGCGGCGTCAGGTCCGCGACGGCCAGCCCCGGACCAGCGCCAACGAGCTTTCCAGCCCCTTGCGCTGGGCGTCCTCTTCGGCGCGGTGGGCGACATGTTCGACGATCAGCGCGCGCAGATAGGTCGCGGTATCCTCGCCCAGCGCGTCGGGGCGCCGCGGATCGGCCCCGTATTCCAGCAGAAGCCGCACCTTGGCCGTGTCGTGACCGGCGATCTGCAGGGGCAGTCGGCCGGCGGTGAACCACGGTTCGGACCGCCCGTCGAAGGGCGCGTTGGGGTCGGCGCCCGCGCGCAGCAACGCCTCGACCTCGTCGGCCTGGCCCTCCAGGACGGCGCGGTGCAGCGGCGTCCAGCCCCAGCCCGTGGTCCGCGCCTCGATATCGGCCCCGGCCGCCACCAGCGCGTCTGCCAGAAGCGCCTTGGTCGCCGCCGACTCCCATCCCGAGGGATAGGCCGCCACCGCATGCAGCGGGCGATACCCCTCGGCCATGCCGGCATTCGGGTCGGCGCCGGCGTCCAGCAGCATCCGCACCATCTCGGTCGAACGCCGTTCGACCGACAGCGCGTGATAAAGGGCAGTTTCCTCCAGCGGGCCGTGGCGCGCATCGATCTCGTCCAGACCGGCGAGGGCCGCGCGCGCGGCGGCGACATCGCCCGCGGCAATCGCGCGGAACAGCGCCCGCGCGGCGCCGCTCAGCGCCTCGGCCTCGTCCTCGGGCTGGCG